>CAYSPF010000098.1:0-8776 GCA_964432775.1 uncultured Geobacter sp.
GTGGAGCGTGATTTCTGTAAGCTTGTCATCCCTTCTCCCCCTACTTGTATTGTTCGGTAATTTTTTTCAGAGCATCCGGCACCAGACGGCCATGGGTGTCATCGTTGATCATGATGCACGGCGCCAAGCCGCAGGCCCCGATACAGGCCACGGATTCCAGGGTGAAGCGCAGGTCTTCCGTGGTGCCGCCGTTGTCTACCCCGAGAATGTCTTTCAGGGTGTTGAATATCTTCGACCCGCCCAGAACGTGGCAGGCGGTCCCCAGGCATACCCGGATGATGTTGCGGCCGCGCGGCTTCAGGTGAAACTGGGCGTAGAACGTGACGACCCCGAATACTTCGCTGAACGGGATCTTCAGTTCCTGCGAGATCTTCTCCAGCACTTCCGCCGGCAGGTATCCGTAAATGTCCTGCGCTCCCTGCAGCACCGGGATCAATCCCCCTGCGTAACCCCGGTAGTGGTCCAGCAATTCAGCCAGTTCTACATCCTGCGGCGAATCAACATGTTCGCCGGTGCACTTGCATACTGCCATGATGCTCTCCTCTCTTTTGGTTTGGATTTACAGCATAAAAAAAACCCGCATCAATACCGAAAATTTCATCGGTATCAATGCGGGTTCCGATGAGTCCGCTGGAAGCAGATGTCGAAATGAGCGCCTGATTACATGAAAATTATTACTTACCGGAAGCGAAGTATTCCCTGGAGAGGGAATGACCGCCTGCTATACTAAGAAAACCTTGTTTTCCAATGAATCGTGAAACGTATCTCTTGTTTATTTCGTTACGAAATATAAGGAGCTATATAACCACAATCAAAAAAAATTCTTCGCGTTTTGCAAAGATTTAATTGTTCTTGAAATAACACAAGCTCAAAAACTTCGTCAAGACAATTTGATAAAATAGTATCAGAAATAATGGGTTAACAGGTCCTCTTGGTTTGTGTATGAAATGTCAACGTTATATATAAATAGAACTATATTTTACATTGACTCCCCCACCGAACGTTATATACCACAATATATATCATTGTGGCAAGCGGGAAATTGCCTTCGAATGATAATAAAGGGTTAATATTGAAAGGTTTTTCCACTAACAGATCTCAAAAAAAGCTCGAACTTTATCGCTCCATAAATACACTATATCGTTATTGTCGATAGCCTGAAAATCGAAAGAGTGTCAAACAAGCACCGCAGGTTACGTGAACATGGCAATATTTATGGACGAAATCGCTCATCATGAAACCACTGGACGATAGTATCCAGGAATGAGCGTCCTGCCGGAGAAAGCTCACGTCCACGCCTGTAAGCGCAAAAGAAGTTCCTTGTTATGGTCAGACCCTTTACAATCACAGGAAACAGTTCACGCCGTTCGCATTCATTTCTCACGGATAGTTCTGACATAAATGAAACTCCGCCCCCACCACAGACAGCCTGCTTGACAGCCTCATTACTTCCCAATCTGGCAATCACGCGCAAACGATCAGGAATAACCCCGGCATTTGTGAGAGCAGCCGAAACCGTCCCCTGCGTACCGGAACCCTCTTCCCGGAAGACAAACGATGCCTCCGCAAGTTCTTCCAGGGAAATTTCCCCTTTATCCTTCCAGGTATGGTTTTTATCGACAACAAGAATGATACTGTCACGTGCTACCTGGTGAAATTGGACAGCTTCGTCGTTGTACAGACAGCCGAGAAAGCCAATCTCTATTTCATTGTTTTTCAGCCGTTCGAGTATTTCATGGCTGTCGCCTTGAACAACGTGGACGGAAACGCCGGGGTGCAGTTCATGATAGAGGGGGAGAAAACGGGGGATCAGGTAGATACCGGGGATATTGCTCCCCCCGATCCGCAGCACGGCCTGCTCCAGACCCTTGAAACGTCGGATGGCGGTTGACATCTCCTGCGTTCCCGCCAGTATCCGGCAGGCGCAATCATAGAAGATCCTGCCGCCTTCCGTCAGGTACACGCCTTTGCCGGTCCTGTCCAGGAGCCGTATGCCGAATTCATTTTCCAGGGAGGAAATGTGCTGACTGACCGTTGATTGGGTGAGATAAGACTTTTCGGCCCCCTGGGTGAAACTCTTTGTCTCGGCAACAGCGACAAATACTTCCAGTTGTTTCAGATTCATAGTTCTTCCCATTGAAACAAGAGGTTTTTATCTCACGTATATCCTTGCCCCTGCGGATAGAGCCCCGTCCAGTCCCACCGGATTGCCCCATTCGTCCCGGACATTCTTGCCCTCATCCACCTGCGCGAGAAGTCCCGCCGCGATAAGGGCGTGGCGCACCGTCATTCCGGGCAAAAGATCAACCTGCCTGTCATTTACATAGACCCGCATCAGCGTACCTCCCTGATCCGGTTATCCACGGACGGTTCGATTCTCTTCTTTCCCCTCAGCCACTCGATGACCACATCCCGCAACCATCTGCCGGAATCGCTGTACACCAGCTTTTCTCCCTTCATCATGCCGCCCGTTACGGAAAAGTCCGAGGAAGACCGGACAGCTTCGCCGAAGGCCGTATATCCGTCCCCTCCGGCGGCAAGGAAGTCATTGGTGGCGACAGAATATTCCCTGGCGGGATCGAGGGGCTTTCCGTTGATCAGCACTTGCCGGACCCGCGAACCCGCCGGAGCCTTTGGATCGTAGGTAAAGGAAAGCCCCGACACCTGCGGGAAAGCTCCCGAACCTGTTTCCGCGCCGGCAACACCATGCTCGAGGGCCTGGCGGATACGGCTGCCACTGAGTCGAATGGCGACAATGTAGTTATCGAAGGGCAGAACGGTATACACATTCTTTACCAGAATCGTACCCTTGGCGATACTTGCCCGTATGCCGCCGCCGTTGATAATCGCCGCATCGGCCCCGGAGACGTCCCGCATGATATCCGCGACCAGGTCGCCGAGATTCGTCTCTCGCTTCCTGACGTTCTCACCGTCCAGGTCGATCCCGCTCTCCCCTGCCCTTCCTTCAAGGACGGCATCCGCCTCCCTCTTGTACTTCTGCACCAGCGAAAGAACGTCAGGGTCAGGTTCTCCCCGGTCCGGTCGGATATCTTCGAGCCGGCCGTCGATAGAGGTGATCTTCCCGCCCGACAGGGCAATATCCAGCACGCCCAAAGTCTTGCCGTGCTCCCAGGCCTGAACGATAACCGTATTGCCTACCCTGGTCGGGCTGTCCACACGGGTATGGGAATGACCGCCGACAATCACGTCTATCCCAGGGACCTGCTCCGCCAGCCTCCGATCAGCCGCATAACCGAGATGGGAAAGGACGACGATGACGGACGCCTTTCCGCGAAGCTCGGGAAGGTAGCGGGATACCGTTTCGGCGGGTGAGCGGAATGTCAATCCGGCCACATTTTTCGGATGAGTGGCCACGGGCGTATCGTCGGTGACAATACCGAGGATCGCAACCCTGACACCGCCTACTTCCCTGATTACATAGGGGCGAAGAGATTCAACTCCTTCAACGTTCGCCCCCAGCACCGGGAACCGCACTTCGGAAATCCTCTTCTTCAGGACATCCAGGCCGAAGTCGAATTCATGATTTCCCACCACCAAGGCATCCAGTCCCATAAGGTTCAAGAGTTCTATGGACGCCCGCCCTTGGGAGAGGTTTGTCCAGTTGTTCCCCTGGATTACGTCCCCGGCTGCGAGAAACAGGGCAGGCTTTTCCTTGCGCAATTCCCCTGCCTTCGCCGCCAGCCACGCTACACCTCCCAGGGGTTCCTTTGCGCCATACGGGGTATACGGTTCGGCAAAGCCATGGATATCATTCACATGGAGCAGACGGATTACGGCGGCTTCCGCAACGGTGAAATCGAAAAGGCAGAGAGAGAAAAACAGGACTGACGCCGCTGCTCGAAAACATTTCATGACTCACTCCCGAAACCGGCTCTTCAACTCCGACAGGACACATCAGGATAATATACGTCGTTCGCGCTGTCGGCGCCGAAGGTTTTCACAAGTGTGGGTTTTTGCAATGAAGAGGCGATCTGCTGTGGATAGTAGAGAGGGACGACGACGAGGATGTACTCCGTCAGACGACACCCTCTAGCCGCAGGCGGTGATCATTCCTCGCCCGCTGCGCTCTGAAACACCGGTATGCGGCAGCAGGCCGTCAGGCAACGTGGCGATGTATGATTCAACTTCCTGGCGCGTGTTCAAATTGGCGAACAACCGCCCGTCCCGATTGAAGGGCCGCACTTCATCCTCACTGACATAGAGTGTATTCAGGGTACGAAGCAATGGAAAGACAGCGCGCCTGTCCTGATTCAGGTAGTCTTCGATGTGCCTGATTATTCCCCGTGAGTAGAAGGCATGGAACGGCTCAATCCATTCTCCCGCTCGAGTCACGCAGACATCGTGACTGCTGCCGCGGAGGCGTGTTTTCAGGTGGCGAATGTACTCAAGGGAAAGATTGGGCATGTCACAGGCGATACAATAGACATGGGAGGAAGAAGCGGTACTGAGTCCGGCATGGATTCCGCTCAAAGGACCCCTGCCGGGAATAATGTCACTGATAATGCGAAGAGAAGGGTCGCTGTAGCAATCCGGACGATTGGTAACGATAATGACCTCGTCGAACTCGGCGACAAGGATGGAGGCAAGGTATCTCGATAAAACAGTATTCCCAATCTCCAGGAACTGCTTGTCAAAGCCCATCCTTCTGCTGAGGCCGCCTGCCAGGATTACCGCGGTGCCGAATTCCTTCATAACGCATCCCCTTCGTCGAAACGGTGGGCGGTGACTCGCGCCGTGACCCCGCCCACCGTATGGTACGAAATACTTACTGCTTCGCTGCCGCCAGATAGCCCTTTGCCAGAGCTTTGTTCACGTGCACAACACCCTTGTTCAGGCTCTTGAAGGGATAGTCGTCCGTAACAACCGGGAGTTCGTCCGCCTGCTGCTGGGTGCGGATAACGGCCCCGGCGGGCACGTAACGGCCGTCCGCTACGGTCACGCCCATCACGATGCAGCCCGGTTCCAGGACACACTGCTTGCCGACCCGTGACTTGAATACCAGAACCTTCATTCCGACGAAGGTATCGTCAAGGACAACGGCAGGTCCGTGGATCTGGACCTGATGCGCAAGGGAAACACGTCGGCCCACGTATGCCGCATACTTCTTGCCGTCAACTTCGCACAGATTCTTTTCAATCGTCTGGCCGTTCATTTCGGTTTCCAGCGCATGAATGACAACGCCGTCCTGGACGTTAGAGTCGTCGCCGACATGGAGCGGCTGACCTTCATCGCCCCGGATGCAGGCAGTGGGAGAAACCATGATGTTCTTGCCGAGCGTGACATTGCCGATAACGGCCGCCAACGGATGCACGTAGGTGGTGGGGTCGATAACCGGCTCGTAGACCGCCCCGGCAAAATCAGCCAGTACATTTTTTTCTATCATACTATGACCTCCTTGGAAAAAGATAGACACGTAGTTTGAGGGAGCTAGGGAAGCGTCGTGCGGACGCAGCCTGTTCAACCCGGTTTTCTTGGAAAAGGATGTAATGCCTGGAACGTAACCGTGGAAATCTGTCTGAAACAAGGAACAACCGGTGACAGGAATGGTGTTGTCCCGCGGAAAGCTCGCCGGGCAGTGGGGAGCAGGCGCAGCACCAGTACCGAGATAAAAAGGTGGGGCTCTCTTTTGAGAGCCCCACGGAATTGCAGCATGCCTAAGAATTCACCTATCAGCCTGCGAGTTATTACTCAGCGGCAGCAGGAGCGCTCCTGTAGTTGGAAACGTGCTTGGGCCGCTGGAACATCAACGTAACCGCGAAGCCCGCGATGAGAAGGCCGGCCGCGATATACAGTGACTGCTGTTTGTTGAACATTTTGAATGCAAGGCCGCCGGCGACTCCTGCTGCGCCCCATGCGGTCAGGACAAAACCGTAGACCTTGCCGATGTAGGACGGGCCGAAGGAGTCGGCCGCAAAGGCCGGCATGACCGCGAAGCCGCCGCCGAGACAGGCGAGGAGGTAGCAGGCGATGACGGTGAAAATCATCACGTCGCTGACCTGCGGCAGGTAGAAGTAGAGAACCGCCTGGGATGCGAACATGGTCAGGAAGACATTCTTGCGGCCGATCTTGTCGGAAACCGCGGACCAGAAGAGACGGCCGAGACCGTTGAAAATGGATGCGGTTGCCAGCACGCCGCCGCCGAGGATCGCCAGCTGCGCCGGGTCACTGATGCCCTTGGCTGCGCTGATTACTTCCTGTGCCATGGGAGAGAGCTTGGAAAGGAGGCCCATGCCTGCGCTTACGTTGAGGAACAGCATCAGCCATATCATGTACCACTGGGGAGTCTTTTTCGCTTCTTCCCAGCTGAAGGAATCGGCAGCGGAAACGGTTTTTGCGGACGGGGTGAAACCGTCGGGCAGCCAGCCTGCCGGAGGATTTTTCAGTGTCAGTGCCGCCAGGGTGTTAACGACAAGATAGATGACGCCGAGGATGAAGAATGAATTGATAACACCCACGTTAACGATGAGGCCCGGTACAATCTTGCCGATGAAGAAGGCGCCGAGACCGAAGCCCATGACCGAAAGTCCCATAATGAGGCCTCGTCTGTCAGGGAACCAGCGGATCAGGGTGGCGATGGGCACAACGTAGGCAAGGCCGTTACCTGCGCCTCCAATCACGCCGTAGCCGAGGTAGAGCAGCCAGATGTTGCCTGAATTGAGGGCCAAGCCGCCCAGGAGGACGCCGATGCCGTACATGATGACGCCGATGGTGCAGACGAACTTGGGACCTTTCTTGTCCACCAGCATCCCACCAAAGGCCGCGGAAAGACCGATCATACCGATGATGATCATGAAGGTCGTCGCAACTGCGCCCTTGTCCCACCCGGTAGCGGCCACGACCGGCTTGACAAACACCGACCACGCGTACACGGTGCCAAGCAGGGTCATGATGACGATCCCCGCGATGGCAATCAACCACCGTTTCGACATAAGATTCTCGTTACTCATTGTTACTCCCCCTAAAAATTATTTTGTTTCTCTATACTTCATTCGGGAAAAAAACGGAAGCAAAAAAAACGATGTTTGAGGAAATTAACTCTTTTTCCGCAAACCGGCGCCTCACTCATGAAGAGAGAGGCGCCGGGCTTAACGGTCAGACTTTACTCAAGCCGGACTTCAGACGTAATCGGATACCCTGTCGAAGGGCTCGATGCTTACCGCGCATACCTTGTATTCCGGTATCTTGGAGATGGGGTCGAGCGCCGGGTTGGTCAGTATGTTTGCCGCGCCCTCGGAGAAGTGGAACGGTAAGAATACCACTCCCTCCTTGATCTTGCGGGTCAACTTGGCAACCGTTGTTATATTGCCCCTTCGGGAGGAGACACGCACCTTGCTGCCGTCGATGACGCCCAGTGACTTGGCGGTTACCGGATTGATCTCGATGAACGATTCAGGGCTGAGAGCATTCAGGCCGTCCACTTTGCCGGTCATGGTCCTGGTGTGGTAGTGGTAGAGAACCCTGCCGGTGGTAAGAACGAAGGGATACTCGGCATCCGGGAGTTCGTTGCTCGGCTTGTACTCGATAGCCTTGAACAGACCCTTGCCCCGGGCGATTGCCGCCTTGTGCAGGTACACAGTTCCCGGATGATCCGTGGTCGGGCAAGGCCACTGCAGACTTCCCAGCGCATCAAGCCGCTCATAGGTGATTCCACCGTAGGACGGAGTAAGGGAAGAAATCTCTGCCATGATCTCGGACGGGTTATTGTATTTCTTCGCAATACCAAGCCTGTTGAGAAGGTCCATCAGGATTTCCCAGTCGGCCTTTGACTTGCCGACGGGCTCGATGGCTTTTCGCACCCGCTGTACGCGGCGCTCCGTATTGGAGAAGGTGCCTTCCTTCTCGGCAAAGGATGCAGCCGGAAGAACTACATCGGCAAGCGCCGCCGTCTCGGTGAGGAAGATGTCCTGGACGACGAGGAACTCGGTGTTTTTCAGTGCTTCTTCCACGTGGTTCAGGTCGGGATCGGAAACCATCGGGTTTTCGCCCATGATGTAGAGGAACTTGATATCGCCGTGACCTGCCTTGTGGACGATGTCGCACAGGGTGAGGCCGGGCTTGTCGGACAGCTTCACGCCCCAGGCAGTTTCGAATTTCGCGAGTGCTTCAGGATTCGCGACCTTCTGGTAGCCGGTGAGGTCGCCGGGAAGGCCGCCCATGTCGCAGGCGCCCTGAACGTTGTTCTGGCCGCGAAGAGGGTTGATACCGCCGGATTCGATGCCGATATTGCCGCACAGCAGCGCCAGGTTGGAAAGGGACATGACCCCTTCGGTGCCGGTGGTGTGCTGGGTAACGCCCATGGTATAGAGGATAGAACCCTTTTCCGCTTGCGCGTAGAGACGGGCGGCCGCCTTGATATCGTCGGCGCACACGCCGCAGATTTCGGCTGCCTTTTCCGGGGTGAACGAAGAAACGGCCTTGACCAAATCATCGTAGTGTTCGGTCCGTTCTTCAATATAGGCAGTATTTTGAAGCCCCTCGGAAATGATGTAATTCATCATGCCGTTGTAGAGAGCCACGTTGGTTCCGGGCAGTATCTGCAGGAACACATCGGCATCATTCGACAGGTCAATCACACGCGGATCGACCACGATGATACGTGCGCCTTTCTGCTTTGCCTGACGAACTCTCGCGCCGATAACCGGATGACCGGCCGTTGTATTGGAGCCGTTGATGAAGACCACATCGGCATTAACGATTTCAGCGATGCTGTTGGTCATTGCGCCACTGCCAAGCGTAGTTGCCAGACCGGCAACTG
>CAYSPF010000099.1:0-8621 GCA_964432775.1 uncultured Geobacter sp.
ATTTTGATCCCGCCGCAGTCAACGATTCCCGGGGGATAACCCTTCGTCGTGTTCATGGGGAGACCAAGGTCGGTGGTGAATTCCCCTCCTGATCTGCTCTGGAGGATTCCAGTCCGCATTGTATCAAACAAGAAAGCCGTCTCCCATGAGGGGGGCGGCTTTCTTACTTCATCGCCGCTGCATTCCCGGATCAGGATCGCCATCGGCGTTTCTATTGGAGGATCCGGCGTTGAACGCTCTATCAGAACAGCTCCATCTGCTCCGCCTTTCGCCCTTTACCGCGTTTCCCGGTGGGAACTACTCTGGTAATCACGTGCTCCGGTATCTCGCTTACGAAGCGTGAAAGGTTGCGCTCTCCCGGCCCTGCCCAGGGGCGGGTCGTCGAGGCGGTAAGGATCAGGTTTTCCCGTGCGCGGGTCATGCCCACATAGAAAAGCCTCCGCTCTTCCTCGAGCGAGGAAGTACCCCACAGGGAACAGGGCAGGAGCCCCTCCTCGCACCCCGTGATGAAGACGACCGGGAATTCCAGGCCCTTGGCTGCATGGAGAGTCATGAGGGCCACCGCCTCGGCCCGCTCATCGTAGACCGTTTCGGCGGCGTAGTCCCGCAGGTGGCTGCTGAAGGATGCGAGGTCGGCGCCGAAGCTTCCTGCCAGGGTCAGAAGCCTGGCGCAGTCGGGGTGGGCCGGGTCCGCTCCGACGAAGTCGATCGCTCCGTCAAGGGCAGCGGCAAGACTCCGTGCGGATACCTGTTCCCGGAATCGATCCAGTGCCTTGGCAAGATCCGTAATGCGCCGCTCCGCCTGCGCCGGAAGCCCGGCGGACGATGCCAGGGCGAGAAAGTCGCCGGAGAGGGGGAGGGCAGCGTCCAACCGCTCCACGGTTGCTTCGCCGACTCCCGGAATCTCACGCAGGAGCGACAGCCAATCTGTCGTTTCCCGGGTCCCGGCGGCTCCCCGGACAAAACGGGTGACGGCCCGTGCCGCCGGCGAGAGGAAATAGGGTGTCGCGCCCACGAGCTGAAAAGGGATCCCCCGTCGCTGCAGAGCGTTCGCCAGTTCATCGGCTTGCCGGGAGAGACGGTAGAGTATCGCCATCTCACCGAAACTCCGGCCGGCCCCCTGGTCGCCGCCCCTGCCTGAGGCAAGGGAGAAGGAGCTGATTCCGCCCATAAGCTCTTCAATCCTCCGGACGATGCATTCCGCTTCGGCCGCGGGTGTTGATACGATGTGGAGTTCAATGGAACCTTCCCGGTTCGTTTCGGCAAGGAGGGGGATGCGGGTCGGTGAGGGGTTCCCCGCGATTACGGCGCTGGCGGCCTCCATGAGCCGGGGCGACGAGCGGTAGTTGCGGACAAGCTGTATGCCGCGCGTTGCCGGGTCTTCGGTGAAACGGAAAAAGAGGGAGGGATCGCTTCCCCGAAAGCTGTAGATGGACTGGTCCGGGTCACCGATAGCGAATACGGAGGCGCGTTCCGCGAGGATCTCCACGAGCCGGTACTGGGGAGCGTTCAGGTCCTGGAATTCGTCGACAAACAGGTAGTCGATGCCGTCCTGGACCCACGTGCGGAATTCAGGCTCCCGGTCCAGGCGCGTGAGAATGAGGGGAACGACTCCGTCCAGGTCAACTGCTGAGAGACGGGCCGTCTCCTCCAGGTAGTGTCGAACACCCTCAGACGGTGATCCATCCAACCTTCCGAGAAAGAAGGCGGCGATTTCATCCTGAAGCGACTCTCGTTCCCGTTTCGAGAACTCCGGAAAGAGGCGCTTCACGAGGCGGTCCCTGCTCTCGGCGCCCATGACGACGAGTTCAAAGTTCCCGTTCCGGAGCCGGTCCAGGCAGAAGCGGTGGAAGGTGCCGACGAATACCCTTTTGCCCGGCTCTCCCGCTGCCCGGATCAGCCGCTCCCGCACTTCGTCGGCAGCCCGGTTGGTGAAGGTGATGGCGCAGATACGCCGGGGATCGGCCCCGCCCCCGGTGATGAGTGAGGTGATGCGGGTCGTGAGGGTAAAGGTCTTGCCGGTGCCGGGCCCGGCAGTCACCATGACCCGCCCGTCAGGACATGCAACAGCCTCGGCCTGCTCAGGGTTGGGACCGCTCAGGCCGGTTCCGGCACGTCCATCGGCGGAACCGGCGGAGCGGACAGGCTCACCCCCTGTACCCGAGGCTGTCCCCGCCGAGCCTCGCCCCTTCCTTCCCCTCTTTTGTCTCTCCGTGGCGAAAAGTCCGAGCTGGCCCTGGAGCCGGGCGATCTCGCCCTCCTCAAAGACCCGGATAACGCCGAACTCACCGTCATACCCTCCGTGACGGATGACCCGCCCTTCCCTGATGCGAACAACGGCTTCCGCGAGAAGCGGTGATTCCGCGGCAATCTCTTCTCGCGAGAGATGGAGCAGCAGGGTGAACTCGGAACCGAGCCGACCGATGAGCCCGGCGTAGCTGCTCAGCACCGCCTTCGATGCCGGGCCGACGCCGAGAATTTCCCCCAGGACCTCGGGCAGCGGCACCAGGCTGTGGAAGCCGGGGGAATCGACGGCGAAGAACGGATGACCCCGATCGGCCAGCTCCAGGACCCGGTGGAGGACCCCCACGGTGAGTGGACGGCCGCACACCGGACAACGGCAGTCCACCGCGCGGGTTTCCTCAGGTTCCATGCATACCTTGCAGGTCCGGTGTCCATCCAGATGATACTTCCCTTCTTCGGGGTAGAACTCGATGGTGCCGCGAAAGGTCTCGCGGCTGTTTCCCCGCAGCGCGTCGCGGAGAGAGAAGAAATCGAAACCGGTGGAGAAGAGGTTTGCCTCACGGCCGAGTTTGGAGGGGGAGTGGCAGTCGGAGTTGGAGATGAGGGCAAAGCGATCCAATCCCGATATCATCCGGTTCATGTCCGGGTCCGAGGAGAGGCCTGTCTCCAGGGCAAAGACGTGGGGAGTCAGGTCGCCGAAACACTCTTCTACACTGTCGAATCCGGATTTCGACCCGAACAGGGAGAACCAGGGGGTCCAGATGTGGGCCGGCACGAGAAACCCCTCCGGCGCTTCCTCCAGCACGATCTCCAGCAGATTCCGGGAATCGAGGCCCAGAATGGGGCGACCGTCCGATTCGATGTTGCCGATCCCCGCAAGCCGGGAGGCAATCCGTTCCGCCGAGGGGAAGTCGGGGACGTAGACCAGGTTGTGGACCTTGCGTACCGCGCCGTGCCGCTTGTAGATGCAGGAGATCTCGGCGGAGAGGAGGAATCGGACCGGCCCAGACGAAGGGGGTATCCCCGGCAGGGGCGGAGTAACATTTTCGTCCTTGAGCCGCAGGAAGCCGGGCTCGGCCGGTGTCAGCGTCTCCTTGAGGCGTGCCAGCCAGCCGGGATGGGTGAAGTCCCCGGAGGCGACCACCTGGATACCTTTCACCCGCGCCCAGGCGCACAGCCCCGCCGGATCGCATGCCTTGCTGGTGGCCCGTGAAAAGGGGGAATGCACGTGGAGGTCAGCGATATAGTCCATGGTGGTTTGATCTCTCCTCTGGGATTATTTCACGATGACAGCCTACATGCTTCAAACGGGGTGTGTCCAGCGCTTCTTTACCCGGACAGGCTGCTCGGCGCGTGAAGCCGCTGATTTTGGCGCTGTCTGAAACAGCCCGTATCTGGTATAGTTAGCGAGGCCGCCTGCGAGGCGCTTTGCCTGAATCAAGGCGGGGAAGGGGAAAATGTGGCACGGGAGATCGAGCGGAAATTTCTGGTACGGAATGATTCATGGAAAACCGGGCTTCAGGGTGTGTCCTGTTGCCAGGCATACCTGGCAACCGATGAGCGCGTAACCGTTCGGGTGCGCATACTCGGCGATGCCGGGTATCTCACCATCAAGGGAAAGTCAGTCGGATTGGCACGGGATGAGTTCGAGTACCCGATCCCCCTTGCTGATGCCCGCGTCATGCTCGAAACGCTGAGCTCGGGAGGGATTGTGGATAAAATACGTTACACGGTGGAGGCCCACGGCATGCTTTGGGATGTTGATGAATTTCTGGGCGCTAATTCGGGACTGGTCCTTGCCGAGGTGGAACTGGATGATGAGGGTCAGGAGATTGTCTTGCCTGAATGGGCGGGAGAGGAAGTGACCGGGGATGTGCGCTACTACAATTCCCGGCTGGCTCGAAACCCGTTTTCCGCCTGGGGAAAGCCTTCCCGGTAGACCGCACGATTGAGAGATAAGCCACTTCGGCAAAGAGAGGGTTTTATCCATGTCACGATACGCACTCTATTTTTTTGCGCTGGTTTTCGCGGCCGGATGCTCGCAAACTATTCGCACGACAAGGGTTGCCGATGCCTATGAGATTGAGGTCCATGACGACGGAACCATGGCTATGCTGAATTCCGGCATTCTCCACCAGGATTGGGACGACGCGGCGAAGAAGGTCTGTCCCCGTGGGTATAGGATAGTTCGTCAGGAGTATTTCAAGGAAGAGCCTTTCAAGCCGGCAAGGATTGTCGGGACCATTACCTGCCAATGACGAATCGCGCCTCTACCCTTACGACCAGGGAAAGAGAATCTGCGATACTGAGTACAATGGAGAAGGAAACGGAAAATATCGAGAATCCGGAGGTGGAGTGGCGGGCGATTCCGTCGGACCCGAACGTTGGAACGGCCGAGGAAATTCTCTCCGGGCGGAAGGCTGAACTGTGGGCGCTGGTGCTGGAGTCTCGCTACGTTCCTTGCCGAGTGGCGCGCAGCGAAGAGGGCTGGACCTTGCTGGTGCCCGCTGAATATTTCGATACGGCCAAGGAAGAACTTCGCCTCTTCGATAGGGAAAACCATAACTGGCCTCCTTCACCGCCGATGTCCCGCCCGCTCGCCGATAACACCCTGGCGACTCTGTCGGTCCTGTTCCTTGTAGCGACTTTCCATAACCTGACTCTGCTCGACCCCTCTGTCTTCGGACAAGCCCCGGTTGACTGGTTCGGCCTGGGCAGCGCCGATGCCGCACGGATGTTGAACGGCCAATGGTGGCGCGCTGTCACCGCCCTTACCCTCCATTCGGGTCTGCCGCACCTGCTGGGCAATCTGACCATCGGCGGAGTCTTCATCGTCTGGCTCTGCCGTGATCTTGGCTCGGGGCTTGCCTGGTGCCTCCTGCTGGCGTCCGGCATCCTCGGCAATCTGGCGAATTCCTGGTTCCAGTCTCCGTCCCACAATTCCGTCGGCGCCTCTACCCTCGTGTTCGGCGCCGTCGGAATTCTGGCATCCCTTCGCTTGCTGCGGGACCGGAGCCACCTGCAGAGGCGCTGGCCGCTACCCTTGGCCGGGGCGGTAGCTCTTCTCGCGGTCCTGGGCACGGAGGGAGAGAGAACCGATCTGGGCGCTCACCTGTTCGGCTTTGTCATCGGCATCGCCCTTGGCTTCAGCGCCGAATATCTGGTCGAAAAGAACGGACTGCCCGGCAGGCGGCTCAACACCCTGCTGGCGCTGCTGGCCGCCGTGGTCCCGGTTGTCGCGTGGTGGTCGGCGCTGGTTTCAGCCGGATAACCACTCTGCGCCGGAGCAGGGATATGTCTTGCTTGATATAAAGTTTTTTCGTTTGCAGCTATCTCCCGCACCTCAGATAGCTGAAAGCGGGATGAAGCCACCATGACGGTTGCACCGTCCCGAGGCGCGACATATCATTCCGGAAAGCGTCGGCCCTGTTCAAAAGCTTTGTATGCGCCTGGATTTGAAAGAAATTATTGCGTTGACAAAAAAATTTACTTATGTTGAAATCTTGTAAAATAAGACTAATAGTATGGGGCGACGTCTCGTCGATTGATAGTACGCAGATTGACCACCCAGAGCTTCTTTTCCACTATTTCCTGTTTATTCACAAACTTTGTTTACGAACATGCGACGCCGGAATGCAGCACCGTTTGATTAAGGCAGTACGTTAATCTGAATGCCGGAAAAAATGTTTTATTCCTGGAAATGGCAACGGAGGAGAAGGCTTTATCTTTTTACATCCAGTGCAGATCTGTTCGGGCAGAGCCTTTACTTGCCGTGCCGTTGATGGAGGGTGCGCGGAGGAGGTTCCATCGACTTCTTCCGTCCCGTGTGGTGGGGTGTCGTAACAGCAGAAAATCCTAATGGTTACAGCGTCGAGTAGGCTTGGTGGTATCGGGAAAAACCCCCTTGACAATACGTTGTACTTATGATGAAATCCCCGGCGGCCAAAAATGCGACGCTGGCAAGGGCACGTGTAATCTTTTTTTGCCGCAAAACAGTATTTTACTGAGATTGATTGACCCTCCATGGATTCGCACCAAAAAGCAGTAGCGCTCTACCTGTTCAGGTCGGGAATCTCGGCTTGTGACGAAATGTGCATCTGAGTTCTGTGTTGTCGTCTACAATCCGTCCGGCGTTCTCGGGTTGTAGGGAACAAGACTGAATGTGTCGTTCCTTGTTCTTTGGTAAATAATGAAGGTTTTGGCTTGTTGGTGTGCCTGGGGATGTGTCGTTTTGTCGTGAGTTTCTGAATGGCTGTTTGTCTCCGATGTTGAGACGAAAACTCCACGGCACGAATCGAATCGAAAACCTCCAGCACCCTGCGTATTCCGTGCGTTTGTCTGACGGTAATATATTTCGTTCCATAACGCTGGCATGAGCCAAATATACATAAGCGTGCCGCGTGAGTCAAGGAGAAATCGATATTATTTTATCATAAGGGGGTGACCGTTCTGGTTGGGTCATGTATCGGTAGGATGATGTGACGGATGCCAGGTGGGTATATCCAATCTGGTAGTGGTTTGTACAAAGGCCAAGCTGTTATTTGGCTAACAACGAAAGGAGAGATTTAACGCTATGCAATCAGGATCAACGTGTCAGTTAACAGGGGATTGTAGAATTCCGGATCGTGCTACGCTGCCAGGAAAGCTTTACAAGGAGCTGGAAGATTTTATCGCCACGCTGCCTACGAAGGAAGGCCATCTGGTAACCGTGCTTCACAAGGCGCAACATCTTTTCGGCTACCTGCCCAAGGAAGTCCAGCAGTTCGTAGCGGACTACATGGAAGTATCCCTGGCCAAGGTATACGGTGTCGTCAGTTTCTACACCTTCTTCACCATGGTACCGAAGGGGAAATATCCGATTTCCATCTGCATGGGAACCGCCTGCTTCGTAAAAGGCGCACAGAAAGTCGTTGACGCATTCCTTCAGACGCTCAATGTTGAGGTCGGGGAAGTTACCCCGGACGGCAAGTTCTCCGTGGACGTGCTCCGCTGCGTCGGCGCCTGCGCGCTGGCTCCGATTCTTACGGTTGGAGAGAAGGTGTACGCGCACGTGTCGGCCGATCAGGTGAAAAGCATTATCGCTGAATATTAATTCACAATAGAACCGAAGGAGTTAAATCATGGCAAAAATTGCATCGATAGCTGAACTGAAGAAGATTCAGGAAGCCAATAAGGCGAAGGTAGCCGCACGGAAGGACAAGATCCTCGTGAACGTCTCCCTCGCAACCTGCAGTATCGCTTCCGGCGGCAAGGCCGTCTTGGAAGCCATCAAGGACGAAGTGACAAAACAGGGGCTCTCCAATGTCGAGTTCATGCAGTCCGGCTGCATGACCTACTGCCATTCCGAGCCGACCGTTGCAGTGACCCTTCCGGGCAAAGAAGCTGTCTGTTTCGGCAATCTTGATGACAAAGGTGCTCGCGAGCTGGTTCAGAAGTACCTGAAGAACGGCGAGCTTGTGGACAACGTTATTCCGGTAAATTACGTCAGGGTAGAACTATAATTAAGGGAAGGAGTCAGATAATGGAAGTAGCAAAAAAACAATTGAGAATTGCAACCAGAAACTGCGGCTTTATCGATCCTGAGAATATCGAGGATTACATCGGAGTCCGCGGTTACGAGGCCCTTGCCAATGCCATTACGGCAAGCACTCCGGCGGGCATCATCGATGAAATTAAGAAATCCGGCATCCGTGGCCGTGGGGGCGGTGGTTTCCCTACCGGCACGAAATGGGGCTTTGCCGCCGCCAATCAGGCCGACCAGAAATACGTTGTCTGCAACGCAGACGAAGGTGACCCCGGCGCATTCATGGACAGAGCGGTTCTGGAAGGCGACCCCCATTCAATCGTCGAGGCTATGGCTCTCTGCGGATATGCCATCGGCGCTTCCATCGGCGTTGTCTACATCCGTGCCGAATACCCGCTCGCCATCAAACGCCTGGTGATGGCAATTGATGACGCTCGTGCCCATGGCCTCCTCGGCAAGGACATCCTCGGTTCCGGCTTTGATTTCGATATCGAGCTCAAGTACGGCGCAGGCGCATTCGTCTGCGGTGAAGAAACCGCTCTTATCCGCTCCATGGAAGGAAGCCGCGGCGAGCCTTACACAAAGCCTCCCTTCCCCGCGAACTCCGGCTACTGGAGCAAGCCGACTATCGTTAACAACGTGGAAACCTTCGCCAATATCCCGGCTATTCTCTTGAAAGGCTCCGGCTGGTTCTCCTCCATCGGTACCGAGAAGTCCAAGGGGACCAAGGTGTTCGCACTTGCCGGCAAGATCAATAACACGGGCCTCATCGAAGTGCCGATGGGCATCACTCTGGGTGAAATCATCTTCGAAATCGGCGGCGGTTGCCCCGACGGCAAGGAGTTCAAGGCAG
>CAYSPF010000100.1:0-4523 GCA_964432775.1 uncultured Geobacter sp.
CGTTTTTCCCAGCCCACTGATGCGTTCGTCGAGGAGTTCACCGCCTCCATCGACTTTGATAAGCGACTGTACCGCCAGGACATACGGGGATCCATCGCCCACGCCCGCATGCTGGGCAGGCAGGGGATCATCCCCGTGGCCGACGTGGAGGCCATCGTTTCGGGCCTGGAGGAGATCCTGTCCCGCATCGAGGCCGGAGATTTCGACTTCTCGGTTTCCCTGGAAGACATCCACATGAACATCGAGGCGCGCCTCTCCGCGGCCATCGGCGAGGCGGGAAAGCGGCTCCACACCGGCCGTTCCCGCAACGATCAGGTGGCGGTGGACATCCGCCTCTACCTGCGGGACGAGATCGCCGAGGTGGTGAACTACCTGGATCTCCTGGAAGGAGCCCTCCTGTTTCAGGCGGAAGAGAATCTGGGCGTGATCATGCCCGGCTACACCCACCTGCAGGTGGCCCAGCCAATCCTCTTCTCCCACCATATGCTCGCCTATGTGGAGATGTTCCGTCGCGACCGCGGGCGCATGGAAGATTGCGCGAAACGCCTCAACGTGCTGCCCCTCGGCGCCGGCGCCCTGGCGGGCACAACCTTCCCCATCGACCGCGAGTACGTTGCCGCTCAGCTGGACTTTCCTGAGGTAACCCGCAACTCCCTCGATTCGGTTTCCGACCGCGACTTCGCCCTGGAGTTTCTCTCCGCATCCTCCATAGTAATGATGCACCTGTCCCGCTTCTCCGAGGAACTGATCCTCTGGTCGACCAGCGAATTCGACTTCATCGAGCTCTCCGACTCCTTCTGCACCGGTTCATCCATCATGCCGCAGAAGAAGAATCCGGACGTGCCGGAGCTGGTGCGGGGCAAGACCGGCCGCGTCTACGGCAATCTCATGGCCCTGCTGACCGTCATGAAGTCCCTGCCGCTGGCCTACAACAAGGACATGCAGGAAGACAAGGAACCGCTGTTCGATACCATCGACACCGTCAAGGGAAGCCTCAAGATCTTCGCCGACATGGTTCGCGGGATGAAAGTCAAGGCAGAGGTCATGCGGGAGGCGGCGGCGCGCGGTTTCTCCAACGCCACCGACGTGGCCGACTACCTGGTCAGGACCGGAATGCCTTTCCGTGAGGCCCACGAGGTGGTGGGGAAGTCGGTCCGCTACTGCATTGAGCACGGCAAGCGGCTGGAGGGGCTTTCCTCGGACGAGTGGAAGGGTTTTTCCGAACGTATCGGCGAGGACATCTACGAAGCCATCACCCTTGAAGCCAGCGTCAACGCCCGACGGGCAACCGGCGGAACAGCTTTGGAGCGGGTGAAGGCGGAAATAGGGCGGCTGAAAAGGGAACGGAAAAAGGGGTAGAGTATCCACGAACGAAGTTCAAGACCTGCCAGGTTTTGAAAACCCGGCAGGTCTCCGTATTCTGGAAACAAATTGAGCCCGACCCGGAGCTGCAATGAAAAAAATTCTCTTTCTCCTAATGGTCTTCCTGCTTGCCGCCTGCGGAAAGCGGGGCCCGCTTGTGCCGCCGGAGGCGCTGGTGCCCGCGCCTATCAAGGACCTTCGCGTCGAGCAGAAAGGGGACCGGTTTCTGGTCTGCTGGTCAGGACCCGGCAGGCAGGAATGGGGAGGTCCGCTGAACGGACTGGCGGGCTTCCGGGTATTCAGGCGGGAAGTGCTTCCTCCGGACGAGGATTGCGAGGAATGCCCCACCGCGTATCGACCGGTGAAAACCGTTGACCCCGACTATCTCCAGGATGTCCGGCGCAGCGGCTCCCTCTTCTGTTTTCTCGACGGCGATCTGAGCAACGGCACGACCTACCAGTATAAGGCGGTTTCATTCCAGAAGGACGGCGCCGTGAGCCGTGACTCTAATAAGGCGCGCCGAAAAAAAACTCCCGCGCCCGCGCCTCCCCTACTTACCGCCGTCTCCACGCAAGATGGTGTCACCCTGCAGTGGAAGCCGGGCACGGTTCCCCCGGGCGGAACACAGGAAGGTTTCTCCATCTACCGGAAACTGGTTGACGAGATCATGCCCCTGAGCCCCATTGCGTATGTTCCGGCCGATGTCGCCCGTTTTGCTGACCCCCGCATGGAGCATGGCGTGAAATATCTCTATGGGGTGAGGAGCGTGGCGATGATTGATGGGGAGAGGGTGGAAAGCGATCTTTCCAACGAGGTGGAGGGGAGGTTTTCCCTTTCGACGGAATAACCGCCCTGCATCTCCGTGTCCCGTATCCGGGCGGTACGACAGGCAACGGATACCGGTTAACGGGTTTTTTGACTTTTTTCAGGCCCTATGATACAAAATAACTCCTTTTTCATGAATCCGGCAGGCTGTTCCGTCGCATTTTTCGGAGGATCGAATGCATCATTTTCAGTATAAAGGCAATGAACTGTACGCCGAAGAGGTAGCGGTCCGCGAGATCGCGGAAAAGGTCGGTACACCGGTCTATATTTATTCCCATGCGACCCTGGAGCGCCACTACCGGGCCATGGACGAGGCATTCGCACGGGTTCCCCACACCATCTGCTACTCCATGAAGGCAAATTCCAACCTGGCTGTGCTGAAAACGTTCTTCAGCCTCGGTGGCGGAGTTGATATCGTGTCAGGGGGAGAACTGTACCGCGCCCTTGCCGCCGGTGTTGACCCCGTGAAAGTCGTCTACTCCGGCGTAGGAAAAAAAGACGACGAGATCGAGTATGCCCTGAACACCGGCATCCTACTCTTCAATGTCGAATCGGAAGAAGAGTTGGAGAGGATCGATCAGGTCGCGGGACGCCTCGGGAAGAAAGCGGGCATCGCCATCAGGGTGAATCCCGACGTGGATCCGGAAACCCACCCCTACATCACCACCGGTCTGAAAAAAGCCAAGTTCGGCATCAACATCGAGCGCTCCCTGGAGCAGTACAAGCGGGCGGCACGCATGGCCAATCTGGACGTCATCGGCATCGACTGCCATATCGGCAGCCAGTTGACCAAGATCTCTCCCTTCGTTGATACCATCAGGAAGCTGAAGCGCCTCATCGAAGGGCTGAAGGAATCCGGCATCTCCCTCCGCTATTTCGACCTGGGGGGCGGCCTGGGCATCACCTACAGCGACGAGGCCCCGCCGCTGCCCGCCGAATACGGCACGGCCATCACGGCGGAAACGAAGGACCTGGGGCTCCATCTCCTGTTCGAGCCCGGCAGAAACCTGGTGGGCAACGCCGGCATCATGGTCGCAAAATGCCTCTATACGAAGCAGGGAGATGAAAAGAACTTTGTTATCGTGGATGCGGCCATGAACGACCTGGCCCGACCCTCCCTCTACGGTTCCTACCACGGGGTGCAGGCGGTGCGGAAGGATCAGGACGGCTCCATCGTGGCCGATATCGTCGGTCCCATCTGCGAGTCCGGCGACTTCCTGGCAAAGGATCGGGAGATGCCCGCCTTCAGGCAGGGAGACCTGCTTGCCTTCATGTCCGCCGGAGCCTATGGTTTTGCCATGAGCAGCAACTACAACAGCCGCCCCCGAGCCGCCGAAGTGCTGGTGAAGGCTGACGCATACCAGGTGGTCCGGCAGCGTGAGAAGGTCGAGGACCTGGTACGGGGTGAAACACTACCGTCGTTTCTTTAAAGTACAAGGGGTCGGTTCTTGACATTGTTGACAGTATCAAGAACCGACCCCTAAACGGCACATCGAGAAGGAGTACACCATGTTCAAGGGGAGTATCGTCGCCATCGTAACTCCGTTCAAAAACGGGAAAATAGATGAAGAAAACCTGAGAAAACTGGTCGAGTTCCAGATTGAGAACGGCACGGACGGCATCGTTCCGTGCGGGACTACCGGCGAGGCATCCACCCTCGACTACGAAGAGCACGACAGGGTCATCGAAATCGTGGTGCAGCAGACGAAAAAACGGGTACCGGTCATCGCCGGCACCGGATCCAACTCCACCGCGGAGGCTATCGAGATCACCGAGCATGCAAAGCGGGTGGGGGCGGATGGCGCGCTCCTCGTGACCCCTTACTACAACAAGCCGACCCAGGAAGGACTGTACCGCCACTACAAGACGATAGCGGAGGCGGTTGCGCTCCCCCAGATCCTTTACAACGTACCGGGTCGCACCGCCGTGAATATGCTCCCGGAAACGGTTGCCCGGCTGGCCGATATACCCAACATCGTGGGCATCAAGGAAGCATCCGGCTCCCTCCAGCAGGCATCGGAGATATTGTCCCTCTGCGGAGACCGGATAGACGTCCTGTCGGGCGACGATTTCATCACCTTTCCCCTGATGGCCTGTGGAGGCGTGGGCGTCATCTCGGTAACCGCCAACATCATGCCGAAGGAGATTTCCTCGCTGGTCGACGCCTTTAACGCCGGGGATATGGACGAGGCCCGGCGACTGCACCTGAAGCTCCTGAAGATTAACAATGCCATGTTCATCGAGACCAATCCGACTCCGGTGAAGACGGCCCTGGCGCTCATGGGGAAATGCGACGACGAGCTCAGGCTGCCGCTGGCGCCCATGTCCGAGGCCAA
>CAYSPF010000100.1:4623-8548 GCA_964432775.1 uncultured Geobacter sp.
ATGATAAAAGTTGCTGTCAGCGGATCGGCCGGACGAATGGGAGGCCGTGTCATTACGGCGGTGAAGGAAGACGAACTCCTGGAACTGTCGGGCGCCCTGGAGCGGCCTCTCCACCCCTCCCTCGGGCTGGACGCGGGTCTCTCCGCGGGGTGCGGCGTCCTGGGTGTGCCGATTATCGACGACCTGAACGAACTGGTGAAGGGGTGCGACGTTCTCATTGATTTTTCGGCGCCGACGGTTTCCCTGAAGAACCTTGAGATATGCGGCCTGAACGGCAAGGCGATGGTCATCGGCTCCACCGGATTCAGCCCCGAACAGAAAGCCCTGGCGCTGGAGTTGGCGCGGAACATCCCGGTGGTGCTGGCCCCCAACATGTCGGTGGGAGTGAACGTAGTGTTCAAGGTGCTTGCCGATGTGGCAAAGATCCTCGGGGACGACTTCGACGTCGAGATCGTCGAGGCCCATCACAAATTGAAGAAGGACAGCCCCTCGGGGACCGCCGTGCGCATGGGCGAGGTGGTCGCGACGGCGCTCGGCCGTGACTACAACAAGGTGGCCAACTTCCACCGCGAAGGGATCTGCGGCGAACGAACCAAAGAAGAGATCGGCATGCAGACGATTCGCGGCGGCGACATTGTGGGTGATCACACCGTCTATTTCATCGGCATGGGCGAGCGGATCGAAATTACTCACCGGGCTCACACCCGGGACATGTTCTCCCGCGGAGCGGCCCGCGCCGCCAAGTGGGTGGTGAAGCAGAAGCCGGGGTTGTACGATATGCAGGACGTCCTCGGCCTTCGGTAGAGGAACGCCGATTTTGCGGCAATCTCCGCGTTGCCTTCGTCATCGCTTGTGCGACGTAGCGCTGCTACGTCTCCGCGCTCTTCCTCGGCGCCTTGACCTTGCCGCAAAATCGGCGTTCCTTTCGTGCGGTAGTATATTCGGGGAAATTCGGGAAAATGCCGGTTCCTGGATGGGACGGGGCTTTCACGGAGCCTCTCGTACGGCTTTCATGCAAGAAGGCGGCGCGAAGGAAAGCAACGGAACCCGGCAGGTTTCCTGATTCGTATGGAGAATGATGACAGATTACGAGAGGCTTCGGGGAAGTCCCGGCCCAACTCCCTGCGACGCATTCCGGATGAAAACAGTAGATAGCATGTCATGCCGCTCCGTGCGGCATTTCCTTTATAAACATACGGGAGGTTTTACAAGAAATGGCTCTTATCAACGATAATTATCTGAAACTGAAGGCAGGATATCTTTTTCCCGAGATAGGCCGCCGTGTGCGGGAATTTGCCGCGGCCAACCCCCGGGCGAAGGTGATTCGTCTCGGCATCGGCGATGTCACCCGCCCGCTCCCTCCGGCGATCCTCACGGCATTCCACGACGCCGTGGACGACCTTTCCCGCGTGGAGTCCTTTGCCGGCTACGGGCCGGAGCAGGGATATGACTGGCTGATTAATGCCGTTATCGAGAAATCGTACAAACCTCTCGGCGTATCCCTGAACACCGATGAGGTATTCGTCTCCGACGGCTCAAAGTGCGACTGCGCCAACATTCTTGATATTTTTTCCCTGGAGAACAAGATCGCCATCGGCGACCCGGTCTATCCGGTCTATAACGACACCAACGTCATGATAGGGCGCACCGGCGAGGCGGACGAGAAGGGCTACTACCGGGGAATCGTCTACCTCCCCTGCACCGAGGCCAACCATTTCATCCCTGCCCTTCCCACGGAAAAGGTGGACGTCATTTACCTCTGTTTCCCCAACAACCCCACCGGAGCGGTTGCCACAAAGGAAGAGCTGAAAAAGTGGGTCGACTACGCGCTGGCGAATGACGCCGTCATCTTTTTTGACGCCGCCTATGAGGCATTCATCACCGATCCGGCCATCCCCCATTCCATCTACGAGATCGAGGGTGCGAAGAAATGCGCCATCGAATTCCGCTCCTTCTCCAAGACCGCCGGATTCACCGGGGTCCGCTGCGGACTGGTGGTCGTCCCCCATGAGCTGGAAGGAAGGACATCCACCGGGGAGAAGTACAGCTTCAACAAGCTGTGGCTGCGCCGCACCACCACCAAGTTCAACGGCGCATCGTACCCGGTGCAGAAGGCGGCTGCCGCAGTCTATACCGATGAGGGCTGGAAGCAGACAAAGGAAATAATCGACTACTACATGGAAAATGCCCGCATCATCCGGGAAGGCCTGGAGGGGATTGGGATGACGGTCTACGGCGGAGTGAATGCGCCCTATATCTGGCTCAAGACACCGGGGGGGATGAGTTCCTGGGACTTCTTCGACAAGCTTCTCACGGAATGCAACGTGGTCGGTACCCCCGGCAGCGGCTTCGGTCCCTCGGGAGAGGGCTATTTCCGCCTCT
The DNA here is from genome assembly GCA_964432775.1 of uncultured Geobacter sp. Lineage (GTDB taxonomy): Bacteria > Desulfobacterota > Desulfuromonadia > Geobacterales > Geobacteraceae > RPRC01. The sequence continues at coordinate 7,006 of CAYSPF010000100.1, forward strand.
CCGCCTTCGGCAACCGGGAAAATGTGGAAGAAGCGGTCGCAAGGATTTGTAAGAACCTTCGATAAGCGGAAGGGCGGCAGGGGAAGAGACTGCCCGTCAGACAACGACCCGATCTCGCTCGGATTCCTTCCCCTGCCTCAGCACCCTGCCGAGGCACTGCTGCAGCGCCTCATCGTCCAGCAGGAACCTGACTCCGAACCCGGGAGGATACCGATCTCCCCACGGCCGGAGCCAGCAGACAATAGCAGGTATTTCAACCCCGAGCTCCGGAAAGGCTACAACGAGTTCTTCCCCAACCGACACGTGTTCCGGGTACATGTCAACGATGAAAGCGCCGCCCCACGAGACGTTCAGGGTAAAGCACCTCATTTCCCCGACGCCTCGGCGCACCAGGGTTGGGAGGCAGAGCGCATGGCGGCGGCAGCTGCGCAGTTTCCGCGGAGCAAATACGGAACAGGTGCGCGTCAGGAAATCCTTCAGGCTGCCGTCCTGCCTCGCCTGACCCGGCATGGTCATGGGCACCAGCATCGTTCCCACTGCCTTGACGCGTAATGATGGAAAGACGTTCATCAACGAGCAGGCAGCAACCTTTTCCTCGCCCTTTGCCTTGACGATTGAAGTCAGATCGATAACGAGTCCGCTGCACATCCCCTGGAGAACAAGGTCTTCGGCGGCCAGGAACGAGGGGCACGCTTCCACATCCACATCGAACCGCCGCAGGGCGGATACCAGGGCGTTGCGGGCATCATCACTGTACGAGATCACGACAATCGGGTAGTTGAGTAACGGCATGCTGTCCTTTCCACCGGAGGAGTTCATTCTTAATGAATAAGAGTAATGGCAATACCCCCCGGAAGTCAACACGATCCTCGCCGAGTCTTCCGCGATCCTCGATTTGTACTGCCTTCACCGCCGTTGACGGCGCCGGAATGAAGGCCTGGAATCTCTGGCGAAAGCTGAGTGATGCGGCAGGAATCAAAAAATCGGTTTGCGCGATTATTTGTTTTTTCCTGGCCGGGCTTGCTGCGGCGACGCCGTCTTCTTCCCAGGAAATGTACTGCATCGGGGATTACAAGGGCAGAGGTCCCGACCAGGGCTTCTACTGGTTTTTCGTAAACCTGAGGATAAACGACTCCGTGGTAGAAAAACTGTTGTGGGAAACATCCTACGCAAGCGATCTCGTGCATGTCGGACGTTCCTGCAAGGTGGACACGACAGGTTTCTTGCAAACACGGCAGAAGGACAACTCCATTCTTCTTGTCGATCCCCGGTCCAAGTGCTCCATTTCGCTGACGCCGAAGAAAAACGAGCGGAATGCATTCTTTTTGGAATCGGAGGGATGTGTTGAACAGTTTTGCAGCGCAAGGGGCGTCCTCACTCCTCTCACTGTCCATATGTCCTCACGGAAGTGCGTTCCACGGCCGATTATAAAGTAAAGGTTAAGCGCGTCTTCGGCTACCCGCTTCGTCGGAAACGGCAAACGACTTCCCGCTGTCACCATGCATACCCCGCCGTTTCTTCCATTCCCGCCCCCGTGATTCGA
>CAYSPF010000101.1:0-8495 GCA_964432775.1 uncultured Geobacter sp.
TGTCGAATCTTGGTTGAAATGGACTGGTAACTCGGTTACAGTGGTCGGAACGTTTCAGGAACGGGAAAGAAGATGAGGCAGACCAAAAAAAACAGGTTCAGCCCCGCGGAGGCGAGAAAAAGCAGGCGAGAAGCAATAATCATTGCCGTGTCGCTCTTCCTCATTGTATTTCTTACCCTGGCTGAACTGCATCTTTCCGATATCAGTTCCACTGCGCCGGGTATCAACAATATTTTCATCTTCGGCCTCATCAATATCATCCTTCTCCTTATTGTCCTCCTCGTCTACCTGGTTTTCCGCAACGTGGCCCGTATTATCCTGGAGCGAAGGCGCAACCCCTTCGGTTCCCGACTCCGCGGCAAGCTTGTGGTGGCGTTTGTCGGACTGTCGTTCATCCCGACGATTCTCCTTTTTTTCGTCTCGGCGAGTTTCATCAACATGAGTATCAAGAACTGGCTCGATCCTCAGGTGGAGCAGTCCCTTTCGGGATCCCTGGAGGTAGCCCAGACGTATTACCGGGACGCAGCCGACGACGCCCTCCACTTTGGCCGTTTGACGAGTGCCGTCCTTGGTGAGAAGGAGTTCCTGGATGGACGGGGCACAACGGGGTTGGGGGAGTATCTGGGCAGGGTGCGGCAGGAATATAACGTGGATGCCCTGGAGGTCTTTTCCTCGAACCGTGAGGTGCTTGCCCGCTCCATCAGCCGGGATGTGCCTCAGGGGGAGTACCAAAAACCTTCGCCGGAGGATATAACGGCGGCGCTCGAGGGGAAGGAGGTTTCCCGCGTCAACTCCGTCGGCAAGGCGGATCTTATCCGTGCGATTGTACCAATCGTTTCCCGCTCTGCCCCCCGGAAGGTGCTCGGCGTGGTAGTGATCAATTACTACGTGCCGAATGCCCTGGCAAGCAAGGTATGGTTACTTGCCGGCGCCTATGATAAATACCGGCAGCTGAAACTTCTGAAATCTCCCATCCGGGGTGGCTACATCCTGACCCTGTTCCTGATAACCCTGGTGATTATCTTCCTTGCCGTCTGGTTCGGGGTCTATCTGGCCAACAGCCTCTCCACTCCGATTCAGGAGCTGTCCCAGGCGACGCGGCAGGTTGCCGAAGGGAACCTGGATGTACTGCTGGAGGGGGAAGGAGAGGACGAGATAGGGATGCTGGTGGCGTCCTTCAACAAGATGACCGAGGACCTCAGGAGCAACCAGCATGCCCTGAGTGACGCCAATCAGGGCCTGACCCGGAGCAACCAGGAACTGGAACAGCGGCGTCGCTACATGGAGTTCGTCCTGGGGAACGTCACCGCGGGTGTCATCTCCGTCAACCGGGACGGGGTTCTCACCACCATCAACCCGTCCGCCGAACGACTCCTCTCTATCTCGTCGAAAGAGGTACTGGGAAGGCCTTTCCGCGAGGTACTCCGTACGGAGCAACTGGAAATCACCAAGGGGCTGCTGCGGGATCTGGCAGAGTCAGGGAAGGACACCATCAGCAGGCAGGTGGATGTCCGAATGCGGGAGGGAAAACGGACAATCTCCGTCTATCTTACGGTGATGCGGGATGAGAAGGGAGAGTTCCTCGGTACCGTAGCGGTCTTCGATGACCTCACCCAGATCCTCAAGGCCCAGCGCATGGCTGCCTGGCGCGAGGTGGCGCGCCGTATCGCCCACGAGATAAAAAACCCCCTCACCCCCATCAAGCTTTCGGCCCAGCGGCTTCGCAGAAAGTACCTGTCCCGCTTCGGCGAGGATGAAAAGGCTTTTGACGAGTGTACCGGGATGATCATCAAGTCCGTGGACGAATTGAAGATACTGGTGGACGAGTTCTCAGGTTTCGCCCGCATGCCGGCCGCCCAGCCTACCCCCAACAGCCTGAACGAGGTCATCGGGGAGGCCGTAACCCTCTACCAGGAGTCACATCGTCAGGTAGACTTCAGCTTCTCCGCCGACCAGTCACTTCCCCTGATCCTGCTCGACCGGGACCAGATCAAGCGGGTGATCATCAATCTGTTGGACAATGCCGTTGCGGCCCTCGACCAGGAAGGAGGGAGTATTTCCATCGAGACCCGCTACAATCCCGAGCTGCGGATTGCCACCTTTACGGTGGCCGACACGGGACACGGCATCACCGCCGAAGATAAGCCGCGGCTCTTCGAACCCTATTTTTCCACGAAAAAGGCGGGAACCGGCCTCGGTCTGGCCATCGTCAATACGATTATCACGGACCATCGCGGTTTCATCCGTGTCAAAGACAACGAGCCCAAGGGGACGAAGTTCATCATCGAACTCCCGGCAAGCAGTTCATTTGTATGATTGTTGGACTGTAGCAAAGATCCCCCACCCCCCCTCCCGCAAGAGGTGGGGGATAATCATGAATATGAAAGCATACTATGGACGAGAAAATACTGGTAGTTGATGATGAGGACAATATCCGGACCGCCCTGGCGGGGATTCTGGAAGACGAGGGTTTTCGGACCCTGTTCGCCAATGACGGCATAACCGCCCTGGAGGTGGTCCGGAAAGAGCTTCCCGACCTGGTGCTGTTGGATATCTGGATGCCGCGCCTGGACGGTATCGAGACCCTGCAGCGGATGAAGGCGCTTCATCCGTCCCTCCTGGTGATCATGATGTCCGGTCACGGAACCATCGAGACCGCCGTCAAATCTACCAAAATGGGGGCCTATGACTTCATCGAGAAGCCCCTTTCCCTGGAAAAACTCCTCGTTACCATCCGCAACGCCCTCGGCATGCTGCGGCTGAAGGATGAGAATGAAACCCTGCGGGAGATGGCCTATCGCGAGCGAGGGATGACCGGTTCCTCACCGGCCATGGTGAAGCTGCAGGAGCAGATCCTGCTGGTAGCCCCCACCAACGCCTCGGTTCTCATCACCGGCGAGAACGGCACCGGCAAGGAACTGGTGGCCCGTTCCATCCATTTCCACAGCCAACGCAAGGACCGCTCGTTTGTGGAGATCAACTGCGCCGCCATTCCCGAAGAACTCATCGAGAGCGAGTTGTTCGGCCATGAAAAGGGTGCGTTTACCGGCGCCATCGCCCAGAAGAAGGGAAAGTTCGATCAGGCCGACGGGGGGACCCTGTTCCTGGACGAGATCGGTGACATGTCCCTCAAGACCCAGGCAAAGATCCTGCGGATACTCCAGGAGAGGAAGTTCGAGAGGGTGGGCGGCAACCGGACCATCGAGGTGGATGTACGCATCATCGCGGCCACCAACAAGGTGCTGGAGGAGGAGATCCGGACCGGGGCGTTTCGCGAAGACCTCTTCTACCGGCTCAACGTGGTCCCGTTTACCGTTCCTCCCCTACGGGAAAGGCGGGAGGACATCCCGCTCCTGGTCGGGCATTTCCTGGAGCTGTTCTGTATGCGGGAGGGTCTGGAGCGGAAAACGATAACTCCGGAAGCGATGGAAATTCTCAAATACGGCGCCTGGCCGGGGAACGTGCGCGAACTGAAGAATGTTGTCGAGCGCCTTGTCATCATGACCCCGGGCTCAACAATAACCGCGGCACATATCCCCGAATCCATCACACCGGGCGCCGCGATGCGGGAGGGGGGCGCCGGTCGCCTGGAGATGGTTATGGATCTCGACACCCTGCGGGAGGCGCGCGAAGAATTCGAAAAGGAATTCATCCTGCGAAAGCTGGAGGAATACAACTGGAACATCAGTAAGACCGCCGAGGCCATCGAGCTGGAGCGGAGCAACCTCCATCGGAAGATAAAGACATACGGGATTGACGTGAAAAAGTAGTAGCGGGTTTTCCGGACGGTACGCCGGTACCGTTACCAATATGCATGGCTTTCCGGATGGCGAAAAGGATCCCGGCGAAGGGGCCGGGATCCTTTCCTCATCGTAGAGTCGGGTTATGGAAGGTGCTTGTTGGGATAGAACGTAGATTTTTCCGGTTTACTACTTCACGTGAGGGGCTTCTTCAGTCCCGCCGGCGCCAGTGGACCCTGGGGGTAGTGCAGTCGGCTGCTTCATCTGTTCCCCCTCTGGCGCCGCCTCGCCTGCCGGGTCCGCCTTTGGCGCCGGTTCGGACATCGCTCCAATCTTTCTTACTTTGACGCCGTCCAGTACAACCCTGTCACCGGTCCGCAATAATCCGGCATCTTTTCGGGAGATGATAATAATCTTTTTGTTGTCGGCAAGAGACTGCAATGTGACGGTGTCGCTTTCAATCTTCGTTACAACGGCCTGCTGCTCGACGCTTTCCGTGTGCTGCTCCATGGGTATGGCGGCGGGTTCATAGGACCATGCCACAGATGCGGGTATTCCAAGACACAGCATGAACACGAATTGTCCGATGCACGTTGATACTTTCATATGCTACCTCCCTGGTTTTTTTCCTTCCATCCCCGTTTGTCACGTCTCCGTTGCCCGGTCGGATAACGGAGAGATTACCTGTCCCCGGATAGTTCGGCGAAACCCTTCTCCTATCCTGAAACGGTTATTCCCGGGACCTCGATTTGAGGAATAAACGTGTGACGCATATTCCCGGCACGACCGACTTTCGAGGGTCTATTTAATGACAGGTAGCGATTGATAACAAGACGTCAAACGGCTATTTATTTTGCGGATAAAGGGGTTACGCCGTTACTGCTATCCATCGACACCTTTTGCTGTAGCCCTGCCGGGTGAGAGTTGTATCCCTCTTTGGGGTGAATACCTGTTGGTGGGGTGAAGAAAAAGGAGATGCTGACGGATGGCTAAGGAGAGTCCGGCGATATGAACTTCATCGCCATGGGAACAAGCTGGGAGCGCCGCGAGACGTTTGCCTTGCGGAAGATCCTGCCGATGTGGGATTTGACCGTCTGTTCGCTGATGCAGAGTCTGCCGGCTATCTCCCTGTTTATCAGTCCTTGCGCGATGAGGATGATTATTTCACGTTCCTTCCTGCTGAAATCTTCCTCCAGATGTGACGCCCTGGTAGAATCCGCATGGTGAATCAAGGCCTTCACCTTGCGGTTGTCGATCCAGACCTGGCCTTCACGAATCGCCAGCAGCGCCTTTTTAAGCAGTGTCACATCTGATGTGGTGGACAGCACGCCGTCAATCTTGTGGCACAGGAGCAGGGAGGTAATCTCTTCTTCTCCAAGCCCCGAGTCTATCAGGACAACCTTGACTTCCGGAGACATAAACGGAATGCCCCTGCGAAGGGAATAGCTGTCCACCAGAATGAAATCGGGTATAAGGTCCTGGCCTTCGGCGATATCCGTACCGGAAAAGATCCGGTATCCTTCCGGTTCCCTTTGGAGCTGTTCGCAAAGCGCAGTTCCGAGGAGGCGGCTGTTCAGATGGATCATGATGTTCATGGCAATCATCTCCGGTTCCAATCGTTGAGGAGCGTATGGTAACAGATAGCGCATTAAAAGTACATAATGTCAGGGCGCGGCAAGTATTTCTTCACGTACGGGGATGATATCCGAAGAATGAATCGCGGTTATTTTCGCTTACGATATAAAATGCGCACGAGTGTAATGGAATAGTTCCAGCTACTCCAACCGAATATCCGGAGCAAAACCGGGTCACATCAATTCACTGCATTCTGAACATCCTGAATTCCTTGACGACTGAAAATTTGGCGTATATCCTGCCACGGCTCAGACCCCTGTTCCTTGAACCGTTCCGGCGAGTCGACTTGTATTCATCCGGCGGGTCTCGTCATCAGGTCGGGGGAGCTTACTATGAACAAGGAGAGATGTGTGGAGAGATGTGTGGTTGACAAGAGGTTTGTTTTACGCAGGAACAAGGCGATTGCCGGTGGGTTGATGGTGGCGGCGGGCGTATTGTTCGTTATCGCACGCTTTCAGAAGGGGAGCGGCGCCTGGGAATGGGTTGCGGCCTTTTCCGAAGCCGCGATGATCGGCGCCTTGGCGGACTGGTTTGCGGTGGTGGCCCTTTTTCGCCACCCTCTGGGGATCCCCATACCCCATACCGCGATTATCCCGAGCAAAAAAGAGGCGATTGCGGACAGCCTGGCCGAGTTTATCCGGGATAAGTTCCTGGCAACGGAAGCCTTGGTCGACAAATTGAAGGTTCTGAATCCGGCGGCGCGTCTTTCCGCTTTCTTGTCGGTGGAGAGCAACGCTGAAGGGGTAGCGAGGGGAGTGTCCCGCGTGCTTGCCGACTCCCTGGATTTTATAGACGATGACAGGGTTAGGAAAATCCTGCGTACCGCGATTCACGACCGTATCCGCAAGATAGATATCTCCACCTGCTCCTCGCAGTTGCTCGACCTTCTGCGCAAGGACGGTCGTCACCAGAAGGTCCTTGATGAAGGGCTGAAGCGCCTCGCGGCGTGGTGTGCACTCCCGGAATCACAAGGCAGAATTGCCGTTGCCGTTGAAAAATGGTGTGAAAAGGAATACCCGCTCCTGATCAAATTCATCCCGAATCGTGACCAGTTCATCAAGGGCGCCGGTGAGAAGATAGCGAACAGGATTAACGAATTCATCCGGGAAGTGAACGCCGACCCCTGCCACGAGTTGAGGAGCCGGTTTGATGATGCGGTCACCGAGTTTGTTTCACGGCTGAAGCATGACCCGCTTCTCAGGGGCAGGATTGACGAAATAAAGCAGGAACTGCTCTCCAATCCGCACCTCTCCGACTACATACACGGCCTCTGGAGCGACCTGAAAGCGTGGCTGCGTGACGACCTGGAGAGTCATTCCTCCAGGATACGGAGCAGGATATCCGAAGGGGCGCGAGGGCTGGGCACTTCACTGGCAAAGAGCGAGGACCTGAAAGACTCCATAAACGAGCACCTGGAAACGATGGTGAGAAGGTATGCCGCCGGTCTGCGCCTGGGTTTCGCGAAGCATATTTCGGGAACGATCAAACAATGGGAAGACAAGGATTTCGTGAGTGAGATAGAGCTGAGTATCGGATCCGACCTGCAGTTCATACGGATGAACGGAACGCTGGTCGGCGGCCTGATCGGGCTGCTGCTCCATGCCTTATCGCTGATGTTCCTGTAACGTCCCGGTTTCACTTCGCTTCGGGATATGGAAAAGAGTTGTATTTTGTTTGTTCCGAGTCCCTTGTCATCGGCGGTGAAGGCAAAGAATGTTGATTTTGCTTTCCCGCCGATACTATGCTATCGTTCCCTTCCATGAAAAAACCGCATACTCCCCGAATCATTTCCCGGTCCGACCATCCCATCTCACGGGCCATGCTCAGCCCGAACGCGCTCAAGATTCTCTACCGCCTCAGGGACAACGGACACATCGCCTGGCTGGTGGGCGGCTGCGTCCGGGATCTGCTGCTGGGCCGCGAACCCAAGGATTTCGACGTGGCAACCGACGCCACTCCGGGCAGGATAAAGAAGCTCTTCCGCAACTGTCGCCTTGTCGGACGGCGTTTCCGCCTTGCCCATCTGCATTTCAACGATGAAATCATCGAGGTATCCACCTTTCGGAGATCCGCACCGGCGGAGAGTGCCGAGGAGACGGACGGCCCCTCTCCGGCAGAGCCCGGCGCCGCAGGCTCTTCCCGCTTCCCCCGTCACCTGGTGAGCGAAGAGGGTATGGTGCTCCGTGACAATGTCTTCGGCACGCCTGCCGAGGATTCCCTTCGCCGGGATTTCACCGTGAATGCCCTTGCCTACAATATCGCCGATTTCTCGATTATTGACTTCGTGGGCGGGGTTGAAGACCTGCGGAGCGGGATAATCCGAACCATCGGCGAAGCCGGGGTCCGTTTTACCGAGGACCCGGTGCGTATGCTGCGGGCAGTGCGCTTTGCCGCAATCCTCGGGTTTGCCATCGAGGAGGAAACCTGGCAGGCGCTGCTGGAGAATGCCCCGTCCATAACCCTTGCGACCGCGCCCCGTCTCTACGAAGAGGTACTCAAGCTCTTTCTGTCGGGGGCAGGTGAGCGAACCTACCAGCTCATGCGTCGGGGGGGGCTTTTCGCGCCGCTTTTTCCCGGACTCGACGCCTGGCTTGAGCAGGAATCTGACGGTTTTCCCCATGCGAGGATCGGCCGGGATCTGGAGTGGATAGACCGGCGGGTTTCCGCGGGTGAGCCGGTATCTCCCTCTCTGCTGCTTGCCCTGCTGTTCGGCGAGTACCTGGAGGAGTCGGCCGCCGACCTGCGAGGCCGCGGGATCCCCCTCCAGGAAGCCTTTAATGGCGCGGTGGCCGGATTCCTCGGCGGGCAGTCCCCTCTGGTGACTATTCCCCACCGGGTCGGGGTGGCGGTTCGGGATATCCTGGCGATACAGAACCGACTGCGAAGGATCCCGGGCAAGCGCCCCGAGGGAGTGCTTGCCCGCGGCTGCTTCCGGGATGCGCTTGCCTATCTTCGCTGCCGGTGCGAGGTGACCGGGGAGGATCGAGGGATTCTTGCCTGGTGGAAACGCTACGAACAGGAACACGTCATCCCTTCGGCGGAGAAGCGGGAAGAGAAGCCGGAAGCGGGGCGTCCACGTCGCCGTCGCCGCAGGAGAAAGGGAAAACCACCTTCAGATTA
>CAYSPF010000102.1:0-1320 GCA_964432775.1 uncultured Geobacter sp.
TTGAAAAACGTCGTGGGGGTGTTTTATACCCCGGATCTCTGCCCGGTTTTCCTGTATTCGCCGATGGCATCCGCCGCCAGCATGGCATGCAGGACTTTTTCCGGCGTTATCGTCCCTGCTTCGTGATGGATGCATTCTTCCGGAGCACAGGCCTTTTCCGCGACCTGCATCAGTCTGTTGCGGTCGCAATTTTTAAGACCGATGTCGGAAAGGGTTGTGGGCAGACCGACTTCTTTACAGAAGGAGAAAACGGTGTCTGATTCTTCCCGCGGGGCATCGGTGAGTTGCAGCCCGACCAGGACACCAAAGGCCACTTTTTCGCCATGGTAAAAAGCATGCGTTTCTTCCAGCGCAGTGAGTCCGTTGTGGATGGAATGGGCGCTCGCCAGGCCGCCGCTTTCAAAGCCGATCCCGCTCAGCAGAATATTCGCCTCCACGATATGCTCCAGAGCCGGTGTGACGATATGCCGCTCGGCGGCAATCCTGGCTGTCGCGCCATACTGGAGCAGCGTATCATAACAGAGCCTGGCGAGGTTTAGTCCCGTCAGCGTGCCGAGTCCGCCGCATGCGTTTTCGGACTGGGTACTGCTGCAGGATCGCGCTTCGAACCATGTCGCCAGCGCATCGCCCATGCCTGATACGAGAAAACGGACCGGGGCGTCGGCGATTATGTGCGTATCCACAAGAACGGCTGCCGGATTCGATTTCTGGTATAGCACCGATTCAAAAACACCCTGCTCGGAATACACTACGGCGCAGCCGCTGCAGGGGGCATCGGTCGAGGCAACGGTGGGAACCACGATAACGGGGATATTCGCCCGGTCGGCAGCGATTTTCGCGGTATCGATCGTTTTTCCGCCGCCCATACCAACAAGGACATCCACATTCTTTTCCCGGATGATGGTACCCAACCGGGTCAGTTCCTTTTCACAACACTCTCCTGCAAAGCGCTCGATGAGCAAAGAGCTCGAATTCAGCTCGATACCGCTTTCGGGAAGAATTTTTCTGTGTGCCGTCGGCGAAGCGAAGATGAGTCCCTGTCTGCCAAACAGCTTGATCAGCGCCGGTAATTTGTTGAGAGCGCCTGCGCCTTGAATATATTTCCCGGGGAACATAGCTTTTTTCAACATGTGATTTCTCCATTCTTTCTCTTGTGACGTGCTGAGATGCTGCGCCCACATACGCCCGCAAATGGCCGGTTTCAGCGCCGATTCCATGACAATGTCAGCCTTGTGGTGCAGTCGGATTTCAAAGGCAGGCTTGTGCTTTTGATGCTGTCGATGATTTCCTGTTTACCCATTGCTACCTTGTACCATATCT
>CAYSPF010000102.1:1420-6471 GCA_964432775.1 uncultured Geobacter sp.
GAGGCTCTTGCAAAAGTTAAAAGGGGTTCCCTCTCCCCTGGTGGGAGAGGGTTAGGGAGAGGGGGTAGATGACATAAAATTGTTATGTTGAGCCTTCACCCTCCCCCGCTCCCCCTCCCATAAAGAGAGGGGGAGCGGAGTTTCAAGACTTTTGCAAGAGGCTCAGGGGTTTCTGCCGGAGTTGCACTGTGATGTGCGATGGGTGTGAACTGAGAGGAGGAGGGGCACCCACTCTCAGGCAAGGAGGGGTAACAGGGACATTATCTCTTCATGCTGGCTCTCAAGAATCGATTCGAAACTGACATAGATTCCCGGCGCCATGTGTGACACTCCCCACTCGCATTTCCAGTGGATTTTCCCCATGACAGGGGTGCGGTCGGCAAGCCCGACAAAATCAATCCAGATGGTGTCATGCTGCTGGAAGCAGGTGTTGTTCGCCGTAAAGAAAAAACAGCCGCTCCCCGAAACATACATCGTAAAGGTTTTTTCGTTGTCCGGACCGAACGCAGGCGATGTGGAGAGCAGTGCATTGAGGTGAAGCCCATCCCAGTTGTCGGGATACAGGATCTCCGGCTCGAATGCTGCGCACACCGCCGCAAACTCCTCCAGGGTCCGGACGTTGCCATACCCGTTGTCCAGCATGAGCAAGCGTATCAGGCCGTGCCCGGCGTCGAAGTTCACTATGGCGCTCGGCATAGTTTTCAGGGAATCGGATATTTTGACTTTTTCCATATGATTCGCTCGTACGTTCAGATTGATATCAATGACTATCCCTTTGTAGGCGCAGCGCCTCAATTGCTCAGGGATTTCACCGAGCCTCTCCAGCACGGTACAATCCGCGTGGGCGGTAAGGGCGGAAAGGTACGCATTCTTGCGAGCCGCATCCTTTACTGCGAGTATGATTCCGGGTTTCACCGGGCCATGTATGTTCATCAGTAATTCCGTATGATTACGTAAGGTTGAGTGATGGATTTCTTGCGCCTGATAACGACAGGAGCGCATTGCAGGAATATCGGGCTGTACGGCAGCCGTTACGCATACCCCCCCGAGGCGGTAGTTGCAGGGCGGATGCCCCACCGTGTCACAGGGCAAATTCTCTATTTTTTCAGCAATCCCAGCTTGGATATGATGCCGAGAAGCCTTTCCTTCGAGATCGGCTTGACGATGTAGGCTGCGGATTGGGCGGAACAGAAGGCCTCCATGGCATCCCGGGGAGAATTCAGAGAGGTCAGCATGACGATCTTTACCCGTTTGCCGACCTCGAATCCCCGTTCATTTTCAATCGCGCGTATGGCTTTTGCCGTCTCATGGCCATTCATATCGGGCATGATGATATCCATGAGAATCAGATCATAGGGCGCTTCTCCGTCCAGGGCCAGGCAGAATTCTGCCACCGCTTCATTTCCACCGGTCGCCCCGTCACATTCGGCCACACCTTCCAGCAACGTTGCTACAAAATCACGGTTGAATTCCTCATCGTCGATGATCAGACATTTCATAAGCCTTGCCCCTTGATGATGTCGCCTATTCCGATTTTATTCTCTTATCGGAGAGACAGCCGCATCCTTGAACGAAATGAATGCGCTTTCCAGTGCTTGATAAAGTCCGGCCACATCCGCGCATCCGCTTTTCGATGCGCACTCCAGTTCCCCGGCAAGGACACGCATCCTGACGGCGCCAATCGTGGCGCAGACGCCTTTGATGGTGTGGGCATGCAGTTGTATATCCGCGAAGTCTCCCTGTCCCACCGAACGCCCCAGGGATTCCAGTCGCGTGGCGGTGGTGTCGACAAAGCGCTCAACGAGCCTCCGCAGGGGTTTTTCTTCCCCTCCGAGCCTCTCCAGCAGCCCCTCTCTGTCGAAAATAACCGTACTATCGTCGTCCGACCTCTTTTCCATGAAGGTCTCATCCGGGAATGGAAGCTTTTTCCCGCGTTGCCGGTGGTCGACTACGGCGCGCAGTTGCCGCAGGTCGAACGGCTTGCCCAGGAACCCATCCATCCCTGACGCAAGACATTTTTCACGGTCTTCCGCAGAGGCGTTGGCAGTGAGGGCAATAATCGGCACATGACGTTGGGCGGCGCATCCCGCATTCCGCATCGCTTCCAGGTCCCGGATCATTCCGGCGGCGGTGAAACCGTCCATCACGGGCATCCGGCAGTCCATGAAAATCATGTCATAGTCAACCGTCCGTGCGGCCTGCACGGCCTGCTGCCCGTTTTCGACTAGGTCGACACGACATCCGAGCCTGACGAGCATCTGTAAAGCGACATCCTGGTTGATCTTGTTGTCTTCCGCAACGAGTATGCGGGCGTCGAGTCCCTGCTCTCCGGTGCCGTTTGAGTGGTTGGCGACCGGCGTGATAATTCCGTCCGGCGCCACGTCAAGAGACGCGCGGCAATCGGTCAGGCGCCTCGTGACGCGAACCGTGAACCAGAACGTGGAACCCTTGCCGGGCTCGCTTTCCACACCGATCCCCCCGCCCATGATTTCCGCAAGCTGCCGTGCGATAGCCAGCCCGAGGCCGGTACCCCCGTATGTGCGGGTGGTGGAATGGTCTGCCTGGGCGAAACTCTCGAATATCAGCTCCCTGGCTTCCGGCTTGATGCCGATGCCGGTATCGCTCACCTCGAAACGCAGCAGTATTCCTTCATCGCTCTCTTCCCCCATGGCGGCGCGAACGACTACCTCCCCCAGGGACGTGAACTTGACGGCATTGCCGATGAGATTGGTGAGAATCTGCCCCAGGCGAACCGGATCTCCCTCCACGAGATGCGGCACCCGGGGCGCAATATCCCATGACAAGCCGATCTTCTTTCGCCCGGTTTCCTCGGCAAACATCTCCGCCACATCCGCAATGAGCTCGCGCAGGTCAAAGGCAACGACTTCCAGTTCGATCCTCCCGGCCTCTATCTTGGAAAAATCGAGTATATCGTTGATGATCGCCAGCAACGACGTGCCGGAACGGTGCACGGCCTGTGCAAAACGACGCTGCTCCCTGGACAGATCGGTGTCCAGCAGCAGGCTCGCCATGCCCAGCACGCCGTTCATGGGCGTGCGAATCTCGTGGGACATCACCGCCAGGAACTCGCTTTTGGCCCTGTTGGCCTTGTTGGCCTGCTCTGTCAGCTCACCGGCGTGGACCAGCGACTGTTCGAGTCGGCCGTTTACCCTTTCCAGTTCCGCGGTTCTGGAGCGCACCAGCACCTCAAGCTGAAAGCGCCTGGTCACCGCCCCGTTCAGATACGAAGCGACCACGGCGCTGAGCAGGGCGCCCAGCGGAAGAATCAGCCAATACCAGTATGAGCTGTGTTCGGCGACAAAGGAGGTCCCGGGGATGATGGTCAGTCTCCAGTCCCGGCCGGCAAACTCCAGGAAGCGCTCGTAGCGCACCGGGGTTTGCAGTTGTTTCCAGTCACTCGCCCCTATCCGCGATTCATGCCGGTAGAGTAAGCGGTTTGCAGGCGCTGCCGACATGTCTTCCAGCACAAAGGGAAGTCCCATGGGCGGCGTCCCCGCAAGAGAGTTCCGGACAATGTCTCCGACCCTGTATGCGCCGACAGTGAAGCCGCGCAATGACTGCCGGCGCTCCGGGAGCGACGCGGGTCTCAGATCCCCCCCGTATACCGGAGCAAACACCAGGCAACTCCCGCCTGCGTCGGTTTCCTGCTCCGGGCGCAGCGGAGCGCCGGCAACCGTTTGAGCTTCGTCACGGGCTTTTTCCATGGCGGCGCGAAGGAGCGAATCCGTGGCGAGATCATAACCGAGGGTAACCCGGGTTCCCCTGAGCGGCGAGACATAATATACGGGGAAATACTCGCCCCGCGCCGCAGCCGTCACCAGCTTCCCGGTCCTGTCCCGCTCTCTGAAATGAAAATCGCCCACGCCGTCCCTGCGGGCCAGGGCTTCATACTCCGGCCTCTCGCTCCTCCGCACGCGGGGCGCCCACTCAAAGGCCTGTGTGACACCTTCTCTTGCGGCCATGGGATCGGTATATCGGGTAAACGATCGCCGGTCCATGGAAACGAAATTCTCATGGTAACGCCTCAGATCCTCAACTTCTTCCCGGGCATGCCGCAGGGTCTGATACACTGCTTCAGCCCGGGAAAACGCCTGGCGCCGGAACATCATGGCAAAGTTGTCACGGGAACCCTCCCGGGCAACGACAAAAACGGTAATCGTGACAATGCCGCAGAAAAGTCCCGCAGACGCCGCCGTGCCCCAGCGGACTGCACGTGGCATGCTGGTATCGGATGCCAGGGTTTTCAGCCGGAGACTGAAATTGATCGAGCAGGCCAATCCCAGGTAGGCGGACAGACAGAGGCCGATGATAAGTCCTGCATAGGTGAGCTGACTTGCCCGCACCTCCGCGGAGAACGCCCTCGCATCCATGTCCGCCCCGAGCATGGTTGTTACCCTGCCGGTGCGCTGGTGACGTAACGGGACGAGGGCGGTAATAAAGGTTCCCCATCGATCCGTTTCGGGGCCTATGATGGCTTCCCTTGCCTGGTCAAAGGCCTGGTGAAAAGCCGGGGTGACCTCGTTGTATACTTGTCCCGGAGGCGACTCGTCCTTACTGCCGGGCGCCTCGGAGTCGACCTGAAAGACAAATCGTCCCGACACATTCCGCATCAGGTAGAGGAACCTGGCATCGGGCATGGCGCTGCGCATGACCTGGAACTGCTCCTTGAGCCGCCGGTAATGCCAGGTGTCCAGGTCGGCAACACGTGCGGACAGATGTTCCAGGTGGTCCCTGTTCACTGCCTGAGATGCGCGGCGGGCAGTGTCCAGGAGAAGCTGCCGTTGCCGATCGGCCTCCTGCTCTCCCGCCCACCGGACCACGAACAGGCCGCAGACCAGGAGCCCCAGCAGTGTCAGGGGCACCCTGCGGTAATGAAAGAGCGAACCCCTCCATCTTCCGCTGCGTGCCAGCCACCAGGACGCCAGAACGAAAACCGCTCCCGCCAGGAGAACTATCCCGCCGGGGGTCGTATAGATTTGTTCAGCAGAAATCATCTTTTCAACACCGCTGACGCTTCAGGAAGGTTCCGG
>CAYSPF010000102.1:6571-8461 GCA_964432775.1 uncultured Geobacter sp.
TTTTCCGACTTCGTTGTTTACGCTGCCCGGGTCCACTCTTCCGTTGGCCGTAACCAACTCATTGTGCAAGCAGCTTCGCCGTATCGAACTCGAAGTGCTGGTAGTCGAGGAGGTGCTTCCATGAGCCGCCCCAGTTGAGGCCCCGCTCGGTAAAGAAGCTTATTTCCCTGCTGCCCGCCCTGATCAGCCCCGGTACTTCCCTGGTGCGGTCGGCGTACGGGGCGCCTGTCGCCGGCAGGACCAGGCAATCGGCGGGCCGGGCAGTGCAGAAGGCCAGCGCCGGAGACGGGGCGTCAAAGCCGTTGCGGCGCAGGAACTCTCCCTTGTCCTCGGTACCATTCCACCCGAGCGCCGTGAGGACGTCGCTCTTGGGGGAGATGTACGGGTTCCGGAGCGGGTTGATGTCGATGGCGCCGCCGTAGCTGTGCTTCGACCAGACGCCTGGTTTATTGGTAACATCGCGGCAGTTGAAGGCCGACGTGTTGTTGGCCTCCATGGAGTGATCGTCATTGGCGTCGTATTTCTCAATCAGTTCCATCCGCTCGATGGGAAACTGCGTGGAGTACAGGCCGTCGAACGCCTTGACCACCGGCAGCGCCAGCTTCCGGTGCACCACCAGTTCCCCCACCTTCGGCGTGCCGTCGAATCCCCGATGGACGAGCACCAGGTACCTCAGGTCGGAGATCGGCACCGGGCACCCTTCCTTCCAGCTTTTTTTCAAACGCATCTCGTCAGCCAGCGTCTGCGGTACGGACAGGGCCATTCCGAAGAATCCGTCCGACCCGCGGTACTCCACCTGCCGCTCCCCCATGCCGGCAACCCTGGACCGCACCTGTTGCTCCGGCGCTCCGGCCTGCTCGCCAATGGCCGCCAGGCGCGACAGGCCGGACAGGGTCGCCAGGTCACGCCGGTTCGCCATGAGCATCTGCGGTTTTTTCGCCGGATCGAGCCAGGCGAGAATCTTTACCAGCTCCGCCTCGTCCACCGCCACACACCCGGTAGTCGTCACGCCGTCTTCCAGCCGGACATGGAGAAAGATCGCGCTGCCGAGCCCCTTGATGATCGGATTGCGGTTATATCCGATGACGACCCCGTACCGGTAGCGGTGATCCGGACGCTTCATTGCCTCGTACGACACGGCGCTGCTCTCGCCCCGCTTCACCCAGGTATTGTAGTCGGGCGAATTCACGTCATCCACCCAGATATCGTCTTCCATTGCCTGGCGGTACGGCATGCGGCTGTCGATTGCCGACGCATAGCCGAAGGCGAACTCCAGGGGGAATACTCCGGTTGGATTCCGACCGTCACCTTCCCGTTTCTCCCCCTGTGGGGCGATTCCGTTTCGGCCGATCATGGCCGGTATCGGGGCGAAGCGCGCTTCCCAGCCCGTGGCGGTGCGCTCCAGCACGTACAGACGCGCCAGGGAGGTGTCCGGTGTATCGGCCACCACCAGCACAAGCTGGTCGCCGGTGATCCCGGCTTCGGAGAGAGCCCCCGGAGTGTCGTCCGGCGTATCCGAGGAGCAGCCGGCGCTCATCAGCAGCGCCAACAGGAGCAGGAAACCCGATATATTTTTCTTCACGCCCATGGAGAACCTTCCTGAATGGTTGAAACCTCATACGGTGAAAAGCATGGAAAAGCCGTCCGGTCAGTCTTTACCGACACGGACGGCTCAGGTCTTGTATGCGCGTATTCCGCTGAACGTCATGCATCAGTTGCACGTGGCAGTGCCGTCACAGGAGCCTCTTTTTACCCTGATTCTCTGCCCGATGTCAATATTCGTTCACTCGTTGCGGAAGATTTCGGATACAAAAAAACCCGCCAAGCGGGCTTTTTTGTTGAAGTCGGGAGTTCTGCTATTTCGCCGGTGGAGGAGCGGGTTTCGTGTCC
>CAYSPF010000103.1:0-2517 GCA_964432775.1 uncultured Geobacter sp.
ATGCACATCTCGGAGGGAATCCTGCCGCTCCCCTGGGCAGTCGCATGGTACGCGGTGTCCCTCCCCTTTGTGGCGCTGGGGATTCGTCAGGTCAACAGGATGGCCCGCGAGGATCTCTCCTTCAAGCCGCTTGCGGGGCTGATGGCGGCCGTGGTCTTCATCATCTCCTGCATGCCGGTTCCGGTACCGACCGTGGGAACCTGTTCCCATCCCTGCGGCACCGGGATGGCCGCGATCCTGCTGGGGCCGCTCGTCAGTTCGGTAATTGCCGCGGTCGCCCTGCTCCTCCAGGCATTGTTTCTCTCCCATGGCGGCCTTTCCACCTGGGGGGCGAATGTCTTTTCCATGGGGATTGTCGGTTCCGTCGCCGGCTATTTCACCTTCAGGGGCCTGCGCGCCATGGGGGTTCCCCTTGCCGCGGCGGCTTTCTTCGCCGGGCTCCAGGCCGACTGGGCAACGTACATGGTCACCTCCGTGGAACTGGCTTCCGGTATCAGGGGAAGCGAACCTTTCCTGCCGCTGCTGGAGAAGATCCTGCTCGCCTTTGTCCCGACCCAGCTCCCCCTCGGCATCCTGGAGGGAGCCATGACCGCCGGCATGGTAATGCTGCTCTACCGGAAAAGGCCGGATATACTGGTTGCAATGCGGGTGATAGAGGCCGGGGAGGTGAAGGCACATGGATAGAGAAACAGGCAAAGAGCAAAGGGCGCAAGGCACAAGGAAATTCGCGAAAACTCTGGTATATTCTTTATTCCTATCGTTTCTCACCCTTTGCCCTTTGCCCTTTGCCTTTTGCCACGGATTCGTCCACGCCGCCCCCTGGCCCGGCGTGGATGAATCCGTTGTTGAAAAGTTCGCGCGTGACCATGGCCGGGAAGCC
Source organism: uncultured Geobacter sp. (assembly GCA_964432775.1). Classification (GTDB taxonomy): domain Bacteria; phylum Desulfobacterota; class Desulfuromonadia; order Geobacterales; family Geobacteraceae; genus RPRC01. The sequence goes on from CAYSPF010000103.1 coordinate 881, forward strand.
CGCGAACCGCTCATCAACACCGACCAGGGCGACCTGCTCCTGTTCGTTTTCCTCCTCGCCGGAACCGTAGGAGGATTCGCGGCCGGGTATTACTGGCGTATGCTGCTGGAGGGGAAAGCAACGGCAAGGGGAAACGGAAAGGAAATGAGGAAATAGGGACACGGGGGGGGATGTGCATGATCTGTCCGAAGTGCTCGTTCGAGCAGGCCGACGGGACCGGCGAATGCCTGCGTTGCGGTGTGATCTTCGCCAAGGTGCATGGTCATCAAACTGAAGCGATATTTCCGGATTCTTCCCAGACAATTGAATCCGTGACGGCATACCGGGAACCGAAGGGAAGGCTCGCCTGGCTGAAAGAGCACCTCACCCTGGTTGATCCGGAAGAAAGCCGCCTGCTGGTCGCAGGCCGCGCTCTCGTGTACCTGGTGCTCATCGCCTGGGGCGTGCGCCTCATGACCAGTTCCATCTCCTCCAACTACGTGGGCGAATCCTTCCTCCACCTCATCAACCTCCCCTTCCATGAGGCCGGACACTTAATCTTCGCACCCTTCGGCCGCTTTCTCCAGGTGCTCGGCGGCACCCTCGGCCAGTGGCTGGTGCCGTTCATCGTGCTCTGCGCCTTCGTGCTGAAGGGAAACCCCTTCGGCGCGGTGGTGGGACTCTGGTGGCTCGGGGAAAGTTTCCTGGACATCGCCCCCTACATGGACGATGCGCGGGCCGGGCAACTCATGCTCCTGGGCGGCGTCACCGGAAGCGAGGTGGAGGACTACCACGATTGGGAGGTGATCCTGACGAAACTGGGCTGGATGCAGCACGACCACCTCATCGCCAGGATATCCTTCGGCGTCGGCGTCGCTCTCATGATCCTTTCATTCGTCTGGGGCGGATATATCCTCTGGCGGCAGTACAAAAGCACCGGTCATCAATAAAAGGGAACGCACTACATATGCATCACCGTACCTCTGCCAACCACACGGACACCTTCCTTTCCCGCATCGACCCGCGCGTCAAGCTCCTGTGCGCCGTGGGTCTGCTGCTGATGGTGATCAGCGGAAGAGCTTTCGTCTTTCCCCTGACAACCGCCGCGCTCTGTATCGCCGTCTGCCTGGGGACCGGGATTCGCCTCCGCTCCCTTGCCCTCCGTTTTGCGGAACCGATCTTCATCATGATGATGCTCGTCCTGCTCAAGCTCTTCTTCACCGGACGGACACCGCTCTTTTCCGTTCCTCTCTTCGGCATAGAGATAACCGGCTATCGGGATGGCCTGTACGGCGGCCTTCTGATCGCTGCCAGAATCATCGGAGCTGTGGCGGTGGTGAACACTCTCGTGTGGACCACCCCGTTCACCGAACTGATGGCCGCGCTGTCATGGCTGCGCCTCCCCCGGGCCTTCACGGAAATCTCGCTGTTTGCCTGGCGCTACCTTTTTCTCATTTTTGACGACGCCAGGGTGATCTACGGCGCCCAAAAGAACCGACTCGGGTATTCCGGCTACCGCCGGGGAATACGCTCCTTCGGAACCCTTGCCGGAACCCTGGTCATCAAGGCCTTCGACAACAGCCGGAACGTCACCACGGCCATGGTGCAGCGTGGCTATGACGGCGACATGCCCATGCTGCGGCATAAGCCGTTCCGCA
>CAYSPF010000103.1:2617-8410 GCA_964432775.1 uncultured Geobacter sp.
TACCCGGACGGAACCACCGCCCTCTCCGGCATCCGCTTTGCCGTGGAGCGCGGCGAGTTCACCGGCATCCTCGGCTCCAACGGATCGGGCAAGACCACCCTGCTCAAGGCAATGGACGGGCTCATCAGGGACTACAAGGGGAGCGTTCTCCTGGACGGAGAGGACATCAGGAAGCTGTCGCCGACCGACATCTACCGCAAGGTCGGCCTGATCTTCCAGAACCCGGACGACCAGCTGTTCGCCCATACCGTCTTCGAGGATGTGGCGTTCGGCCCGCGCAACATGGGCATTGCCGAACCGGAGGTGGCGGAACGTGTCGGGGGAGCGCTGCGGGACGTGGACATGGAGGGATGTGCCGGGAAATCCATCCACCACCTGAGTTTCGGCCAGAAAAAACGCATCTGCATAGCCGGTCTCCTGGCCATGGGCCACGAGATCCTTCTCCTGGACGAGCCTACGGCAGGGCTCGATCCCATGGGTGAATACCGCATGATGGAACTCCTCACCCGCCTGAACCGGGAAAACGGCGTAACCATCGTCATGGCAACCCACAGCGTGGATCTGGTCCCGCTGTTCCTCCACCGCCTCCATATCCTGAGCAGGGGAAGCATTGCCCGGGGAGGGACTCCGGAAGAGGTCCTGACCGCGCCGACGGAAATGGCCGACGTGAAACTGCGGCTGCCGCACATCGCCGAGCTCATCTACCGGCTGAAGCACGAGGACAAACTGCCCTTCGACCGCATCCCGCTCACTGTCGGCGAAGCGCGGCGGGAGATACTGGAAAAAATACGAAAAAACGATTAGGCAAAAAAGGAGATTTGAATGAAAACCGCAATCCTGTTGATGGCCCACGGCAGCCGCATCCCCGAGGCGAACGACGCCGTGCATGAAATCGCCAAGATGGTCAAGAATTTTGCCGAATACGACATCGTCGAGGTGTCGTTCCGCGAGAACCATTCCCCGAATATCCAGCAGGGGATCGACGCCTGCGTGGCCCAGGGTGCGGAGCGCATCCTGCTCGCCCCCTATTTCCTGTATATGGGCGCCCATGTGCAGGAAGACCTGCCCAAGGAGATGGAAGAGGCGCGATTGCGTCATCCCGGCGTGGAAATGGCCATGGGCAGGCACCTGGGGGTCCACAAGCGGCTCGCCAAGCTGGTCATCGACCGCATCCAGGAGGCGTTCAACGATAAGGGGTGGAACTGATGTCGGTCCATCTGCGACCGGAAGAGATCGAGGCGGAATCGTTCCGCATCATCGACGCCGAAGTGGGCGCCCATTCCTGGTCAGCGCTCCAGTGGCCGGTAGTACGCCGGGCCATCCACACCAGCGCCGATTTCGACTACGTCCGCTCCATGGTATTTTCCGAAGAGGCTGTGGAACGGGGAATAGAGGCCCTGCGCCGGGGACGGGGTGTCGTCACCGATACCACCATGGCCCTTGCCGGGATCAACAAAAGGCTCCTGGAACGCTTCGGCATCAGGATCTCCTGCTTCGTTGCCGATCCCGACGTGGCAAAGGAAGCCGCACGTAAGGGAATAACCCGCTCCATCGCCGCCATGTGCAAGGCAACGGGTGACCCGGACAACGGCATCTTCGTCATCGGCAACGCACCCACCGCCCTCTTCGAACTGCTGCGACTGGTGCGGGAGGAAGGATTGCGGCCGGACCTTGTCATCGGTCTGCCGGTCGGCTTCGTCGGCGCCGAGGAAAGCAAGGAGGCGCTCCTGCGGCAGGCCCCCGGGCACGGTATCCCCTTTATCACCAACCGCGGCAGGAAGGGAGGCTCCAACGTGGCCGCGTCGGTTGTGAACGCACTGTTGCTGCTTGCGGATGGCGGAAATGAAGCAAAAAAGCCTTAGATACGGGTACACGACCGGGGCCTGCGCGGCCGCGGCGGCCAGGGGAGCGGTCCTCATGCTGCGGGATCAGCACCTGCTCGATGAGGTGGACATTATTCTCCCCCGCGGGGAGACCGCGCGCTTCCGCCTCCACGGGCAGATATTCACCCGGAATTCGGCCGACTGCTTCGTGGTCAAGGACGCCGGGGATGACCCGGACGTGACCCACGGCGTTGAAATTCATGCGCAGGCGCTACTGGCCGAGGCGTCAGGTGACGGCGCCGTCATAATCCGGGGTGGACCCGGTGTCGGCCGGGTCACCAAGCCGGGGCTTGCGGTCCCGGTCGGAGAATGGGCCATCAACCCCGTGCCCCGGAGGATGATAACGATGGCAGTCAATGAGGTCCTGTCCATCCACTGCCCGCTGTTCACCGGCCACTGTGCCCCGGTCCTTCCCCAGGTAACAATCAGCATCCCCAATGGTCAAGAACTGGCAAAGAAGACCCTGAACGCACGTCTCGGCATCGTGGGCGGCCTCTCCATTCTGGGCACCACCGGGATTGTGAAGCCCATCTCCAGCAAGGCATGGACCGACACCATCGATGCCTCCATCGACGTAGCCCTGGCCTGCGGCGGCTCCACCCTGGTGCTCTCCACCGGCAGGACCAGCGAGCTTGCCGCGCAGCGATTATTATCGCGGGTCGAAGGGAGCGCGATGAGTCGCGCCCCTACCGAAAAGCCCCCTGTGTTTTGTACCTTTTGCCCTTTGCCCGCCGAAGGCCCCCCTGCCCCTTTGCCCGACGAGGCATATATCATGATGGGCGATCATGTGGGTCACACCCTGCGGGCATGCGAGCGCAAGGGAGTGCAGGGTGTGATTCTTGCCGCCCAGTTCGCCAAGCTGCTGAAGATCGCCTGCGGCCACGAGCAGATCCACGTTTCCTCGTCGACACTGGACCTGCGGACTCTGGCCGACTGGCTCAAGAGCTCGCCCCGCGTATCGCATCTCGCGTCTTTCGCCTCACGTTCAACAACGGCCCGTGAGGTCTTCGAATCATCGGGAAAAGATCCGGAACTCGCGGCCCTTGTCTGCGACAGGGCCGCTGCATTCGCGGACCGGATCGCCCCCGGCCTCCGGGTACAGGTTTTTCTGGCGGGGTACGGTGGTGAAATGATATATTTCCGATAAAATCAGCGTACGGCTTGCCATGTGATACTCAGGAAGGTCGAATGTTTCCTACAACTCAGGGGGGAAAACCATGCCGCAGCACAAAATCTATCTGGTAGGCGCGGGTATCGAAGGATGGGAAGGGTTCGGGGCAAAGGCGCTCGAGGCGATTAACTCGGCGCAGTTGCTCATCGGTCACCAGCGGCTTCTGGATATCTTCCCCGATTTCACGGGAGAAAAACAGACCTTCGGAGACCTCTCCATCATGCTGGATTTTCTCAAGGTCACGGAAAAACAGGTGGTCGTGCTCAGCTCCGGCGACCCCAACTTTTTCGGCATCGCGCGTTTCCTTTTCCGTAATCTCCCAAAGGAACGCATCGAGATCTTCCCTAACGTCACCAGCGTCCAGTATGCCTTTGCCCGCATCAAGGAGCCATGGGACGACGCCATCTTTCTCTCCGTCCACGGCCGCGGCCTGAAGGGCGCCATCGACCGTATCATCGCATCGGACAAGGCGGCCGTGCTCACCGACGAGGTGAACTCCCCGTCGGCCATTGCCCGGGAACTGATCAACCGGGGAGCGGAGGGATACGATGTCCATCTCTGCGAAGACCTTGGGCTCCCTTCGGAAAAATTCACCCGCACGGATGTCAGGGGACTGACGGAGATACAGGCGTCTCCCCTCAACCTCCTCATCCTGATCAAGGCGTGGGAGCCGAACCTGGAGAACTACCCGATCATGGGGATTGCCGACGACGAGTTCTCCACCGCCAGGAAGCTGATCACCAAGCAGGAGATCCGAGCGGTCACCCTGGCAAAGCTCCAGCTCCAGAACGACCTGGTAGTGTGGGACATCGGCGCCGGGAGCGGATCGGTGGGCATCGAAGCGGGAAACCTGATGCCCAACGGCAAGGTATTCGCCCTGGAAAAGAACCCCCAGTACCTTTCGTTCATCAGGGAGAACCTGAAGAAGTTCTCCGCCAAAAACGTGCTGCTGGTTGAGGCTGAAGCGCCGGAAGGGATCGACGAACTCCCGAATCCGGACCGGGTCTTCATCGGGGGCTCCGGCGGCATGCTGGAGGATATCATCGATGCCGTCGACCGCCGCCTCAAGCCCGACGGGATCATCGTCCTGAATGCCGTGACCCTCGACACCCTCACCAAATCGGTGGAGTTCCTGGAAGACCACGGCTATACCGTGGAAGTGAGCTGCGTCAACGTTTCCAAGACAATGGCGCTTACGGAATACAAGATATTCGAGGCCCACAACCCGGTCTACGTAATCTCGGCACGACGGGGCGAGGAATAGTGGCCCGCATCTATGCCGTAGGCGTCGGCCCCGGCGACCCCGAACTCCTGACCCGCAAGGCCGAACGGATCCTTCGCCACGTCCCCGTCATCTGCGCCCCGTCGGCGAGCACCGGCGACTCCAGCCATGCCCTCTCCATCGTGGAACCGTTTCTCGACCGTTCCCGGCAGGAGGTCATCGTTTCCGTCTTTCCCATGAAGAAGGACCAGGAGGGGCTGGACGAATTCTGGGAAGAGGCGGCCGCAACCGTAGTTACCCATATCCGCCAGGGGAAGGACGTGGCCTTCATCACCATCGGCGACCCGTTCCTCTACTCCACCTTCCTCTACCTGTACCGCATCTTCCGCGATCGCTATCCGGACATCCCCATCGAGGTGGTGCCGGGGGTCTCCAGCATCACCGCAGCGGCTGTTGCCGCGGGCATCCCCCTGGCCGCCGCATCCGAACGGATCGCCGTGCTCCCCGCCACCTTCGAGGAGGAAAAGCTCCGCCGCACCCTCCAGGACTTCGACACCGTGGTGCTCATGAAGGTCAACCGGGTCTTTGACCGGGTGTATGGCCTGCTGAAAGAACTTGGACGGGAACGGGGCTGCGCATTCGTCAGCCGGGCCGGGACGAACGAGGAAAAGGTGGTCTACGACTTGGAGTCGCTGGTGGGGAAAAAACTGGATTACCTGTCGTTGCTCATCGTGAAGAAGTAGGGAGGTTTTCTTGCCAAAGGTCCATTTCATCGGCGCGGGTCCCGGCGACCCGGAACTGATTACCGTCAAGGGGGCACGCCTCCTCGGAGAGGCCGACGTGGTCATCTACGCCGGGAGCCTGGTGGATCGGGAACTGGTGCGCACCCATGCCCCGGAGTCCAAGATCTTCGACTCCTCCTCCATGACCCTTGAGGAGACAACCTCGGCAATCACCGAAGCGGTGCTTTCCGGCGGAAACGTGGCCCGGCTCCATACCGGCGACCCTTCCATCTACGGCGCGATCCAGGAGCAGATGGTGGAACTGGATCGCCTCGGCATCAGCTATGAGGTTGTGCCGGGGGTGACCAGCGCCTGTGCCGCGGCAGCCTCCCTGAAACAGGAACTGACCCTGCCGGAGGTCTCCCAGACGGTGATCATCACCCGCCTGGCCGGGAAGACACCGGTGCCGGAACGGGAATCCCTCAGCGAAATCGCCGGGATCGGCGCGACCCTCGTCATCTACCTCTCCGTAGCCATGATCGAGCGGGTGGTTGCGGAGCTGCTGGAGGGAACATACACGACGGAAACCCCGGCGGCCGTTGTCTTTCGCGCCTCCTGGCCTGACGAGCGGATACTCGAGGGAACCCTGGCGGATATCGCGGTCCGGGTGAAGGAGGCGGGTATAGGCAAGCAGGCCCTCATACTGGTCGGCGACGTGCTGAATGCGCGGAAAGAAGGATTGAAGGCAAAGTCCCTCCTGTACGACAGGGAGTTTACCCACGGCTGTCGGAAAGG
>CAYSPF010000104.1:0-8404 GCA_964432775.1 uncultured Geobacter sp.
GAACCCGGGACTAGAAGCTCTCTTCCTGGCACATCTCTCCGAGGTGAACAATCATCCCGATGTTGCTCTCAAGGCTTTCAGTGTGCCGCTTTCAGAACAAACCGTCTGTAGTCCTCAGGTGATCATCGGCAGTCAGCAGTGCATCAGCGAAGAATATTACCGGTAAACGATGGGAAATTCCCGCGGTCGTTCTGCTACCCGCTTGCGATGAGCTCTTTGTTCAGCACTGACAGCGAAGCACCCGAACGGATTATTTCATAATCACTTCTAATGTATACGACGAGGAATATAATCAATGATAGAACGTTACAGTCGTCCGGAAATGGTCGCAATCTGGGGCGCGGAAAACCGCTACAGGAAATGGCTTGAGATTGAGATATACGCCTGTGAGGCGCACGCCGAGATGGGAACTATCCCCCGGGAAGCTCTGCAGCGTATCAGGGAGCGTGCGAATTTCGATGTCCGGCGTATCGATGAGATTGAAAAGGTCGTTAAACACGATGTGATCGCCTTTCTCACTTCTGTCGCCGATTATATAGGTGATGATTCTCGATTCCTCCATGTGGGGATGACTTCCTCCGACGTCCTTGACACCTCTTTTGCCATGCTGCTGCGGGAAAGCGGTATCATGATTCTCGACGGCATGAAAAGGCTGATGGCCGCACTGAAGAAGAGGGCATACGAGCATAAGGACACGGCCATGATCGGCCGTTCCCACGGAATTCATGCGGAACCGGTTACCTTCGGCATCAAGATGGCCCTTTGGTATGATGAGATGCGTCGCAACCTGCGGCGTATGGAGTCTGCCATCGAGACCATCTCCTATGGAAAGATTTCCGGCGCAGTCGGCACTTTTGCCAATATCGACCCGAAGGTTGAGGAGTATGTCTGTGTGCGGGCCGGGCTCAAACCAGCACCGTGTTCCACCCAGATTGTCCAGCGGGATCGTCATGCGGAGTTTTTTGCAACCCTCGCTATCATCGCTTCCTCCATTGAGAAATTTGCCGTGGAGATTCGACATCTGCAAAGGACCGAGGTCCTTGAAGCGGAAGAATTTTTCAGCAAGGGGCAGAAGGGCTCGTCCGCCATGCCCCACAAGCGGAATCCTGTCCTATCTGAAAATCTTTCCGGGTTGGCGCGACTTATCAGGGGATACGCGGTTTCCGCTCTGGAAAATGTCCCTCTGTGGCACGAGAGAGACATTTCCCACTCTTCCGTGGAGCGGGTGATTGGCCCAGACGCCACTATTCTCATGGATTTCATGCTCCATCGCTGCACCGGGCTCATCGAAAATCTTGTTGTCTACCCTGAGAACATGATGCGAAACCTGAACCTGATGCGGGGGCTGGTGTTTTCCCAGAGGGTGCTTCTGGAGCTTGCCCGGAAGGGCGCCTCACGGGAAAACGCCTATTCCCTGGTGCAGCGTAACGCCATGAAAGTCTGGGAACAGGGGAAGGACTTCCGGGAGGAGCTCCTCGATGATCAGGACGTGCGGTCCTACCTTTCAGCCGCAGAAATCGACGGCGCGTTTGATCTCTCGTATCACTTCAAACATGTGGATACCATTTTTACACGGGTTTTCGGTGGATAGGTTCCTGGATATCTTCCGGCTCCGGATGGAGAGCGAAAAGATTCTCTCCCTGGGGTGGGAGTTTCTTTTTGCCGTTCTTGTTGTCACCGCATTCTGGGGGCTCTCCCGATTCGTACGATATGTGCTGATTCATTGGGGACCTCGTCTGGTCAGGTTGAGCAAAACCGACCTGGACGACCGGATCCTGACTCGTATCACTCCTCCGGTCGAACTACTGGTCCTGTTCGCGGGAATCTATCTGGCGATACGAAGCTTGCCGCTGCCGGAGAGGGTGCAAAGTATCGGCTCCGGGGCGGTCTTTATCGTGAATGCGATACTGGTCGCCAACATCGCCTATCGGAGTGTGGATGAATTCCTTGCCTGGTATGCCCGCCGGGTGGAGGAAAGGACAGGCTCGGGAATGGGAAATCAGATCCTGCCCCTTGTCAGCAAGCTCTCCACGGTTTTCCTCGTTTGCGCTGCGCTGATTGTCATTCTGAAGCACTTCAACTATGACATTCTTTCTCTGGTAACCGCACTAGGTATCGGTTCCCTGGCAATCGGACTGGCGGCGAAGGATACGCTTGCAAATATGATTTCCGGGTTCACCCTGATGATAGACCGTCCCTTTCGCATCGGCGACCGGATTCAGTTGCTGAGCGGGAAAAGCGGTGATGTCGTCGATATCGGCCTGAGGAGCACCAGGATCAGGACTCCCGAGAACACCTTCCTGATAATCCCCAACGCGGAACTCTGCAACAGCACGGTCCATAATATGGCTTTCCCCGATCTTCGTTCCCAGGGGAAGGTAACCATCGGGGTAGCGTACGGCTCTGATGTGGATACGGTGAAGAGACTATTGGTGGAAGCGACTCAGGGAGATCCGGATATTCTTCAGGAACCGGCGCCGGAGGCTTTTTTTCTTGCCTTTGGAGACAACGCCCTGATGATGACGCTTATTTTCTGGGTAACTGATTATACGAAGCTGTTTATGGTCACGGACCGTCTCAACTCACGGATCGTGTCGTGTTTTGCATCGAACGACATCCAGATTCCGTACCCGACGCGAAGGGTACTGCTGGAAAGGGAAGGATAATGGCCCACAGAATTGAAATTCGCCTGCTGGAACAGGCGCATGACGCCCGAGGAGACAGGATTCGGAGAGAAATAAACCATTTTCTCTCTATCCCGGTCAGTTGCGTTCGAACCATCGACGTCTATTCCATTGACGCGGAACTGAGCGAGGCAGAACTTGCCACCGTCGCCTCCGAACCGCTCTGCGACCGCATCATTCAGGCGTATTCCATTGACAGCCCATCGGCGCGGGACTTCGACTATCTCGTCGAGGTAGGTTTCCGGCCCGGCGTAACGGATAACGTGGGACGCACCGCACGGGAAGCTATCGAGTACGTTACCGGACGGCCTTTGGGAGAAGGGGAGGGGGTATATACCTCGGTCCAGTATCTGCTGAAGGGAAAACTTGACCGGGCCGACGTGGAGCGGATCGCCACCGGACTGCTCTGTAACACCCTGATCCAGCGTTACCAGGTTGTTGATTTCTCTTCTTTCAACTCCGGAGACGTTACGCTTCTCGGAATCCCCAAGGTGAAGGGTGAATCCCGCGCCATGGTCCGGGAAATTAATCTGAATGTCTCCGATGATGAACTGGTAGCCATCAGCAGAGACGGGGTGCTGGCGCTCTCCCTGGAAGAAATAAAGATCATCCAGGCCTATTTCCAGCAAACCGAGGTCGCTGAGAAGAGAAAACGGATGGGGCTCACGGAAAACCCAACCGATGTGGAACTGGAGGCCCTGGCGCAGACCTGGTCGGAGCACTGCAAACACAAGATTTTCTCGGCTACTATCGACTATTGCGATGAACTTGGTAACCGGGAAGAGATTCGCTCCCTTTTCAAGACCTGCATCCAGGGAGCCACGAAAAAAGTTCGTGAAAACCTCGGTGACCGCGACTACTGTCTGTCGGTATTCAAGGACAATGCGGGCGTAATCCGCTTCAACGAGGAAAACTCCCTGGTATTCAAGGTGGAGACCCACAACTCGCCCAGCGCCCTTGACCCCTACGGCGGGGCACTTACCGGGATCGTCGGGGTAAACCGTGACCCCTTCGGAACCGGCATGGGAGCCCGGCTGATCTTCAATACCGATGTTTTCTGCTTCGCCTCTCCCTTCTACGAGAAATCGCTTCCGTCGCGACTCCTTCACCCCCGGCGCATCTACGAAGGCGTTGTGGAGGGCGTGGAGCACGGCGGCAACAAGAGCGGTATCCCCACCGTGAACGGTTCCCTGGTCTTCGATGACCGTTTTGCCGGTAAACCTCTTGTCTTCTGCGGCACTGCCGGAATGATGCCTGCCACAATCAACGGGGAACCGTCCCATAAAAAGACCATCAACCCCGGCGACCTCATCGTCATGACCGGCGGCAGGATCGGCAAGGACGGCATCCACGGGGCAACCTTTTCTTCCGAGGAATTGAGCGAATCGTCTCCCGTCTCGGCGGTCCAGATCGGCGACCCCATCACCCAGAAGCGGATGACGGATTTTCTTCTCCGCGCCCGGGACAGGGGATTGTATAATTTCATAACCGATAACGGCGCCGGAGGGCTCTCTTCATCCGTCGGGGAGATGTCCGAAGAGTGCGGAGGATGCCGACTCGACCTGGCCCGGGCTCCGCTCAAGTATCCGGGGCTCGACCCGTGGGAGATTCTCATCTCCGAAGCACAGGAAAGGATGAGTCTTGCCGTGCCCCCGGAAAAGATTGAGGAATTTCTTTTCCTTGCCCGGCGCATGGGCGTAGAAGTAACGGTACTCGGCGAGTTCACCGACTCCGGGTATTTCCATATCTGCTACGGCGAAAAAACCGTGGCGTACCTCCCCATTGATTTCCTTCACGAAGGACTCCCCCCCATGCAACTGCGCGGAGTCTGGGAGGTGAAGAGATATCCTGAACCGAAACCCGCCGACAAAGAGGACTTTACCGGCGATCTGCTGCGCCTCCTCTCCTCCCTGAACGTCTGCTCAAAGGAGTCGGTGGTACGACGCTACGACCATGAGGTGCAGGGCGGCAGTGTCGTAAAGCCGTTTACCGGGGTTGACAACGACGGCCCATCCGATGCCGCGGTTCTCAGGCCGCTGCTTGATTCCTTCGAGGGCGTGGTTGTTTCCCACGGCATCTGTCCTCGTTACAGCGATATCGACACCTACCACATGATGGCAAACGCAATTGATGAGGGGTTGCGCGGCTATGTCGCGGTGGGAGGCTCACTGGATCTGGTGGCCGGTCTGGACAATTTCTGCTGGTGCGACCCGGTGCAGTCGGAAAAGACGCCGGACGGAGAGTACAAGACGGCTCAGCTGGTTCGGGCCAACAAGGCGCTGTATGACTACTGCGTGGCGCTCGGAATCCCGCTCATCTCCGGCAAGGACTCCATGAAGAACGACTTCTTCGACGGGGTCACTAAGATATCCATACCGCCCACCGTGCTGTTTTCCGTTATCGGCAAGATGGAGGATGTGCGGAAAGCGGTAACCATGGATGCGAAGCGGTCGGGCGATATCGTGTATCTGCTGGGGAAAACAGCCTTTGAGATGGGAGGATCCGAGTACTATGCGGCTCAGGGCTTTGTCGGCAACCGGGTTCCCCGCGTAGATGCCGCCGGCGCGCTGGTTCGCTACCGGGCCTACCATGAGGCGGTGAATCAGGGCCTTGTCGCCTCCTGTCATGATCTTTCTGACGGAGGACTTGCCGTTGCATTGGCGGAAACGGCTTTTGCCGGAGGACTTGGTGTAGCCGTGGATCTTGGAAGGATCATGTTCTCCGGTGTTCCCTGCGACCGGAGGGACGAGGTGCTTCTGTTCTCCGAATCTGCTTCCCGGCATCTGGTTACGGTACGCCCGCAGCATCGGGAGAGCTTTGAAGCGGCAATGGCCGGCACTTGCTTCTCCTGCATCGGGACGGTAACGGACGATGCGATGCTGACGGTAACCGGTATTGACGGAATGGTGGTTGTGCGAGGGGCGCTCGCTGATCTGAAAGAGGCGTGGCAGAGCCCTCTGAGGGAGTTGTGATATGAGGCAGGCAAAGGCAATCGTATTAACGGGAAACGGCACCAACTGCGAGATGGAGGCGGCCCACGCCTGCCGGCTCGCGGGCTTCGATGAGGTGAAAATAGCCCATATCTCGGAGATCCTCTACGGAGAGGTCCGTCTCGATGACTTCCACTTCCTGAATCTCACCGGCGGTTTCCTTGACGGTGACGACCTGGGGAGCGCCAAGGCACAGGCAAACCGACTGAAGTACGCGCGGGTCTCCGGTGGCGAAGAGCACCTCGTCGATCAGTTCCTGCGCTTCATCAACGACGGCAAACTGATCCTCGGAGTGTGCAACGGTTTCCAACTGATGGTGAAGATGGGTCTCCTTCCCGCCCTGGGTGGTGAATACCTGCGCCAGTCCGCGACCCTTACCTTTAATGATTGTGGACGATTTCAGGATCGATGGGTCTACCTGAAGTATAATCCCGCTTCCCCGGCAGTTTTTACACAAGGAATTGAGAAGGGGATCTATCTCCCCATCCGTCACGGAGAAGGGAAGTTCCAGGTGGCATCCGACAAGGTGCTGGAGAGAATTGAAACCCTGAATCTCGCCGTGCTGAAATATTCAGACCCCGGCTATTCCGCTCCGACCATGGAGTTTCCTCTCAATCCGAACGGTTCGCTGAACGCCATCGCGGGTCTCTGCGACGAGACAGGCCGTCTCATGGGCCTGATGCCGCATCCGGAGGCCTTCGTCCATCGCACCAATCATCCCCGCTGGACCCGTGAAGAACTGCCGGAAGAGGGCGACGGTCTGCTGCTGTTCAGGAACGCAGCGGATTTCGTGCGGAGCAATCTGTTGTAGAAGGAGAAGCGCCTCCGCGTAGGTGCTAAAGGAGAACGGTACTTCGATGAAACTCGTCAGACCAGAAGAAGAGTGCGGTATTTTCGGGATTTTCAACCATCCGGAGGCGGCGAATCTGACCTACCTGGGGCTCTACGCGCTGCAGCACCGGGGGCAGGAGAGCTGCGGCATCGTTTCCTCTGACGGTATGCAGCTGCACATCCACAAGAGCATGGGGCTCGTGGCGGACGTCTTCGGAAACCAGGATATCTTTCGAAGCCTCCCGGGGAGCGCGGCCATCGGACATGTGCGCTACTCAACCACCGGTTCTTCGGTATTGAAGAACGTCCAGCCGATCATGGTGGATTATTCCCGGGGCTCCATCGCCGTGGCCCACAACGGGAACATTGTCAATGCCCAGTTGATAAAGGATGAACTGGAGGCATGGGGATCCATCTTCCAGACTACCATGGACACCGAGATCATCATCCACCTCCTGGCTACGTCCAAGGCCAATTCCCTGCTGGATCGCATCACGGAGGCTCTGGCTCGCGTCGAAGGGGCCTATTGCCTCCTGTTCCTTACGGAGACACAGATGGTGGCGGTCAGGGATCCCAACGGCTTCCGTCCCCTCTGTCTAGGCAAGCGCGGAGACTCGTTTGTTGTGGCATCGGAGAGTTGCGCGCTGGACCTCATCGAAGCGCAATTCGTCAGGGAGATAGAACCGGGAGAAGTGGTCATCATCGACAAAGACGGTGTCAGCTCCTTTTTTCCATTCAAAAAAGTGAAGCCGACCCCCTGCGTCTTTGAATTTGTCTATTTTGCCCGCCCCGATTCCCGGATTTTCGGTAAGAACGTCTACATGGTACGCAAGGAGCTGGGACGACAGCTTGCAAGGGAGCACAGGATAGAGGCGGATATCGTTATCCCTGTGCCCGACTCGGGTGTGCCTGCTGCCCTGGGCTACGCCCAGGAATCGGGTATCACCTTCGAATTCGGCCTGATGCGCAACCACTACATCGGCCGCACCTTTATCGAACCTCAGCAGGCGATACGCCATTTCGGGGTGAAGATAAAACTTAATCCTGTGCGCGACATCATCCAGGGAAAGAGGGTCATCGTTATTGACGACTCTATTGTCCGGGGCACAACCTCGCGGAAGATCGTCAAAATGATACGGAGCGCCGGCGCCGCGGAGGTGCATACCCTGATCTCTTCTCCGCCGACCAGCTTCCCCTGTTACTACGGGATTGACACCCCGACCCGCAAGGAGCTCATCTCCTCGTCGCACACCGTCGAGGAGATCCGAAAATACATCACCGCCGACTCCCTCGGATACCTCTCCGAGCAGGGACTGCTCTCGGCGGTCGGAACAGAAAATACCAACTACTGCCGCGCCTGCTTCTCCGGTGGATATCCCGTTGAATTTCCCATTATGTCCCCGGAATCGCAACTCGCCCTTTTCAGCAAGGAGTAACGTACCCCATGACAGATCTGCAAAAACTGAAACGAATCATTCTGGAAAAATCCTATGAAAAAAGGAAGGTTGTTTTGTCTTCCGGAGCGGAGAGCGACTTTTACTTTGACGGGAAACAGACTACCCTCCATCCTGAAGGGGCATACCTGACCGGACGGCTTTTCTTCGAGGCACTACGCGACGTGGAAGGCGTTGACGGCGTCGGCGGCCTGACCCTGGGCGCGGATCCCATCGCGACGGCAGTATCGGTTGTCAGCTTTCTCAATGACCGCCCGATACCGGCTTTTATTATCCGCAAGGAACCGAAAGGCCACGGCACCGGGGCCTGGCTCGAAGGACGAAAAAACCTCCGGGAAGGCGCACGGGTTGTTATCGTCGAGGACGTGGTCACCAGCGGAGGTTCCTCCCTGAAGGCGATACGGCGCGCGGAAGAAGAAGGGATGACGGTGCTCGGCGTGGTGAC
>CAYSPF010000105.1:0-8337 GCA_964432775.1 uncultured Geobacter sp.
AAAAAGTATGTACTAAAAAATTTCGATTCTATTAGATTTGTTATGATTGCTCTATGGATTACAAATAACGCATCTTCTTGTGAAGAGGAAGTAAAGGAAGCAATATATCGTGAATATCGGCAATTGGATGCAGCCAAATATTATGTTAAGGAATATCTTGAATTTTGTAATACGTTAAATGTAGATGAAAAAAAGAAATATAGTGTCTCTATATCTGCGGCTGAAAGCTATCTGAACAACTTCGAATATCCTCTGCAATCGATCTTGTCGGATGACGGATTGAAAGGCACCCTGTTTTCCGTGGCAATGATAAAACATAAGGATTTGGACCCGAGATTGACTGACTTTTTTTCTACCCACCCATTCTTCCAGAAACCGTTTGATCCAATAAAAGCGGTTAAAGAACTGGAAGCCCTTGCGCCTCCTCAGGCGGCAGATTGATGGATATCCCACCCTTGAGTCGAATCATCATGAAACTGCTTTTCTTCCAATGTACATTGAATCAGAAGCTATCTTCGTGTGCCTTGACCAACAATGCTCTATTGCAGAGCCTCTAAACCAGGCCTGCCTATACTACATGGATGAAGGAGAATGATTATGCTGAAAACACTCGGAAAGATGTCATTGCCGGTACTCGTGGCAGCAATGCTCACACAACCCGCCTTTGCCGGATTCGATCTCGGCGGCATGGTGGATGCCGGAAAAGACCTAACAACCGCGGCAACTCTGTCCGATAGTGAGGTCAAGCAAGTCGCGTCCGAAGCCGCTATGGTCTATGACAAATCCAACGAGGTGGCGCCGCCTTCCAGTCCTTATACAAAGCGGCTGGAAAAGCTCACCAAGGGCATGAAGGCCGGGAATGGCCTGAAACTGAACATTAAAGTCTACCAGTCACAAGAAGTGAATGCATTCGCCATGGCGGATGGGACCATCCGCGTCTATTCGGGACTTATGGACGCAATGACCGATGATGAAGTGCGCTACGTCATCGGTCATGAAATCGGCCATGTTAGTCTCGGCCATTCCAAAAAAAGGCTGCAGACCGCCTATATGACATCGGCCGCCCGTAAGGCAGGCTCGGCCAGCGGCAGCGGGCTTGTCCAGCTGTCGGATTCGGCTCTCGGAGACCTGGCCGAGAAGCTGGTACATGCCCAGTATTCACAATCCAATGAGAATGACGCCGACCAGTATGCCCTCAAATTCATGAAGGCCAACAAGTACAACCCCAAAGCCGCGGTCAGCGCCCTGCGCAAGCTGGAAAAGATGTACGGCAATGACAGCAGCGTATTTTCCAGCCACCCCGCATCGGGTGACAGGGCCGATGCCTTGGAAAAGTCGGTGTGAGCAATGTGTTTTCCTTCTGTCAACCGCCTCAATCCTTATGCACCAGAGAGCATCGCCGTTTTATAGAATAGCATTTCCAATGCGAAACAGTGTCAGGGGCACTAATGGTGAAGGGCTTCTCCTTACAATCAATGTCCTGCCTTCTGCCCCTCCACTCCGTTCACAATACGTTATGCGCCGCTATCCAGTTCGCTCCGTACCGTCTTCAGCAGGTCCTTCGGCGTGACAGGCTTGTAGACCAGGCGAATGCCGTCGTCGAAGGACGCCTTCTGCATTACGATGTCGGGCGCATAACCGCTGACAATAATAACCTTCACCTCGGACCTAATCTTCCGGATCTCGTCACAGGCCTCTTTGCCGTTCATCCGCGGCATAATCAGATCCAGCAGCAACAGTTGGATGGATCCGGTGTAGTCCTTGAATTTCTGTACCGCATCCTCGCCGTCGACCGCTTCGATAACCGTGTAGCCTGCCTGCATCAGCACACGCAGCACCAGGTTTCGCACCAACTCATCATCCTCCGCCAGAAGGATCGTCTCGCTTCCCCCGACAATGGCTTCGTCCTGAAGCGGGCAGGTCTCTTCCGGCAGTTGCGCTGTCATGAGGGGCAGGTAGATGCCGAAGGTGGTACCGTCACCCGGCTCGCTGTCCACGCTAATGAAACCGTCATGCTGCTTGACGATACCGTAGACGACGGCCAGTCCCAGCCCGGTCCCCTTGCCCACCTCCTTGGTCGTGAAGAAGGGTTCGAAAATCCGTTGTCGCGTCGCTGCATCCATCCCCGTTCCGCTGTCCGAGACGGCCAGGAGTGCAAAGGCGCCCGGCTTTCCGTATCCATGGGCCGCAACAAAATCTTCATCCAGAACGACCCGGTTCGTTTGCAGGGTGAGCGCGCCGCCCCGGCTCATGGCATCGCGGGCATTCACCGCAAGGTTCATCAGCACCTGCCCCAACTGATGACCGTCGGCCAGTATCGGCAGAGGACCGCCATGGAGTGAGCTCTTCAGCACGATATCTTCGCCAATCATCCTCTGCAGGAAGGTTCCCGCCTTGTCGACGACGTCATTCAGGTCAATGGCTTCCCGCTCACAGGCCCGTTTTCTGCTGAAAAGCAGCAGGTCTCTGGTCAGGTGGGCCGCCCGGTCCGCCGCTTCGAGGATCCTCTCGATATTCTGCCGCAGGGGATTGTCATCCGACATATTCATCAGTGTCCAATGGGCATAGCCGATGATGCTCGTCAGGATATTGTTGAAATCATGGGCAACCCCCCCGGCCAGGGTGCCGACCGACTCCATTTTCTGGGCCTGAACCAGTTGCTCCTGAAGCTTCCGGCGCTCCTCCTCCGACCGCTTGCGCTCAGCCAGCTCATGCTCCAGCTTTGCCGTCCGCTCGGCAACCAGTGTCTCCAGCTGATCACGGTGCCTTTGCAGCTCCTGCCTCTGGCGGTCCATCTCAAGGAAGATCCGGACCTTGGCGAGCAGAACCTCCGGCGCATAGGGCTTGACGATGTAATCGACCCCTCCAGCCTCGTAGCCGCCGAATACATGATGCTCATCCGGGTAGGCCGCGGTGACGAAGACTATCGGCATCAAGCGGGTAGTGTCGTCCCCGCGCAGGTGCCTGGCCAGTTCGAAGCCGCTCATCCCCGGCATCATGACGTCCAGAATCGCCATGGCAAAGGTGTGGTCGAGCGTGGCGGCAAGGGCCTCGTTGCCGTTGGACGCTTCGATAATCTCCGCCTCCACGCCGTGCAGAACCTGCCGGAGAACCACCAGGTTCTCCTTCCTGTCATCCACGATGAGAATCTTCTGTACAGGGCTCATTTCGAACTCCGAAGCGTGATGTATGATGTGTGATTTCCTGGTTTACTATGACGGAACAGCGTGACGCCGCCACATTCAACCGCTGCGACGTCCCAGTTCCGCAAGCCGCCGGCCGATCTCTTCCACCGTCAGCACCTCGTCCACGGCGCCGGTATCGATGGCGGCCCGGGGCATGAGCGGATACTCGGCCGTGGCCGGATCCTGGGCTATGGTCAGGCCGCCTGCCGCCTTCACCGCCCGTATCCCCGCGGCGCCGTCGACGCTCGCGCCCGAGAGGAGAACCGCTATCACCCTCTCGCCCAAGGCCCGGGCAGCGCTCTCGAAGAGCACGTCGATGGATGGTCGCGACCAGTGGACCTTCTCTTCCGTGGAAAGGGCGACTGTCCCGTTCCGCTCCACGAGCATGTGATAGTCGGCAGGCGCGGTATACACCTGTCCGCGATCGATCCGTTCCTTGTCGCAGGGCTCGATCACCGGGAGTTTCGTAGCGCTCGCCAGGTGCAGGGCAAAGGCGCCTGCATCGTTCGGGTGCAGATGCTGCACCAGCAGGATCGGCAGCGCGAAATCCGGCGGAAGCGCCGCGAGGATGGCGGTAAACGCCGCGAATCCGCCCGCCGAACCGCCCATCACCACGGTAGCGCCGTGGACGGCGTATGCGGGCTGGCTCGCTTGCCGCGGTCTCATGGCAGGGCCTTTTTTTTGTAAATGCGCGCCTTCTCATCCACGACGTCGTACTGGTCGGCGACATCGGTGAAGCGGAGATCCTCCTTGGCACCGAGGCAGAGGAACCCGCCATGCACCAGGCTTTCCGTGAAAAGTCCCAGTGCCCTGTTTTGCAGATCACGGTTGAAGTAAATGAGCACGTTCCGGCAGAAGACCAGCTGCATCTCGCCGAACACGCTGTCCGATGCCAGGTTGTGGCCGGAAAACACCACACGCTCCCTGAGTGCGGCGTCCATGGCCGCCGCTTCGTAGCGGGCATGGTAATACTCCGAAAACGACCTCTTCCCCCCGGCCTGCTGGTAGTTCCTGGTGGCTTCCCGGAGTTTTCCCGCTTCGCAGATCCCCTCGCGGGCACGTTCCAGAGCCTCGTCGTTGAAGTCGGTTGCGTAAATGGTGGCCCGATCGTAGATCCCTTCCTCCTTGAGTACGATGGCCAGCGAGTAAACCTCCTCGCCGGTTGCGCATCCGGCATGCCAGACCTTGAAATGCGACCACGTCCTGAGCAGCGGGACGACCTTTTCCCGCACGGCGCGGTACACGAACGGGTCGCGGAACAACTCGGTAACGGAGATGGAAAAATACCTGACCAAGCGCGAGAAAAACTCCTCGTCATGGAGGACCTTCGGAATCATCTCGGACACCGACGCGCACCCGCACCCCGACAGGAACTGCCTGACCCGCCGCTCGATGGAGGCCCGGGCATAGGAGCGGAAGTCGTAGCCGTGCCGCCGGTAGACCGCCTCCAGCAGCAGGTCGATTTCGATAGCTTCGACTCCTTCTATTGATTCGATTGGCGATTGCCGATTGTCGATTGGTTCCATTTCGGGAGCCCCCTCACCTGCACAGCCAGACCCGCATCATGGAGAACAGCCGCCTCTGGTCCAGGGGCTTGGGCAGATAATCGTTGGCGCCGGCCGCCAGACACTTCTCGCGATCCTCCGGCATCGCCTTGGCCGTGAGCGCGATGATCGGCAGGGTGCGGAACCTCTCCTGGGCGCGGATGCGGCGCATGGTCTCATAACCGTCCATTACCGGCATCATGATATCCATCAATACCAGATCCGTGTCCGGCTGTTCATCAAGCAGCCGTAACGCCCTTTCCCCGTTTTCCGCTTTCAGCGGCTTCATGCCGCAGTCGGCCAGCAGGTGCGAAACGGCGAACGTCGTGCGCATGTCGTCGTCCACCACGAGCACCTTCTTGTCCTTCAGGAGTGCATCCGTGTCATGGAGATCCTGGATGACCTTCCGTTTCTTTTCCGACATGCCGCTCACCACCCGGTGCAGGAAGAGGGACACTTCGTCCAGCAGCCGCTCTTGGGAGCGGACATCCTTGATGACGATTGAGTCGGCGCGATCGCGGATTGCCGCTTCTTCGTCCAGGGTGAGGTCACGGGCTGTGTAGACAACCACCGGGGGAAGCGTAACCCCTTCCTGTTCGAGCCGCGCCAGCAGTTCGCCGCCGTCCATGTCCGGCAGCCCCAGATCGAGAACCACGCAGTCGTACTCCGTGGAGCGGAGCGCTTCCAGGGCCTGTTCACCGCTTTCGGCTTCGTCCACCGAGACATCACCGTTGCCGATCAGCTTCACGGTATCACGACGGATTGCCGCGTCGTCGTCCACCACCAGCAGGCGTTTCGGCTTTCCGGTCGACACCTGTTCCAGCCTGCGGAACGCCTCTTCGAGCTCATCCTGGTTGATCGGTTTGGTGAAATGCCCGACCGCGCCCTTGCGCAGCGACCTGGTCGAGGCGTCCTCAACGGAGATGACATGCACCGGGATATGCCGGGTACGGGTATTCTCCTTGAGTGCGCCCAGCACGGCCCAGCCGTCCATGCCGGGGAGACGGAGATCAAGAATCACCGCGCCGGGCAGGTACCTGGTCGCCAGTTCCAGCCCCTCCTCTCCCGTCTGCGCAGCCAGGCACTTGAACCCCTTTTCACGGCATTTTCCGTAGAGCAGCCGGGCGAAATCCGCATCGTCCTCGATGACCAGCATCACCCGGTCGGAGGGTTCGATGGCGTCGCGATCGTCCGGGATGTGGGGGCGCCGATTTTCGATGGTCGGTTTCCGCTGGGGAGGTTCCTCGGCTGCATGGCGCGCCGGGGCTGGCTGGCCGGCTTCCCGCGGCAGATAGAAGGTGAACGTCGAGCCCGTGCCCGGCTCGCTCTCCAGCTGTATCTCTCCGCCGAGCAAGATCGCCAGTTCCCGGGAGATGGAAAGCCCCAGTCCCGTCCCCCCATACTTTCTCGAAGTGCCGCCATCAGCCTGCTGGAACGCCTCGAAGATCACCTTGTGCAGCTCCGGAGCAACACCGATGCCGGTGTCCCTGACCGCAACCGCCAGGCAGTTGCCCGCGTCAAGGCCGCTCTTGGAGAGATCGATTCCGGCGGCGGGGCGGCCGAAGGTGACGGTGACGCGTCCCCTTTCCGTGAACTTGACCGCGTTGGAGATGAGGTTGCGGATGACCTGCTCAACTCGCTTCCGGTCGCTGGAGATCTCGGTCGGGGCGTCCTCGGTCACGACGATCTCCAGGGCTATCCCCTTTTCGTCGGCCAGGTGCTGAAAAGAGTCCCGCACCCCTTCGGCAAGGTCGCTCACCCGCACCGTGCCGAACTTCAGCTCAATACGCCCGGACTCGATCTTGGACAGGTCCAGGATCTCGTTGATGAGGTTCAGCAGGTCGCTGCCGCTGTTGTGGATGATGCGTGCGGACTCCACCTGCTCCCCGGTCAGATTGCCGTCCTTGTTGCGGGCGAATCCCTGCGCCAGCAGCAGCAGGCTGTTCAGCGGGGTGCGCAGCTCGTGGGACATGTTCGCCAGGAATTCAGACTTGTACCTGCCGGCCAGGGCAAGTGCCTCGGCCTTCTCCTCAACCTCCTTGCGCGCCTTTTCCACTTCTCTTGTCTGTCGTTCCAGCAGTTCGTTCTTCTCTTCCAGTTCCTCGTTGGTAACCTGGAGTTCCTCCTGCTGGGTCTTGAGTTCCTCCTCCGATTGCTGCAACTGCCGGGTCTGCTCCTCCAGTTCCTCGTTGGCGACCCTCAGTTCCTCCTGTTGCGCCTGGAGCTGCCGGTTCTGCTGTTCGAGACCTTCCGACAGGGTCTTGATGCGCTGATTGGCCAGCATGCTGTTCATCCAGGCGGACAGGGCGCCCTGCATGCCGGTAACCAGCCGGACCGCGTCGGGCTCATAGCCGTTGAGGCTCGCCAGGGAAATCATCGCCGGGACCTCCCGGCCTGCGGTGAGCGGGATGGTGATGATCTCCCGGGGTGTGAAATCACCGCTCACCGCGGCGAAGGTAAGGCGCGTATCCGCCGGAATGTCCGTGATGCGCTGGATGCGCTGCGTGGCCAGGGCCGCGCCGAACTCGCCCTCGTGGGCCGTGGCGGAGAAGGACGCCCGCCCCGCGGCGCAGAGCCCGATGGATTCCAGATGCTCGTAATCGCTCTTCTGTTCGTTCAGCAGGTAGATCGCCCCCGCCTGTGACCCGGTCAACTGCATGAGCGGCTCGAGGACCAGCAGGCGGAAGGCGCGCGCTTCCAGTTCCCGCAGCATGGCGTCGTTGAGTTGCGCCGCGTGCTCCCTGAAGACCATCACGCCTTGAATCGTCTCGGCAAGGGTGTTGAAGGCGGCAGACAGGATCCCGAACTCGTTGGCGGAGATATAGCGGCTGCGGGCATCCAGCTCGCCCTGCCGGAACCGGCCGGCCACCGTGGTCAGTTCCCGCAGCGGGTCCTTGATCCCTTTCAGCAGGAAATAGCTGAGCCCCATGGACAGGAGGAGGATAATGCCCACCATGACACCAAGTCGCATTCTGAGGGAATCATGGAGCCTGATGGCGTCCGCGTAGAACCTTTCGCCCCGGTTATTGGCAAAAACAACGATTTTCCGGATGTGGTCCAGCACCTTCTCCGCGTGGTCGCCGGCGACGCCGCTTGCCTTGGTGCGACGTGTCGCTTCGGCGACCTTTCCCTCACGCAGCAGCCGGATGGTTTCGTCCCGGAAGGCTTTCCACTGCACGAAGCCCTGAAAGGCTGCTTCAATGTCGCTCCGCGGACCCAGATATCTGTCGAACACGATGTCAAACTTCCGAAGGGCGTCTGCCTCTTTGGCATCGATTCCCTGGAGGATCGTCTGCCGCTCCTGGTCGCTCTCCGCCAGGCAGAGATCTTTCATCCCCCCGCGCATGGCCAGGATGTCGGCATGAACCTCGCCAATAGCCCTCCGGACCGTGAACGGATGCTCGTAGAGCCCCTTGGTCTGCTGCCACAGCTGGCCCGTCTGCATCCAGGCCAGCCCGCCGAGGAGCACGACGAATACCAGGATGGCGCCCAGGCCGATGCGCAGTTGCGTGCCGATGCCGAGGTCTTTCAGTTTCATGGGCCGACTCCTTCGTTATCTATGCAGATTGCAGTATATCATTCAGTTGGAAACTTGCCGGAACCAATAG
>CAYSPF010000106.1:0-2311 GCA_964432775.1 uncultured Geobacter sp.
GACCTGCGCCGCTACATGCATACCGCGGTCCAGGCCTCCCCCGAACACCCCATCCTGGTGGACAAGTTTCTGGATGCGGCCATCGAGATCGATGTGGACGCCCTGTGCGACGGCCGGGAAGTGATTATCGGCGGAGTCATGGAGCACATCGAGGAGGCGGGGATACATTCCGGCGACTCGGCCTGCTCCCTCCCGCCCTATTCCATTTCCCGGGAGACCATGGAGGAGATCAAGAGGCAGACGCGGCTCATGGCGCTGGAACTGGGGGTAAAGGGCCTGATGAACGTCCAGTTCGCGGTCAAGGACGGAGAAATCTTCATCCTGGAGGTGAACCCCCGCGCCTCCCGCACCGTCCCCTTCGTGTCCAAGGCGACCGGCAGGCCCCTGGCGAAGCTGGCGGCCCGCGTCATGGCCGGAAAGACACTTCGGGAGCTGGGGATACTCTCGGAAATAGAGCCGAAACATATTTCGGTCAAGGAATCGGTATTCCCGTTCGTGAAATTCCCCGGCGTGGACACCATTCTCGGTCCGGAGATGAAATCAACCGGCGAGGTGATGGGCATCGACTACGACTTTGCCCGGGCATTCGCCAAGGCGCAACTGGGGGCGGGCGTGAGACTTCCCCTCTCCGGCACGGTCTTCATCAGTGTGCGCGACAGTGACAAGAAACATATTGTCTCACCGGCAAAAAAACTGTATGATAGCGGCTTCGAACTGGTTGCAACCCGCGGAACCGCTTCCTATCTGCAGGAAAAAGGCATTCCGGTCCGGGTGGTGAACAAGGTTGCCGAGGGTCGCCCCCACATTGTCGACGCCATCAAGAACAACGAGATCAGCATGGTGTTCAACACGACCCACGGGGCACAGGCGGTGGCGGATTCCTTTTCCATCCGCAGAAACACCCTGGTCAGCAACATCGCCTATTTTACCACCACCGCCGGCGCCAGTGCGGCCGTTGACGGCATTCTCGCCATGCTCCGTGCCGAGTTGGAAGTAAAACCTCTCCAGGAGTATCTGTAAGCCGTCCGTTAACCGGAATTTCGACGGACCCGATCTAGTGAAAAAACATCAAAGGGGCGGCCGATTCGGCTGCCCCTCACGTTTTAGGAGGCTTGCACCACAATGTCACAATCAGTACCCATGACCAAGGAAAGCTTCGAGAACCTTCAGGAAGAACTGAAACGCCTCATCCGGGTAGAGAGACCGAAGGTCATTCAGGATATCGCCGAAGCCCGTGCCCACGGCGACCTTTCCGAAAACGCGGAGTATGACGCGGCCAAGCACCGCCAGGGTTTTATTGAAGGAAAGATACAGGAACTCAAGGACAAGCTGGCCCGTGCCTATGTGGTCGATCTCTCCAACATGACCCCCGACAAGGTGGTGTTCGGCGCAACCGTGACCCTCTACGATACGGGACTGGATGAAGAGGTCACCTACCGCATTGTCGGCGAAGACGAGGCGGACATAAAACTGGGCAAGATGTCCTGCTCGTCACCGGTGGGCAAGGCTCTCATTGGACACCGGCTGGACGATACGGTACGGGTGAAGGTTCCGGCCGGTCTGAAGGAGTATGAAATAGTCGATATCAGTTACGCGTAGGGGCGGTTGTCCCTACCTCGCCGGTCGGTTCACGGTTTCCACCGTAATCAGCACGTCAACCATGCCGTTCCCCGCGCCCGGGAGCGGCGTCCTCTTCCGGATTTCCCCGATTTCCCCGAGCCGCTCAAGGAATTCACCCAGCCTCTCCCGCTCCACACGCACGGTCTGACCCACGACTTCATCGCGGGCGCCCCTTCGTACGGTCACTCCTCCCGAGAGGCCGACCATCCTGTCAATTTCCCTGAAAGCATCGTCTGTATCGGCAACAACAAGAACAAGACGTACCTCCCTCACCACCGCCGGAGCAAGCGCTTTCGCCCGCATGGCAGGGGATGGCACGCTTTTTTCCTCTTTTCGCCGGGTTTCCGCATCCCGGGGTGCGGCGAATTCAGTGTCCTCCCGTAGAAGCCGCTGGGATGCCCCCTTGTTTTCGGGTATCGGTGGAGGAACAGAAGCGGGCGGCCGTGCGTACGAAGCAGGAGCTTCCTCCCTCGAAGATTCGTACGACGGCGCAGCTGCGGGCGCTACTTGCGACGGTTGCCGCAGGGAGCTTCCCCTGCCTGCGGCGGAATCCTCCTGTTTCTTCAGTGTCGGGCGTTTTACAGCCATTGCCGGGGGCTGTTCCGTTTTGTCGCGGGGAACTGCGGCCGGTGGGGCCAGGGGAACCGCTTCCCCCTGTATTTCAGCAACCGGGGGCACGGCAATCTTCACC
>CAYSPF010000106.1:2411-8248 GCA_964432775.1 uncultured Geobacter sp.
GAGAAACAGCCCCGTCCAGATATGCCGACAGCTTGTCCCGTATCTCGGCGTGGTCCATCATATCTCTCCCAGCACCCTTTTCAGGCACCCCCGGATCGCCTCGCGCGCCCGGGAAAGCCTCGACTTGACCGTCCCCTCGGCAAGACCGAGCATCCCGCCGATCTCCCCGTAGGAATACTCCTCCACATCCCGCAGCACCAGCACCTCCCGGAATCCGGGCTCCAGGCCGTTGATGCATCCCTGCACCCGTTGCCGGACCTCCTCCCGCTCCAGCTGCTCCTGGGCGGAGGGCCCGTCCGACGGCGGGTCGGAATGGCGGCAGCCTTCACAACCGGGGACCGGTTCATCCAGGGAGTACGGTTCCCGTGAAGACCGGGTCCGCATCTGCTGGAGCCGGTTGCGCGACAGGTTAACGGCAATCCTGGTAAGCCAGGTGGAAAACAGGGCTTCACCGCGAAATTTTCCCAACGCGCGCCAGGCCGACACGAATGCGTCCTGGGTCACCTCGGCCGCGTCCTCGTAGTCGCCGAGGATGCGGTAGACGAGAGTAAACATCCTGGTACGGTATTTCCCGACAAGCGCCTCAAAGGCCCGCAGGTCACCTTTCCGGCTTGAAACCACCAGTTCGGCGTCGTCATCGGTTGTCGCGCGTCTCTTTTCCCGTATCATACCAGACAGTCACCGAGAGAGATTTGTTCCCTCATTCCGTAGTCCCCGCCGTTGTACCCCTCTTCGAGACATAGTACTCCCGGTAGACGTCGTAGTCCCGGCAGGAATGAAGGACAAAGATCACCTTCTCCGGAAAATCGTGTGTCTCAAGGAACCGCAGGGTTGTATCCAGCGCAATCCTGCATGCCTCCCCGATCGGATAGCCGTATGCGCCGCAGCTGATTGCCGGGAAAGAGATGGTTCTTACCCCGTTGTCCGCGGCAAGGGCGAGGCTGTTTTCGTAGCAGGACGCCAGGAGGCGGGGGGAGTTCTCCCCGTCGATTCCGTACACGGGGCCAACCGCATGAATCACATGATGCGCCGGAAGATTATAGCCGCCGGTAATCCTCGCTTCACCCGTCGGGCACCAGCCGATGGCCCGGCATTCTTCCAGGAGGCCGGAACCCGCGGCCCAGTGGATCATGCCGTCCACCCCTCCTCCCCCCAGCAGCGTGCTGTTGGCGGCGTTTACCACGGCATCCACCTCCACCCGGGTGATATCACCCATCCTGATGGTAATCCTGTCAAGGGCATCCCGTTTCATCGGATTCTCCAACCCTGCTCCCTGTCGCCGTTTCCCGGTTTGAACGATGCCGAATCACCCATACCGGACACGGCTGGATTATACCGGCAATATCTTCAGCGGGCAACACCCGCGCACTTGTTTCAAAAAAAAGGCCGGCATCCAAACGGAAACCGGCCCTTTCCACTGCTGCACGGGAATTGGTTTTTACATCTTGTTGTCCTATACTGCTTTCGGATGTATCGGATGAATCAGAGGTTATGCATACGTCGAAAAGCCGCCCGGTTGCGGGTTCTCGGAGGGCGGTACTACGGTCGCATTCTTCGCGAGCATGTCCGCCAGCTGCTTCTGAGTATCCGCGGCTTGTTTCATGGCGGCAAGGCCCAACTGGGACTGCGTCATTTGCTCTTTCACAGCCAGAGCCTGGCTTGCTACGGAACTTATTTCCATACAGACACCTCCCCCATACAGCGCGTTTTGTTCTTATCGGCGCAATCCGGATTTTCTTGAATACTTTTCTTCTGTCCGGCGGCGCGAATTCAGAGAGCCCGGTAGCAGCTGACCTTCTGCTTGAGAGCGTCCGCGGCAAGCAAGATGCCTCCCTCGGCCCCGCTGACGTCCGAGGCGCTGATAACCTTGACGGCATCGATCCACCGCTCCTCCCCCGGGGCATACTCCAGCAACCGGTTGGGCATCTCTTCGAAGAATTCCCCGCACAGGTAGTTGCCCCCCTTCCGGGGAAACAGCGCCAGGTACAGCATGTCCATCTCGATGAGTTCATTGAGAAAATGGGTGCCCAGCGACACATCCGGCACCAGATTTTCGTGCATGGCGACAATCTCGCAGACCACGGAGACATGGCTGATATCGGAGAAGGACACGGGGATACCCAGGGAAGCGCAGCTGGTGCCCCACCTGCCCGGCCCCATCAGCAGGACGTTTTCGTGTTGCCGGGTAGAGATGCTCTGGTTCAGCCGACCAATCAGCCGCGCAATTTCGTGCCGTTCCTGCATTGTCAGGTGTCCGTAAATCTCGGGCGCGACATAGATGATCCTGTCGATACGGACATGGCGACTGTGCCCGATCACGGCGCCGCAGGCGGAGACGATGCGGCTTTCCTCCGGAACGTCAAGGGGAACCTCCGCGATCGTATCCATCCCCTTTACCGGCAGCGGCCGACACTGCACCACATGGATGCGGTAGTCATTGTCGTCCAGAAAATTGAGCGTGAACTCCACGTCAACCGGATAATCGTATGCCTCATGCAGTACACGCAGCATCTCCCTCATATCCTCGACAAAAGCCGTCGTACCGAGCAGCTTGTCAAAGGTCAAAACCCAGGACGGCCGGGTTGTGTGCTCCATGCCCCAGTTGGAACCGTTGTCGGTGGAGGCGAACAGCCGCGCCGGAACATCGGGGCTGGCGGCGATGACATCGAGGAAATGACCTGAAACGAGGCGGTTCGCGTCCAGGTCGAGAAAATCAACCCGCCGCTGGGCGTATTGCCGCACCTCTTCGAAATTTGTTTCCGGTCGGCGGTCCGGGGCATTCAGGGCGACCACGCGGGTGTAATCATCGTCGGAACGATCCACGGCACGGGTCCCGAGACCGAACACCAACCGCATCACCCCGGCCCGGGGATCGATATTCTCATTCCACACATACGGGTTGTAGGAAAAAGCGACACCTGCTGCGTGGGGATAGAAATAGTGGCCGTGAACCGCTCCCGATACCCGCATCACCAGAAGCGCCATCTGTTCATCCTGATCCAGGAGGCCCTTTTGCTCCCGGTAACGCAGCGCCCTTTCGCTCATGCTGCTGGCGTAGATGGTTCGCACCGCGGAAATGAAATCCTCCAGCCTGCGCTCGCGCGGACCCTGGTTGGGGCAGAAGACGCTCTCGTACTTGCCTGCGAAGGAATTGCCGAAATTGTCCTCCAGCAGGGAACTGGAACGCACGATGATGGGCGACTGGCCGAAATAGTTCAGCATCTGCTCGAACTGTTTCACCATATAGTCGGGAAACTTGCCGGTGAGGATCCGCTGGCGCGCCAGTTCGGATCCTTCCAGGAACGTCTCCGGGTTTCTCTGCTTTTCCCTGACCCACCACGCGCCGTTGCGCACGAGGAAGGTGAAAAAAATATCCGATCCGATGTAAAACGAATCGTGCGCCTCCAGCAGCATCGCGAACCGTTCGGAATGCCTCTGCAGGATGCGGCGGGCCAGCAGCATGCCCACCGTTTTTCCGCCGACGAGACCCGAGCCGATCATCCGGCGGCGAATCTCCAGCACGTCCTCCAGTGTCATGTAGCGGGACACCAGACTGAGCATGCCCGGATCGCGCGACACCATCATCCGGGACAGCCGCCGGAACATCTCCTCCTGCCTTTCCGGCGAACAGCGACCTCTTTTTACGGCATCCAGCACCTCCTCGCCCTCGGCGAACGCCCGCTCCCATAAACCCGGCCGGGAATCCGAATCAAGGCCCGACCAGTTGATCGAGGTCAGAATCGAACTGATCAGGGCACTGGCGGTCACGGGACGGAATTCATCCCCCTTCCACTCGTGAAGCATATTCATGGTCGATGAATGGCGCAGATGCACCTTCATTGGATAGATGTAGCGCGTGTCCCGGTAGCGGTAGACATCGAGAAACAACTGGGTGGTTTCGAAGATGGGGTGCAGGGCGCGGGAGGAGTGGTAGTTGCGGAAAAGCGCGAAATAGGCAACCGTTTCCAGGTCGAAAAGATACGGGCAGGTAAGCATGAAAAAGTTGCCCAGCATCTGGTCGGAATACCAGTCCGCGGCCAATTCCGAAAGGCTGTCAAAGACATAGAGCGCCCCCCTGCCGACCTGTTCGATGGTCTTGTGAATAACAGAGATAAAGGTCTCGAATCCTGCATTGGGATCCAGCTCGACCCTCGTAACATGCTTGTCTTCCGGAACCAACGGCGGATGACTGGCGAAACGGAAGTAGACCAGCTTCCGGCCCGACAAAATCCCCGCCTGTACGAACGGCGTAACGAGAGACTGGTAATCTTCAATGGCGTCCACCTGCCAGACGATGTTGTCACCGGGAAGTATCCCCTTCAACGCCCTGTCCAGTCCGGTTAACCCCGTCGTAAATGTCGTCTCATACGCGTACATGCAATCCCCCCCTTTTCCTGATTCCCATCGACAGCAGTATACTGTTTCGCGCGCGATACGTAAGCAAAAAAAAGGAGGCGCTGAAAGTGATTCAGCGCCTCATGTGGTACATCGCAGGTTTGCCAGTCACTTCGGGTTCGCCTAGACGACTCCCTGGTCGATCATTGCGTTTGCCACTTTCAGGAAGCCGGCGATATTGGCGCCCACCACATAGTTGCCCGGGCAGTCGAATTCGGCGGCCGTGGTAAAGGAATTATGGTGGATGCTCTTCATGATGTTCTTCAGCTTGGCGTCGACTTCCTCGCTCGACCAACTCATGAACTGGGCATTCTGGGACATTTCAAGGCCGGAGGTGGCAACGCCGCCTGCATTGGCTGCCTTGCCCGGGCCGTAGAAGATCTTGTTTTCGAGGAAGACCTTCACGGCATCCAGATCGCTCGGCATGTTGGCGCCTTCGCTCACCAGTTTGCAGCCGTTCTTCACCAGCAAGGCGGCGTCCGCGCCGTTGATTTCGTTCTGGGTTGCGCTCGGGAAGGCGCAGTCGCACGGAATCGACCAGGGACGCTGGCCGGCGATGTATTTCGAGCCGGGGAATTTCGCCTCGTATTCGGAGATACGGCCGCGGCGCACGTTTTTCAGTTCCAGCACGAACTGGAGTTTTTCTTCGGTGATTCCGTTCGGATCATGGATGGTCCCGTTGGAATCGGACAGGGAAACCGGCTTGGCGCCCAGTTGATTCAGTTTTTGCACGGTGTACTGGGCAACGTTGCCGGAACCGGACACCAGGCAGGTCTTGCCTTCGATGGACTGGCCCTTGGTGGCGAGCATTTCCTGGGCAAAGTAGACGGCGCCGTAACCGGTCGCTTCCGGACGGACCAACGAACCGCCCCAACCGAGGGCCTTACCGGTCAACACGCCGGTGAATTCATTCTTCAGACGCTTGTAC
Organism: uncultured Geobacter sp.; assembly: GCA_964432775.1. Taxonomy (GTDB): domain Bacteria; phylum Desulfobacterota; class Desulfuromonadia; order Geobacterales; family Geobacteraceae; genus RPRC01. Next base: position 7,735 of record CAYSPF010000106.1, read on the forward strand.
TGGCCGAACAGGTAGCCGATTTCACGGCCGCCGACCCCGATATCACCGGCGGGAACGTCGGTAACCGGTCCGATGTGACGAAACAGTTCGGTCATGAATGACTGGCAGAAGCGCATAACTTCGTTATCGGACTTGCCCTTGGGGTCGAAATCGGAACCGCCCTTGCCGCCGCCCATGGGAAGGGTGGTCAGGGAGTTCTTGAAGACCTGCTCGAAGCCCAGGAACTTCAGTACGCTGAGGTTTACCGAGGGATGGAAACGGAGGCCGCCCTTGTAGGCGCCGATTGCGCTGTTGAATTCAATGCGGTATCCCTTGTTAACCTGGATACCACCCTTGTCGTCAACCCAGGGTACCCGGAACAGGATAGTGCGTTCGGGCTCCGTGATGCGCTCCAGGATGCGCTGCTGCTCGTATTTCGGGTTGCGCTTGAATACCGGGGCCAGGGACTCGAGGACCTCTTTCACCGCCTGATGGAACTCAGGCTCATTGGGGTTCTTCACAACAACGGAATTCA
>CAYSPF010000107.1:0-8207 GCA_964432775.1 uncultured Geobacter sp.
ACCTTTTGTCGCCCAGGGTCTTCGCCAGGAGAATCCCCCCCTCTATCTGGGCGATAAAGGTGGCGGCGAACAGTTCCGCATCAGCGTCAGGGCGGAGCTCGCCGTTTTCCTTGCCCGCGTTGACCATGGCAACGAGGCGTCCTTCCCAGGCCGTCAGGACCCGACGCACCTCATCGTGCAACCGCGGATGGGCGTCGTCGGAGTCAACGGCGGTGTTCAGGATCGGGCAGCCTCCGCTTTGAACAGTCTCTTCATAGAAATCAAGAAAGGTCAGAGCGAATGCGCGCAGCCTGTCCACGTTCCCCGTGCAGGGTTGAAGCTGCTCCCGCACCCTCTCGGAAACATTCCGCACGCTGTGGAGGAAGGCCTCGACGGCCAGCGTATCCTTGTCGGGGAAATGCCCGTAGATTGCCCCCTTGGTCAGACCGAGAGCCTCGCACAGCATCGTCATGGATGTCCGCTGATAGCCGTTCCTGTTGAAAATGACGGCCGCTTTTTCGATAATCGCCTGCCTGGTTTCTTCCGCTTTTCCCAAAGAAATCTCTGTAGTAGAAAATTGATACAAGATAAATATACCGAATGGTATATTTATGTCAAGACAGTAAATACCGGTCGGTATATATTTACCAGGTACGCCGTGATGAACTGAGCGGGAAAACTGTTGACACAATAATTTTTCGCCCTACAATTGCCTCCATCAGACAAACAGAAACGCGCAGCCGAAATCCATGAAGATACACATGGATGCGGGGGACCCGGTTTTTCGGGGCGAATTCCTTTCAGGATAGGGCACTTCCAGGCCCGAGCCCGTCAGCTAACCTCGCAGGCTCTTGGAAGTGCAGCGAACGTTGGCCGAAAAGCCGCCGGTTCATTGCCGGCGGCTTTTTTTCGTCCCGGCGCGGAAGTCCCGACAAGGGTTTCACAGGTCGCTTACCCTCACACATCGAGAGATCAATATGAAACAGGAACAGTCGGAAGCCGCGTGGAAAGGCATCATCAAGTCCCTCGGCCTGGTATTCGGCGATATCGGAACAAGCCCCATTTACACCCTGACGGTTGTATTCGCCCTTACCCGGCCGACGCTGGAAAACGTCATGGGAATCATTTCCCTGGTGGTCTGGACACTCATCATCCTGGTATCCATCGAGTACTCCTGGCTCGCCATGAGCCTGGGGCGAAAGGGTGAGGGGGGGACCATCGTCCTCAAGGAGATTCTCGTACGACTCCTGAAACCGGGCCGCCAGATGGCTTTCGTCGGGTTTCTGTCCTTTCTGGGCGTCTCCCTCCTGCTTGGTGACGGGGTCATCACTCCGGCCATCAGTATCCTCTCCGCCGTCGAAGGGATGCACCTCATTCCAGGACTGGAGGGGCTCCACCAGGGGCCTATTATCCTGTTTGCCGCCCTGATAACCGTTGTGCTGTTTGTCTTCCAGTCCAAGGGGACCGACAAGGTTGCCGCGACCTTCGGACCGCTCATGGTCCTCTGGTTTCTCTCCCTTACCGTTTCGGGCCTCATCTCCATTGCCGGCTTCCCGCAGATCATCAAGGCGGTAAGCCCCCATTACGCCGTCACGTTCATGATGGAAAACGGATTGCCGGGCTTCTTCATCCTGTCGGAGATCATTCTCTGCGCCACCGGTGGAGAAGCTCTCTACGCGGACATGGGACACCTGGGACGCAAGCCCATCAGGCGCGCCTGGTACTTTGTCCTGTGCGCACTGCTCATCAACTATCTTGGCCAGGGGGCATTCATCGTGACGCATCCGGAGGCGAAAAGCGTCCTGTTCGGCATGATCAAATGGCAGGCGCCCCATCTCTACGTCCCATTTCTCATCCTCACCATCATCGCAACCATCATCGCTTCCCAGGCCCTGATCAGCGGGGTTTTCTCCATCGTCTTCCAGGGAATCACCACCCGAATCATGCCGCGGCTCCGGGTAGACTACACCTCCAGCCACCTCAAGTCGCAGATATTCATCGGTTCCATCAACTGGCTTCTGATGATAGCGGTCCTGTTCATCATGATTCTTTTCCAGAAATCGGAAAATCTCGCAGCGGCTTACGGACTTGCGGTTACCGGCACCATGAGCATCACCGGCATCATGATGATCATGATCTTTTCCCGCACCACGAAGAGATGGAAGGTGCCTTTCGCAATACTGGTGACAGTGGCGGACCTCATCTTTCTGACGGCATGCCTCAACAAGCTCCACCTGGGCGGCTACTGGTCGCTCATCATCGCCTCCATTCCCCTGGCGACAATACTTATCTGGACGCAGGGCCAGCGTGCGCTCTATCGGGCGCTTCGACCCCTGGACCAGGATACGTTCCTGCTCAGTTATGAGCAGATCTACGCGACAGGAAAAAACATTCCCGGGACCGGCATCTTTTTCACGAAAGAAATCAAGGTAGTCCCCCCCTATGTGATTCACTGCATCTTTCGCAGCAATATAATTTACGAGCGAAACGTCTTCATTTCCATTATCAGAACGGACGAGCCGTTCGGAGTACGAACGCGCCTCATCGAAAACCTGGCTCCGGGACTGGACGGTTTCGAAGTCCGCGCCGGTTACATGGAAGTTCTGGACCTGGAAAAGCATCTCAAAAAGTATGGCATTCAGGAGAAGGTCATCTTCTACGGCATCGAGGATATCTCTTCACGCAACCCCTTCTGGAAGATATTCAGCACCATCAAGAAGCAGACTCCGAACTTCGTCCAGTTCTACAATCTTCCGGCAAGCAAGCTTCAAGGGGTAGTAACGAAGGTGGAGATGTAGTGCAAGCGGAAAGCAGGATTGCGGGAAAGCATACAACGAATACGTTCTTACCAGTCGCATCTTTGTACCGGGCAAAATGACGATTTTTCAGGTGTCACACGGTATGGGGAAGCCGGCAGACCGGCGGGGCGAGTGGCGGCCCGGCGTTGGTGAACCTGGGGAAAGCGGCCGAACTCAGCGGCAAACGGCCCGGGCAAAAACGTCCCCGCTATTCCGCGTCCACTGGATCGCTTCGCCTCTGTTCATCCCGGGGCAGGAGGTAGCCCCCTCACCCTGATGCCCGGCGGAAGAAGTGCTCAGGAGCACGGCCATCCGATCCTGAAGGTCACGTACCCGTTGCTCCGAATCGATAAAGTTCTGCATGAGTATGGTGAATGCCAATGGCTCTCCATCAGCGGAAATCGTGTAGCCTGCAAGAGCGGAGACTCCCTTCATTGTTCCTGTCTTGGCTTTGAGCTTTCCTTCAGCCGGAGTTCCTCTCATTCGAAGTGCGAGGGTGCCGTCGCTCCCCGCAATGGGCAGGGCATTCACAAAAAACGGTGAGATCGCCCGATCCTTATATGCCGCGACCAGGAGACGAGTGATAGTATCGGCGCTGGTCAGATTGTACCGTGACACCCCTGACCCATCGGCAATCACCATCCGACCCGTGGGTATCCCGTTCAGGCGAAGATACTCCTTGATTACCTTCCCCCCCCCGGCGACAGTGCCTTTCTGCCCGGTTTTCACATGCGCGAGATACTTCAGAAGGTTTTCGGCACAAAGATTATCACTGCTTTTCAGCATTACGGAAACAACCTCTCCGACCGGATGCCCAATCCTGGCGAGGGTTGTCGCACCGGACGGGGTAGCTCCCAGCGTCGGGGAGGATACCTTTGTGCCGGCCTGCTCCAATAGCTCCGCCAGCAGTGTAAGGAAATACAGTTCGGGCCGCCAGACGGTCAGACGCCTGCTGACAGATGCGCAACCGGGGGCGAGCGACCCGCTGACACGGATATGATTGTCGCGGTCCCCCACGGGTCTCGTGATGGAAACGGCACACGGACCGTCGCCCTCGCCGGTTTTCCCGGTGTTTTCCAGGAATACATGGCGTGTTGACGGTTCAGTTGAGACCTCCAGAAATGACGCTGGAGACGTACCGGGAGATACCGTCACCCTGACGGTATTTCCGTTTATGGAAAGGGCTGAAAGAAACATCGCTTCAGGTTCGGGTTCATCGTCCCACATCCAACCGCTGCCCCAATATGCGTCATCAAAACACCCGGTATCGCCGACGAGTTTATACTGCCGACCGGGGGGCAGTTTTCCGGTTAGGTCTCCGACCATGTGCGCCAGGTCGGCTGTTTTCAGGAGAGGGTCGCCGCACCCTCTGACGTAAAGGGTGTTGTTTTCTGAATCCACGGCAATGGAGGTCTCAATGTCGTGATTGGGGCCCAGTCGTGAAAGTGCGGCCGTCGCGGTGAAAAGTTTCTGAAGCGAGGCTGCCGGCAAAAGCAGCTCAGGGTTCATTTCGTACAGGGTTGACCCGTTTGCGAGGGAGACAACCTTGATCGAAGCAACTGAGTACGGGAACAGCTCGCGGGCAATCATACCATCAAATTCGTTTTTCAGCGCGAGACGGGGAGAACTGCTCGCCGACAGCTCGCGAGACACCGGGTAATTGACGCTCAAGCCTTGAGAGGCACAACCGGAAAGCAGTAGCAGGAGAAATAGATGAGCCGTAATGGTACGCCAAGTCTGTTTCAAGATCAGAATTCCTTGTTAGACGCTCTGGTAATGGGACATACCGACGTTACCCCAATTCCCGCATTCTCCGCAACAGCCTGTTTCGTCACTTCCCATACTCCGGCAAAAACCTGACAACATTGCTATCGTACAGATAGTACGCCGTCATATTCAACCCATATCCATTCTTTCCATGCACTTACTCGTAAGACGTCAGGCTTGCCCGGTGACTCCCCTTGTTTTTTACATGCACTACCGGCTACCGTCGAGACAGTTCCAGCAGCGGCTTGAGAAACTTTTCGAGAACAACCTTCTGTTTGGCGGTCAGCAGATCGTAGTTCCCTTCGTTATCAAGTAAAAAGGTGCCGACGCCGATGACCGTTTTTGCCAGATAGCCGGTCCCGGCAACACTCTTTTCAATCTCATCGCCTCGTTTGCTGAGCAGGTTTTTCATCAAATCCAGGTCTACGTTCATGTGGGTTACTCCAAAAGAAATAATGTGCGCTTCTCGCGGTATGGGTGCTTTTCAGGGAGGCTCCGACACCGCAGTATGCACTATCAAAACCGGAACATCCACCGCCAATCGGTTTGCAGCGCATTGCCCAGCCCGTGCATTCTGTTGCGAGCATCTTCCCGATATCGTCGTATACTGATTCAAAATACACCATTCTGGATGGAAAGGGGAGCGATCATGGCAAATCCGTTCGTGCATGTGGAGTTGATGACCAACGACCTGGCCAAGGCCAAGGCCTTTTACTCCGGCCTGTTTGATTGGAAACTGGAAGACATACCGGGGATGGATTACACGATGATCAATGTGGGCGAAGGGACCGGAGGCGGCATGATGAAGAACCCCAGGCCCGATTCGCCGTCCTGCTGGCTGGCCTATGTCCAGGTCGACGATGCGGCCGCCGCCACCGAGAAGGCCCGGACCCTCGGGGCGACGATCTGCAAGGAGGTCACCGAGATTCCCGGCGTCGGCTGGTTCAGCGTCATAACCGATCCGACCGGGGCGACCCTGGCGTTGTGGCAGATGAATCCGGATTATAAATAGACCTGCGGCGCGGGCAGCGGCTGAACCGTGAAAAGACCTTGATCAATTTCCAGGATGTGCGATGCTAACCCCGATCAGCAAGCAGCAGATTTCAGAGACACAATGCAGCTGTCGGGAGAGAGCGTGGAAAAAACGCCACACCTGTATATACTGGACGGGTCCGGTTACATCTACCGCGCCTACTATGGCATCCGAGACCGGACCACCGCCGCCGGGATGCCGACCAATGCCGTATTCGGTTTTACCAGGATGCTGCTGGGCCTCCAGCAGGAGCACCGTCCCGATTATCTTGCCGTCGTATTCGACCGTCCGCGGGAAGAGACGTTCCGCCGGGAAATCTATCCGGAATACAAGGCAAACCGGGACGCCGTGCCCGAGGACCTGCTCCCGCAGGTTCCGTACATCAGGAAGGTCTTACAGGCACTCGCGATCCCGGCCCTGGAAGTTCCCGGATTTGAGGCGGACGATGTCATTGCAACCCTGGCCCGCCGCTATGCCGCTGAAGGCATCCAGGTAACGGTGGTCACCGGCGACAAGGATTTGATGCAGATTGTCGGAGACGGGATTCGCCTGCTGGATACCATGAAGGATGCCCGTTCCGGACCGCAAGAGGTCCTTGACCGCTTCGGTGTCCCGCCGGAACTGGTACCGGATGTCTTGGGGCTGGCCGGCGACACCTCGGACAATATCCCGGGCGTTCCCGGGATAGGCGAAAAAACCGCCGCGGATCTGGTCCGGCGGTTCGGTTCCCTCGAAGGCGTCCTCCGGTGGAAAAGCCTGGTTAACGGCAAGCAGCGTAGGGAGAATCTGCAGTCCTACCAGGACCAGGCCCGGCTCTCGAAAACCTTGGCAACTGTCAGATATGATGTTGCCCTGGAGGTTTCCCTTGCCGACTTGCAGCGACAGCGACCAAACCTTTCAGCCTTAATCCCCCTGTTGCGTGAGCTGGAATTTGAGGATTTGGCAACAGCCTTTACCCCGCCGGCAGCGGGCGTGGTTGAAATCTACTGCGATGGCTCGGGACGAGACGCGGGACCCGGGGGATATGGCGTGATCCTCCGTTATGGCGGGCATGAAAAAGAATTGAGCGGTTTCGAACCGGCTGCCACCTCTCAGCGGATGGAACTGCTGGCGGCGATTCGCGGCCTGGAAGCCCTGAACAACCGAAAGACGGTACGGGTGTTCAGCGATTCACAATATCTTGTCCGGGGGATGAGCCAGTGGGTTCACGGCTGGATCCGCAAAGGTCGACTGGATAGCCCGGACTCTCTCGCCAACCAGGACCTCTGGACGCAGCTCGTTTCTCTGGCCGGCAGACATACCGTCACCTGGGAATGGCTGCCGGGTCATTCCGGGCATCCCTTCAATGAGCGGTGCGACAAACTGGCAAAGCGGGCAGTAGCTGACGGAATACGGGCAGCCGCAGCGGCACGGCAGCCCGCAGAAACTGAGCAGGAAGATAAGGTAATCCCTTTGCCGACGGCGCCGGTCATTCGGGCGCCGCTTCCGGTCAGTGCAAATCCGTCATTCGATGCCGAGGAGGATGGGCAGCTGCGATTTTGCTGACCCAAGATCGCCCGTGGCAACAGACCATCAAGGACGTTCATTATGAAAATACAGAAAGTGACGGAAGAAAACCGCGCAAAGGTCTACGCGCTGTTGCGCCGCGCCTTTCCCGGCAGTGAATACGAAGCCGAACTTGTACGAAAATTCCATGAGCAGGGCAAACCGGCATACGAATGGGTGTGTATTCATACCAATAAGGTCATCGCCTACCTGGCCTTTTCCAATGCCTACCATGGCAAGGACGTTTGCGGGTTGCACCTGGCGCCCATGGCCGTGACACCGGAATTTCAGAGGCAAGGGGTGGGCTCGGAACTGCTCGGATTTGCCCTGCGACAGGAACCGATCAAAAGCCGGCCCCTGTTTGTGCTGGGTGAACCCGGCTACTATGCAAGATTCGGCTTTGAACCATGCCGTGTGCCCATCTGCCCTTTTGATAAAGACAATGCACATTTCCTCAGCATGCGAAATACCACTACCACCAGCTTCATTGTCGGCTATGAACCTGAGTTCAAAACTGCGGAAAAACCGCCCGCCCCCAAGGGAAAGAAGCGCCGTTGAGCCGTGCCGGCCTTTTCCAGGGAGTTTAATTCACTGAAGATAATTCCTGTAAACTTTTTCAACTCCAATCCGTTCTATAGACCATCAACAAAGAAGTAACTACGGATGAACTGGTGAGTCAATCAACCGGGGTCCGGGATCTAACGTGAATTGGAGGAAAACAAAATGGTAATGCGCTTGGTTTTTTCGGCAGTTATATTGCTGGCTTCCTGGTCCGTAGCAAACGTTTCCCATGCCGGGCTTTCCATAAACCTGCCGGGCTTCGGACTGCATGTACCTCTTCCCGGAGTCGGGATCAGCATCGGACTTCCGGTAGTGGCCGCCCCTGTATACCCTTCATACTATCGGGTGGAACTGAATGAGCCCCCCGGCTATGCCCGGTACAACGGCCACGGTCGATATTACGGGGACAGGCCTGCGTACAGGACATACAGGAACGATTACGACTACGGGAACAGAGCGGCTTTCAACAGGCCATACCGCCGGGATATGCCAAGAGACTACTATGGCCCAGCTCCCGGCAGATT
>CAYSPF010000108.1:0-8191 GCA_964432775.1 uncultured Geobacter sp.
CCATGATCCTGCAGCACGGTATTATCCACAGTCGTTTCGTGCTTTCAAACCCTGGTAACCAGATCGGAGCAACCTGGCAACAGCGCATCGGCCGTAATCAGGCGGAGGGGTTCCGTGAGGGACTGTGAAAGGAGCATACGGTCGAAGGGGTCCTTGTGGTGGTCGGCAAGCCGGGAAAGCGCAAGGGTATGCTCCGGGGTTATGGGAAGAGGCTCGAATCCGCTTTCCCGTATCCCGGCCACGAGGTCTGCGGGGTCCGCTTCCAGCTTCCCCAGACCGATTTTTATCACGGCTTCCCAGATCGATGCGGCGCTGACAAAGACGATCTCGGCTTCTTCTATCATCTTCCTCGCGGTCGGGGAGAGCAGAGAGGAATCGTCGAGCCACCAGAGATAGATATGGGTGTCCAGCAGGATTCTCATTCGACCGCCTCGAAGGAATCGAGAATGTCATCGGGAAGCGGCGCGTCGAAGTCGTCGGCCATGCGGATCTTCCCCTTCAGCCATCCGGGCCTGCGGACGGCCTTTTCCCCGCGATAGGGAATGAGCCGGGCCAACGGCCTGTTCCCCCTGGCAATGACAACGTCCCTTCCCTCCAGGACCTCGTCGAGCAGGCGGGAAAGATTGGTCTTTGCTTCATGTGTATTGACGATAACCATAAGCGCCCCCCTGGCTTAGTTTAAATTAGTTTACTTTACCACGCTCCGGATGTCCACAGGGGAAAGTCAGCCGAGGGCTCCGGCCCAGCGCAGAGCGAGAAGCGCCAGACCTAACACCATCAGGGAACCGAAGAACCTGAACGTGTTTCGCGTAACACGTTCAGGCAGAAACGTGTCAAAGGCATATCCGGTCTCGGCTCCGTAGCTGACGGCAAGGGCCGTCAAAGGACACTTCAGTCCGTTGCCGACAAAGACCACCGTCTCAACAGCGAGGAGTCCCAGCGCAACCCAAAGCCAGGAACCGACGTACCCGGTAGCGCCCGCATACAGCAGGACGAAGATCGCGGCGACCATCACGATGTAGATGGCCGTGTGGACGCTACGCACAAGTGCGAGAAGCCTGAAATTACTCATATATCCCGAATTATCCCCGAAACTTTCCATTTTTTGTAATACTTTCAAACACTTTCTCTATGTTCCGTTACGATTCCATCGACTGGCAAGCTATAGTGTTTTTTTGTGTAAAAGTTAAAAAAATGGACTTACCCCGAAACGGTGTAAGTCCTTTATTTTATTGGCTGGGGCGCCAGGGATCGAACCTGGGAATGCCGGAATCAAAATCCGGTGCCTTACCGCTTGGCGACGCCCCAATCTACGGACAATTGTCAGATTGTATGTGTGACTATCGAATACCACGATGAAGCACCGGCAATTTCCGCATGGCACTTCCGCGCGTCTTCTTCCGTTTCAAAAACCGCGAATACCGTGGGGCCGCTTCCGGACATGAGCACTCCGGCCGCCCCCTTCTCCAAAAGCAGTTCTTTTATCTCCCGAATAACAGGAAAACGACCGATAGTGACCGACTCGAGGTCATTGAAAAGTATAGCGCAGATATCCTTCAAGCTGTTGCAAAACTGCGGCAGTTTATCGGTAACCTTATCCTTTGTCAATTGTAAATTTTGATAGACCCACGCAGTGGAAACGTGGATGTTCGGGTTAATCAAAACCAGCCACACTCGCGGCAGACCTTCAATTTCCGTGAGTCGTTCGCCGACACCTTCTGCCAGTGCTGCTTTCCCGAAAATAAAGAAAGGGACATCCGCTCCGAGCTTCAATCCGATGGACATGAGTTCCCTGTCCGGCAGATTCAGGCCCAGCAGCGCATTAAGTCCCATGAGGACAGTCGCCGCGTCGCTGCTCCCGCCGCCGAGACCGGCAGCGACCGGGATATTCTTTGTAATAAAGATATCAATCCCTGTTTCAGTGCCCTTACGGGAAAGGAGCGCATCGGCAGCCCGCCATGCAATATTGCCGGGACCATTCGGCACACCCTCCCGAGAACAGGAAACCCTGATACCCGGAGAGTCGGAAAGGGATATCTCTATCTCATCAGAGAGAGCGATTCGCTGCATGACCATCCGGAGATCATGGTAATTATCCGGTCGTCTCCGGATGACATCCAGTCGATAGTTTATTTTGGCCGGAGCTGAAAGCTTGACAGAATTCATAGCAACACCTTACTGTTTGCTCTTCTATATTTTGACTCGGACTTTAAACCGTTTGCAGAAACAGGTCCGGAAAGTGCATCAACAGAATGAAGATAGAGCCGCTACTCATCGACGGGAAAGAGCGGCCCGTATTGCAGGAAGAGCAGCCGTGGCAGCCCTTTCTCCCTCGAGAACGGCTTCGTGCCGTTTCGAAAAATCCGTGGATCCCATTGAACCGACCCGGGGACGCACCACGACATCAGCCCGCTGGAGCTGCTGTGAGGAAATTCGTCCATACATAATGCCGATTGCTTGAAAAATGGTGCTGAGAGTCCCCTGAGGCTTTGGAGCTTCCCCATCATTGGAGATATCCACGGCAATCACAATATCAGCCCCGAGACGCCGTGCTGCGTCGACCGCAACGGGACTTACAACACCGCCGTCAACATACGTCCTGCCTCCAATTACGCTGGGAGCAAAGACACCGGGAATGGAGCAACTCGCCCGTACCGCACTACCGGTATTCCCCGTTCCGAAAACCATCTCCCTGCCGCTTTGAATATCAGTTGCTACTGCGTAAAATGGTATTCGCAACTTCTCCATCGGCGTATTGCGAACCATGCGATTAACATACCCTTCCAGCTTCTCCCCTTTGATAAAACCGTTATCCGGCAAGGTGAAATCGGCAAGGTCCCCCTGCTCCAAGCCAAAAGAGATCTTCTGTAACTGGAAGGCGTTGAACCCGTAAGCATAGAGGCTTCCAACAAAACTACCCGCACTCGTGCCGACTATCATGCTGACAGGTATTTTGTTTGCCTCCAGGACCTTCAGGACTCCCACATGGGCAAACCCCTTGGCGGCGCCCGCGCCGAGAACGACGGCTACCTTGACCGGCTTTCCAGCGGGAGGAGTGACCTCTTTCGGCATACAGCCCGTCAGTAGTACCATTGCCAGAAAGAAGAGCGGGACGTAAGCCCTCAACCCGGAATTCCTGATCAGCATTCTTGCATTCCTCCAGGTACTTGATTTCGAGGAGAAAGGGCCATACGGAAGTATTTCCTTCCGCATGGCCCTTTCCGATTAACCATGTGTAGTTTCGATGCATTCCAACGAGGCAGCGTCACGCGGAAGCCTGTTCACGTCAGCCGCGGCATTCGGCAGATCCCGCAAGAAGAGCCCTACTGGAGCGAGTCCTCAATTCTCACGAGTCTGCTCTTTTCCCTGATGACATCAAAAGAATCAATCTCTTCCAATGCCTGCCGGATATCTCTTTCCAGCACCTCGTGGGTCATGATGACGATGGGAACCGTTTCCCCTACCATTCTGGCGCTCTGGATCATTGATTCGATGCTGATGTTGCATTTACCGAGAACACCGGCTATGCGCGCAAGGACACCAGGCTTGTCAAGGGCGCTGAATCGGAGATAGTATTTGCCGACAATCTCGCCCATGGGCTTTATTTCCAGATTCTTCAACCGGTTGTCCAGGTATCCGAGCGGCGCGCTCCTTCTGCCGATTCCCGCCGTAAGATTCCGCGCGATGGCCATCACGTCACCGACGATGGCACTGGCGGTCGGGTCCATACCGGCGCCGCGGCCGTAGAACATGACCGTATCAACGAAATCTCCGGTAAGACGGATAGCGTTGAATACTCCATCCACATCGGCCATGGGATAGTTGAGAGGGATCATGGTCGGATGGACGCGGGCTTCCACTCGATCACCGTCCAGTTTCCCGATAGCGAGAAGTTTTATCTTGAAGCCGAACTCTTTTGCGTAATTAATATCGATTGCGCTGATGGCGCTGATACCTTCGGTGTAAATATCATTGAAATTTACCCGGGTGCCGAAGCAAAGAGTTACGAGAATTGCCAGCTTATGGGCCGTGTCAATCCCTTCCACGTCAAATGTCGGGTCTGCCTCGGCATACCCCAACTCCTGCGCGGTCTTCAGGACATCGGAAAAGTCGGCGCCTTCCTGGGTCATCCTGGTCAGGATATAGTTGCAAGTCCCGTTCAGAATACCGAGTACGGTGCCGAAATGGTTGGCGGCCATATTTCCCTTGATGGCCGAGAGCACCGGTATCCCCCCGCCGACGGCGGCTTCGTAACGAACCTCAACACGCTTCCGGGCAGCTGCTGCGTAGATCTCTTCACCGTGAACCGCAAGAAGCGCCTTGTTGGCGGTAACGATATGCTTGCCGTTCTCGATCGCCTTCAGAATGAAGTCCTTGGCAGTCTTATACCCCCCGATCAACTCGATGATAACGGATATTTTCGGATCCGTGAGCACTTCATCGGCATTTTGGGTGAGAACACCGGGTTCCACCGGCACGCCCCTGTCGCTCGTGATGTCGAGGTCCGCAATTCTCCTCAGCCGGAGACGCACACCCAGTTTTTCTTCGATAAGCGACGCATTACGACCCATCAGTTTTACGACACCGGCGCCGATGGTGCCGAATCCAAGAAGACCAACTCCAATTTCTTTCATATCACCTCACTGAATAGCCGCATAATAAGGTTTCGCTCATCCGACCGCCTACTCTTTGCCGGACAGGCCGGACGCGACTTCATCAAGAATACCGTTGATAAAGGCCGGCGAATCTTTGGTTCCGAATTTCTTGGCAACCTCAATCGCCTCGTTGATGGTAACGTTCTTGGGGATATCAGCGCGGAAAAGCAACTCGAAAATTGCCATGCGCAGGATGCCGAGATCTACCTTGGAGATTCTCTCAAGGGACCAGTTTTTCGATTTGTCGGAGATAATTTCGTCGATACGTGCCCGATGATCCCTCACGCCTCGCAGAATTTCCTCTGCAAAGTCGCGGGATTCAAACGAAACCCTGGACTCTTCCGTTGCTTGAGGAATGGCGGGAAACTCTTCCGAGGGATTCACATCAACAGCATACAGCATCTGCAGAGCCATTTCCCGTCCCAGACGTCGCGATCCCACCCTACGAAATCCTTTTCAGAAGATTTACGGTTTCGATGGCAGTCATTGCAGCGTCAAAGCCCTTGTTGCCGGCCTTGGTCCCTGCCCGCTCGATGGCCTGTTCGATACTGTCGGTTGTCAGCACACCGAAAATAACGGGAATTCCACTCTCCAGGGAAACATGGGCAACCCCCTTGGAGACTTCTGCGGCAACATAATCGAAATGGGGAGTGGATCCGCGTATCACCGCACCGAGACAGATAAGTGCGTCATACTTGCCGCTCTCCGCCATCTTCTTGGCAGCCAGAGGTATCTCGAACGCGCCGGGAACGCGGGCAACGACGATCTTCGCATCCTCTGCGCCATGCCGGAGAAGGGCGTCCAAGGCGCCGTCCAGCAGGCGCTCGCTGATGAAACTGTTGAAACGGCTGACAAGTATACCGAACGAAGATCCGCCGGCATCGAGTTTTCCTTCAAGATAGGTTGGCATACGGGACTCTCCAAAGCTATTCAGCAGAGATTAGGAAATTTTGTGGCTGTTTTTCCGAAAACAGGCAAATTTCTGAAGGGCAGGACTCAGACGTTTTCCAGTAAATGCCCCATCTTTTCACGTTTGGTCTTGAGGTATTTCATGTTGCATACCGTTGCCTCAATCTCAACGGGAACCCGTTCGACGATATCGATGCCGTACCCCTCAAGACCCACCATCTTCTTCGGATTGTTGGTCATAAGCCGGATCCTCTTCGCACCCAGATTCACCAGTATCTGAGCGCCGATGCCGTAATCCCTGAGGTCGGCCTTGAATCCCAGTTCGATATTTGCCTCAACAGTATCCTTCCCTTCGTCCTGAAGAGCGTAGGCGCGAAGCTTGTTCGTGAGGCCGATGCCGCGGCCCTCCTGGCGCATGTAGAGGATTATCCCTCTTCCTTCGGACTCGATCATCTCCATGGCGTGCTGGAGTTGATCACCGCAGTCGCACCGGCAACTGCCGAACACGTCACCGGTGAGGCATTCCGAGTGCACCCGGACCAGGATCGGATCATCCTTGCGTATCTCTCCCTTGATCAGGGCAAGGTGTTCAAGCTCATCAACCTCGTTTTCAAAAGCTATGGCCCGGAAATCGCCGAACCTGGTGGGGAGCAGCACCTCAGCGGCGCGTTTCACCAGGGATTCATGCTTCATGCGGTACGCGACCAGATCCCTGATGGTGCAGATCTTGAGACTGTGCTCCTTGGCAAACTTCTTCAGCTGCGGCATGCGCGCCATGGTACCGTCATCATTCATGATTTCACAGATGACACCGGCGTGCTTCAGTCCGGCGAGGCGGGCCAGATCCACGGAACCCTCGGTCTGGCCGGTGCGCACCAGCACACCGCCGTTTCTGGCGCGTAGGGGAAACACATGTCCAGGACGGGACAGGTCGTCGGATGTGGCGTTATCGGCAACCGCGGTCAGGATCGTATGTGACCTGTCCGCCGCGGAAATACCCGTTGTTACACCCTTCTTCGCCTCAATGGAAACGGTAAAGGCGGTACTGAAGGCAGACGTATTATTGTCGACCATGGGGCGAAGCCGTAACTGATCACACTTTTCCGCGGTCAGGGTCAGACAGATGAGCCCCCGTCCGAATCTGGCCATGAAGTTTATGGCCTCCGGGGTGACCATCTCGGCGGCCATCGTCAGATCGCCCTCATTCTCGCGGTCTTCGTCGTCCACGAGAATGATCATCTTTCCCTGTTTGATATCCTCTATTGCTGCTTCTATCGTTGCTACCGGCATGGTTTCTCGTTATCCTCATTTCCTGGCAAATCGGAATAGTAGTGTATCTCACAAAAAGCCGCTTTTCGCAAGCAGTTCCAGTGAAACCCCCTTCTGGGACCCATCGTTTCCCCCGGCAAGGAGGCGCTCCACGTACTTCCCGATGACGTCGGTTTCAATATTCACCTCATCTCCCGGCTTGAGCAACCGAAGAGTCGTCTTATCCCCGGTATGGGGGATGATGTTCACCGAAAACCCGTCCCCGGAAACAGTATTGATGGTGAGGCTGATACCGTCGATAGCCACGGAACCCTTTTCGATGCAATAGCGGGAAAAACGCTCCGCAAGCCGGAAGGAAAAGACTATATTCCCGGACACCTCGCGCCTGTCACGGACAACCGCGATACAATCCACATGCCCGCTCACCAGATGCCCACCCAGCCGATCGCCCATCCGCAAAGCCCTCTCCAGATTGACGGCGGAGCCGGTATACACACTCCTGAAGGTGGTCCGTTCCAGCGTCTCCGGTGAGACGTCGAAGGAAAGCCGTCCCGCGGACATCTCCACAACGGTAAGACAGACACCGTTTACGGCGATGGAATCTCCAAGCCGGATATCGGTTTGGGGGAGACCGCATGAAACATGCAACCGGGCGCCGGCACCCATCCGATCAAGTCCCGAAACTCTTCCCACTTCTTCTATCAGCCCAGTAAACATTATCTCTCCGGATATCCCGTGACGAGTAGATCCTCTCCGAACCGCCTTACCGTGACATCACGCAGCCTGAACGCATCCGCCATCCGGTCCGGACCGGCCCCGCCGCACAAACCGAATCCTGCCTCCGTACCCAGAAGCTTCGGCGCGTAGAACAGCAAAAACTTGTCGATAATCCCCATGCGCAGGGCCGATCCGGCCAGCTCCCTGCCACCTTCAAGAAGAACCGACTGAACTCCCTGCGCGCCGAGCTTAGCCAGCAGGTCCTCCAGATCCACCCTTCCGCCTGATTCCCGGCACGCAAGGATCTCGGCCCCGGCCTCTGCAAGCGGTATACTCCGTGACGAATCAGGCTCGATTGTCGCAAGGAGCGTTTTTGCCGGTGACTCCATGCTGAAGAGCGCCGCCGAGGGGGGGGTACGCAGCCTGCTGTCGACAATGACGCGCAAGGGATCCTCCCCCCGGACACCCATCCTGCAGGTGAGCTGTGGGTCATCCGCCAACACGGTACCTACCCCGACCATCACGGCATCAACCATTCCTCGAAGCCTGTGAACATACCTTCTTGAAATATCGCTCGTTATCCATTTCGAATCCCCGGTTGCCGTGGCGGTCTTTCCGTCCAGTGTCATGGCACACTTCAG
>CAYSPF010000109.1:0-4090 GCA_964432775.1 uncultured Geobacter sp.
GGGAGTACCTCCGGCACCACCTCGCGCACCGCCTTCAGCACCTCCTTCAGCTCCTCCAGTGTCGGTGCGCTCATTTCCCCTGACGCAGCAAACAATTTCCCGGCCATCCTCCCCGGCAGCATTCTTGATTTTGCGACTCCCAAATTGAACTTCGGGGTAGTCGCCCTGGAATCGGGCGGTATCGGTATCATCAATGGAAAAACCGTGACCGCTCTCGCGCCCCTGCTCACCAATAGCCTGGGAAGCTATGGCGGTGGCAGGTTTGACGCAGCCATCACGCCCGACGGCAAAACCACCCTGGTGTCCAATTTCGGAGACAGCACGATCTACTTCATCAACACGTCCGTTCCCTACCTTCCCGTCGTGAGGGGAAGCGTTGATATCGGTTTCTACGCGGAGGACATCGATATCACCCCCGACGGGCGCTATGCCCTGGTGACCGATGGCGGTTTTACCTCCGTGATAGCTGTTATTGATATTCAGACTCGAACGATTGTTGAGACATACCAGGACCCCACGAACTCCCATCAATTCCAGTCCGTGGCTGTGGCCAAGGATGGGACAACGATCCTCTGCGCGGACTATTGGAACAGCAAGGTGCATGTCCTTACCATCAATCCGAACGGTCATCTGTACTATGCAAGTTCCCTGGACGTTTCCAGCGGCGGCAGGCCGGTTAACGTCGTCATCTCGCCTGACGGGCTTACGGCTATCGTAGCGAACACGGGAGGGTCGCCTGTTCTCTTCCCGGTATTGTCCATCTTCGAACCGGGCAAGGTATCAATTTCAAAGTGGATACGACCAAGCACAAACCTGACGGGTTCGCAGTCCATCGCCTTCAACAAGTCGTCGACCCAGGCCTACGTGTCCTGTGTGCAGACAGATGTGGTGGAAGACACACCTGATTCACCTAAGAAAACGACTTCGTACGAGTTCAAGACCGTGATCCTGGTTCTTGATATCGACACGCCGGGTCATGCGGTTCAGTCGGGCAATCCCATTCAGCTTGATTTGCACGGCACAAGCCAGCTGTTCGGCGTGGATACTATGGCAGTGGACTACGAGACAGGCTATCTCTACTTCTCCAATCCGACCTTGTCGGGCGGCTTGAATTATCTCCAGGTGGTGGATATGCAGACCCGTTCCGTGATCAGGTCGATCAGCTTCAATCCTGCCGTTGTCAACATCGGGACCCCGGAGGATCCGATATGGTCTGAGAAAATACAGATTCCCGTCGGTATTGCCTTCTGGAACCCCCGTCAGTCGTAGGGGGGGTAGGCCGAAAGCCGTCGGCGCAGCGCCGACGGTGTTGCACCCTGTTTTCGGAGAGTGGACATATGCGCAATCAGGCAACGTCCGGCTTTCCACCCATCACGAAGAACCATGCAGTAGCAAGCTACACAAAAGGGCTTCCGATTGGAAGCCCTTTTGTGTAGCTTGCTTTCAGCGGAAACAGCATACCTGTAATCTTTCGGACCTGGTTTGTAACCGGCGAAGCGTTCGTCCTTTCCGGATGCGCGGAAAAGAACGGACGCGGGGGATTAATCCAGCAGGTTTCTTACCGTGACGAGTAGTTCCCGGGGTTTGAATGGTTTCGACATGATTATCATATCATCCGTCTCAATTCCTCTTTTTCGCAAGGCATCCGGGGTATAGCCGCTGATAAACAGAGCCTTCAGATCGGGTCTGATCTTCATCAGCTCCCGATGCAGTTCCTTTCCGTTCTTTTCAGGAATAACAATATCGCAAATAAGCAGCATAACCTCATCCGCATGCCCGTGATATCTCTCCAGAGCTTCGATGCCTCCCCGCGCCTCGATTACCCTGTATCCGGTTCCGGACAGCAGATCAACGAGAAACCTCCGAATCCTCTCGTCGTCTTCAACGATCATGACGGTTTCGTTTCCACCGGGCAAGGGGAGCGCTTCAGGGTGAGACGCCTCAATCTCCCCGCCCGGGGAGAGGGGCAAACACACACGAATAAGCGTACCCTTTCCCTGTTCGCTGGCGACTTCAACGGTGCCGTTATGCTGCTTGACGATGCCGTGAACAATGGCGAGACCCAGCCCCGTCCCTTTGCCTTCTTCCTTGGTGGTAAAAAACGGCTCGAATACCCTTTCCAGCACATCAGCATCCATGCCCACGCCGGTGTCCTCGACCTCCAGGCAGGCAGATAAACAAGAGTCGGGCAAAGCCGCTTTCCCGGCGCCCCCATTTTTAATCATAGTTCTGATAGAGATAACGCCTCCTCGCGGCATGGCGTCACGGGCGTTGGTAACGAGATTCACAATGACCTGGCCGAGGAGAACCCTGTCGGCATATACCGCAAGCGAGGATTCGTGCAGCGCGATGTGAAGCTCTATGTCCTCTTCGAGAAGCGGCGCCACAAGTTTTTCCATGGAACGCACCACTTGGTTGAGGTCGATGTGCCGCATAACGGCGGAATGTTTTCTGCTGAAGGAAAGGAGACTCCCGGTCAGGGTGGCGGCCCGCTCCGCGGCGGAAATAATTTGGGAGAGGTAGGCGCGCTCGGGCTTATACTCGGGAATCTTCATCTGAAGGATGTAGCTGAACCCAATGATGGCGGTAATCACGTTATTGAAATCGTGCACAATCCCGCCCGCGAGCTGACAGACCGCTTCCATTTTCTGGGAATGGCGAAGTTGCGCCTCCATTTGACGGAATTCCGTCAGGTCCCGCCCCGTCTCCACTATGCGGATGATTTTTCCGGTCGTATCCCTCACCGGCACCCCACGAATATCGTACAGCTTTTTATCCGGGGTCCAGCCAAGACTCCTTTCAAGCACACCTGTCGAAACACATTTCCGGCCGGGGCAGAGGAAACCGTCACCGATCCGGGCATGCCAGATATCATCGCAGGACCTTCCGATAATCAGAGAGGAATCGAGCCCGAGGTCGGATTCGGCAACACTGTTTGCCCAGAGGATCTTCTGATCGGTCGTCAGGAGCAACACGACATCCGGGATGGCCTGGAGTATGGCGTTATGCTCTTCATAGAGCTTGCGAAAACGCTCGGCCATGTCGCGCGCCTTGCTCTCCGCGCAATCCCTTTCTCGATTCAGGAAGGCATCTTTCCGGTGGCAAAGACCGGCGACCAGCCCGCCGGCCGCGACAATAAGCAGAGAGGAGAGAATCAGGACAATCGTCGTACCCCGATGAAGCGGGGCAATCACCTCATCCGTATCAATCTTGGCGATGATGTGCCACGATGTTCCGGGAACACGGTGGATCGCGGCAATGATAGGCGCCCCCCGGTAATCCTTTCCTTCATAGGTGTACGGCGCCTCTCCGAGCGCTTCCGCGGAACGAATTCTCTCCCGGTCATGCGTGGTGATCCGGCGAAGAAGTCCTTCCGGCCAGAAGCGCGGCTTGCTCAGGTAAAAATGCTGACCGCCGACAGGCCCGACAAGCAGGGTTTCCGTAGATCGGGATACCATCGGATGGCGCTGTACCAGGGGAAAAAGAAACCCTTCGGGATCGATGCGGATATAAAGCGCCCCTATGGGCAGGGAAGCATCGTCCGCATCAAAAAGAGGAACGATCATGCCGAAGTGGGGCTTTCCGTCCGCAGAGGAAAAATGGGGGCTGGTAAAAAGGACATCCCGACTCAAAAACGCCTTTTTCACGTCACCTGCAACGGGGGACCCCGGCGGCGCATACCCCTTGGCTGCGGCAAGAGCACCATTTCCCGAATCGTCAAGAAGAAGTACGCCGCGGTAATGATGGTTGTCAGCCAGAGACTCAAGCCATCTGCGCATCTCTCTACCGGCATGTGCGTCCCGGTCATGGTGGAAATACGCATTCGAGATGCGTCTGAGCGTCACGTCCCCGGCGAGACTCCTGCCGTCCAGATACTGCTGACTCCGCCAGGCCGAAACGAAATGAGCCTTTTCAGCGGCTATCCCCGACAGATCCCGCTGTCTGTCGTTTTTCACCCTTTCCAGTTGACGATGATGATGGTAATAACCGAGCCCACCGACAAGAACGGCGAGCAGGAGAAACCCCGAGAGAAGTCCGTTGGGCAGCCGTTTGAGGTGCTTCGTTACACTCATGGCCGTTTCCATGCAAG
>CAYSPF010000109.1:4190-8077 GCA_964432775.1 uncultured Geobacter sp.
TTTCGATTGTTAGTGAGGCTCGATATTCAACCTGTTTTTGATTTACAGAAGAAGCTATTTTTTGTCAAGCGAATTATTCCTGTCCGGAAATGTAACGTGCTGTATTTGTTGATATATTATATGCAAACTGGTTCGTTTTCTCATGATTTTGCTTGATCTGTAAACCATAACAGCCTGTAAATATTAAATAGTATGATTTTGTGAGTTCTCATGATGTGACAAAAACCGACACGACAGATGAGCATTTTCACTGTCACAAAGCGTCATGGTATCGGTAAAGAACCGGCCGTGTTTTCCGAGATCCGTGACGCCACGCCAAAGATGAACACAGTCCCTGGCGCCCGCGTGTTCATCCTTGGCAAACAAGGCCGCTTCTCAGCGTTTAATGTCCTCCGCAGCAGTGGCCGGATGAAGTCACCTTGATGATATCCACTCCTTCGAACGGGGTGGACTTGACCATTCCGGTGACATGTACCGGTACACGCTTCCCTTCCGGCAGTACGGCAATGACCTCGCTACGCTTGAACTTGACCATAAGCACTTCATGGTGGTGTCCGTGCCGGTCATGGTCGCAGCCATGCTCGTGGTGATGATAGTGGCATTCATGCGGCCAAAGCTCCGCATGGACCGTTCCTTCGAGGCGGATGGAGGAGATGTCTACGTCTTTAGCCCTGTATCCGTGCGGCAGCTCGATCCTGACCACTACCCATTTGCCGCAGTCTTTCTTGTTAAGCGTTTCCGGCTCGAAGTCGATATCTACCGTGATCCTGGTATTGACATGGGTCGTGAATGTCGCCATGGCTGTCCACGGGCCGTAGCGGTCGCCGTCGAATGCCCTTGCGCGCCACTGGTAGGCGGTGTTGTCCGCGAGGTTGGTTGTGAGCGTTGCGGATGTTTCACCTGCTATGTTTTCAGGAACGTTCGTGATGCCTGTTACCAGGACGCTGCCTTGATAGACTTCGTACTCGTAGGTGAGACTGTCGCTGTCGGGGTCAACGGCATTCAAGAGCGTGAGCACAGGCGTGAGCGTGGCAATGGTGCTTCCGTCTGTCGGGGAGAGGAGCGCGGGCGCGCCGGGCGCGTCATTGGCTGTGTTGATGGTGAAGGATGCTTGCGGCATCCACGGACTCTGGAGGCTTCCATCATTGGCTCTTGCTCTCCAATAATAGGTCTGGTTCTCGGTTAAGGATACCGGCACAATCCAGGAGGTTATCCGGCTGGTCCCGGTGACTCCCGCCGTGTCGATCACAAGGGTCGTGAGGGCCGCATCCGCATAGACTTCGAACTCGTAGGTCAAAACATCTTTGTCCGAATCTGTGGAATTTTGGACAGACAGGGTCGGGGTGAATACGGTCACTCCCGCGCCGTTCGACGGATTGTCGAGAATCGGCGTGGTGGGGGGATCGTTGGCGGTATTTGCAGTGAACTCCGTTACCGCCGACCAGGGGCTGTCAGCAGCTCCGTCGCCGGCCTTTACGCGGAGGTAATAATGCATGTTGTCCCGGAGTCCGTTTATGTGCCAGAGCGTGCCGGCCTCTCCTTCCGATACTGCGCCGGAACGGATGATGTCCGGCGAGTCGAAGGTCGGCGCCGTATCCGCCTCGAAGTAATAGGTGAGCTCAGTCGAATCGGGGTCTATGCTGTTTGCGACTACGACATCGGTTTCCAGGGCGGTCACAGTTGAGCCGTTTATGGGGGAGGTGATGACCGGTGCGCCGGGGGCGTCATTGGCGGTGTTCACCTGGAAGCGTGCCGTTGTCGACCACGGGCCTTCAATCAACCAGTCATCGGCCTGCGCCCGCCAGTAATACCTGCCGTTCTCCCGGAGGGCTATCGGAACCGTCCAGGAGGTGGTCCCCTGGCCGCCTGCAATCCCCTTCGCGGTCGCAACTATCTGGGTGAAGCCGGGATCGAGCGCTATGTCGAAGTTGTAGGTGAGGTTCGCGCTGTCGGGATCCGAGGCGTTGTTGACGATAAGCGCCGGGGTGAGCACAGCTACGTCGGTCCCGTCCGTGGGGCTCGATATCGTGGGCGCAGTGGGGGGATCGTTGACCGTATTGACCCGGAAGGAGGCAGGCGCCATCCATGGGCCGTACAGCTTCTCATCCCAGGCGCGGGCGCGCCAGAAATATGTCAGGTTTTCAGTGAGCGGCGCGGCAGGAGCCCAAGCGGTGGCGCCGGCCGTTTCGGAGACGGTACCCGAGGAAATGAGGGTCGTCAGGCCGCTCTCCGCGTAAATTTCGAATTCATACGTGAGCTTTTCGTCGTTGGGATCAGAGGCGTTGCTCACCGTGAGCGCCGGGGTGAAGGCATCCACATCGGCGCCGTTCACGGGCGAGATAAGCGCAGGCGCGGACGGCGCGCCTTCCACCCGGAAGAAAGTGCCGGCAAGGGTCTCTTCCACTCCGCCGATGCTCGCCCGGAGGACGACCAGGTAGTCCTTGGCGCTGTATCCAGTGGTGTCGATCGGGCCGGTTTTGGTGTAGGAGGCGCCCATTGCGAGGGCCGCCTGGTCGGCGATCGTGTTATACACCGTCTCTTCGGCCAGATTGATCGTCTGGACCGACAGGGCGATATTTGATAGATCACTGTTGCCCGCATTCGTGACACTGTAGGAAACCGTGACCGGCTCCCCGGTGAGGATGTTCTGCTTGTCGAGAGATATCTGTCCGTTAAGGAGCGCCTTGGGACTTGTTGTGCTGCTGATCACGAGATCGCAAGTTGATGTGGAGATCACTGTGCCTGTGGTATCTACGATCCGAAGGGCTACGCGGTAGCTCCCCGCCGGATTGGTTCCCGAATTCCAGTATTTCTTGATCGTTGTCATCTTACCCGGAATGAGTGTCGTGATATTTGCGGTGACAGAAAATACGGTTTCCTCCGTGTTGTTGGTAATTATTATCCATGCGGTGAGGTTCTCAAAAATGGGGCTTGTGATCTGTGCTGTGGCCGTTGAGGTTATTGTGATCTGCTGGTTAGGATTATATGATATTTTATCGGTAACGATTTTTGCATTGACACTGCTGCCGGGACTTGTCGTGCTGTATGCGACGCTCTTCGTTATCGTCTGGTTCAAGTCGCCGGTGAAGAGAGCTGTATACGTCGTAGCGCCTGTTATCTGCCCGGTATATTGCAAAATCCGGGTCTCACCAGCGGGGATCATGACTTCCTGACTGCCGATAACCCCGCCACTGTCGTCCGTGAGCCGCATGCTGGTAACCGCATTCACCCTGCCGGGGTTATTGAGTGCCATGGCGATGACAAAGGGTGCGTTCCCCGCTGTGTCAGGCGCAGCAAGGGTTGCCGTTACCATTGGACTCGCTGCTTCGTACTGATCGGCTATTTCGGCAAGCGTCGTGGTGTTCTGCGTGACAACTCCTCTCAGGCCGTAAGTGCCGTTGTTACCTGCAGTTGTAGTGAAACTGAACGGATGCCCGCCGCTCGCGGGGAGATCGAAAGTCTCCGTATAAAGCGTCCCGACTCCGGCCAAAGTGCCGTGTACCTTCAGCACCAGTCCCGCCGCATCCACGTTTGACAGGTTCTTTGCTTCACCGCGTATTGTCACCGTCTCGCCCGGTCTGTAAATCCTCTTGTCAGCGGCGAGAAGCAGTTGGAAATTCCCCTGCTCCAGATAGAAGGGATACTCGGCTGACGCGAGCGTTTGTCCGGTAGCGGAAGACAGTGTACCCTGAAAATACAGTTTGCCTGCTCTGCCGAGAGTTCCTATGGTATTGGTGAGGTTGGAACTGATTCCCTGAATCTGGTTGACCGGGACATCCGTTTGCCAGAGTATATCGCCCGGGTTGTCGCCATAGGTGACGGTAAGGTTATTTAACTCAACTTTCGCACCAAGGTGGTCAGGTGTAACCGACTGAAATATGGGGATG
>CAYSPF010000110.1:0-646 GCA_964432775.1 uncultured Geobacter sp.
ATAACCTCGTAGAGGTCGTCCCGGTCGAAGGGTGTCCTGTCCGGTTTGGCGCTGAACTTCGGTTCCTGCCGCCGGGCCGTGTCTCTTGGATATTTGTAGAACAGATCTGATGGTTTAATGACAATGCCCATGCCGTTTCCTCCCGGGTATGCATTCGGCGAATTCCGCAGCGTCAATGCCCGCTCCCGCATCCTCCCGATGAGCAGGATGCGCCGCATTTCCCCGACCTTTCAGCGTCCTTTTCAAAGGATCTGAAACAGGCAAGGGTGGGTTTGGCCACGAACCATTCATCATCCTCCACGCGTCCCTTCATCACCCCCTGACGGATCAGCATCAGGATCCGCGGAGGCGTCGTCCCGAGTTCACGCGCCGCATCTTCCAATGAAATGTGGGGGATTCCTTCGATATTTTTCTCCATGGTCGCAACCCTCCTGGTATCGGTTTGTTCAAGGAACATGCCAGGTGAGGTGGAGCGATAGCCGCAGCCTTTTCAGGGACTGTCGGCGCAGATGGAGAATGGTGACTCAGGGAAGTGCCTATCCATACGACAGCTCTGCCCGGATAAGAAACAGAAAAGGAAGATGAAGGCGGTTTCAGTCGATACAAAAGATACCCCTGCACAGTATCTGGTGAGCTCACCGGCCCC
>CAYSPF010000110.1:656-8042 GCA_964432775.1 uncultured Geobacter sp.
CACGCAGGTATTGTTGAACACGTTCGAACCAGCCCGGCGGCGGTCCGCTTCGGCCCCGCCCGGTGCAGTTGTCGGCCACATTGATCGCTCTCACTACCCAGAAGAGTTGGGCGCCTGGAGATGGGGAGGGCGGAGAAACACCACCGTCATGAGGGTCGGTCGCCCCCTTCGCCCCGCCGGACGACCCCTTGGGGGTGCGGGTTGCGCCGGGAAACGGTGAGGGAATGTCGCAGGCGCCTCTCGTGCCCACGACAAGCGCGCCGAGCCCATGGGCGATCTGATTCATGCGCAATACAAACAAGGCTTCTCCCTCCCGGGCGCCCGCTTCGAAAAGCCAGATAAGGCTGGATGGCCGAACCCAGCCATAGCGGCCGCGGCCATAGCGACCGATCGCCAGGCTGCCGCCCTCCTGACACCATTCTCCCTGGACATCGCTTGTGGGACACAACAGGATCTGCGCGAGCTGAGCTGAAGTGCCGTCCGTTATGTCTAATCGTACCCCCATACCCTCCTCCTTTCCACTGCTGCCGCCGAAGATTCCGCGCCGATTGGGGGCGGCGCGCTACAATTCACCGGGATTGCAGTCTCGGATCAACGCCCCCTCTGGTCTTCTCTTATTCCCCACCTGGTGTAAAGACATCCGGCGCAAAGTTATAGGTGATGAAGTAGTCCTCGACGGTCTCGGCCCGGCGGATCAGTTCGACCGTCCCGTCAGTGCGCAGCAGCAACTCCTTGGGACGCAGCCGGCCGTTGTACTGGAAGCCCATGGCGTGGCCGTGCGCGCCGGTGTCGTGGATAATCAGGATGTCGCCGTCATCGATCAGCGGCAGTTCACGTTGCACCGCAAACTTGTCGTTGTTCTCGCACAGGGAGCCGACCACGTCGTAGATTTCGCTCTTTGGCAGGTCTTCCTTGCCGAGGACGTCGATGTGGTGGTAGGCGTCGTAGAGGGCCGGTCGCATCAAGGCCGACATGCAGGCGTCGACGCCGACGTAGTTGCGGTAGGTCTGCTTGGCGTTGATCGCTGTCGTCACCAGGCAGCCGTGCGGGCCGGTGATAAAGCGGCCGCTCTCCATCAGCATCTTTGGAGCAAAGCCGTTGGCGCTGCGGAAGGCGTCGAAGAGGGTGGTGATCTCCCCGGCCATAGCGGCGAGGTTGAGCCCTTCGTGATCCGGATGGTAAGGGATACCGAGGCCGCCGCCGATATTGACGAATTCGAGCTCGATGCCGATTTCCTTCTTGAGCAGGGCGGTCAGTTCGAGAAGCATCCGCGCGGTCTCGACGATGTAGGTATAGTCCCGCTCGTTTGAGGCGACCATGGTGTGCAGGCCGAAACGCCTGGCCCCGCGCTCGCGGGATAGACGATAGGCATCGACCAGCTGTTCGTGGGCAACGCCATATTTGGCCTCCACCGGGTTGCCGATGATGATGTTGCCGGTTCGGCGCGGTCCGGGATTGTAGCGGAAGCAGACCAGCTCGGGGAATTCGGGCACCTTGGCGATTAGGCTGATGTCGTCGAGATTGAGGATACTGCCGCCGTCAGCTTCGGCAAAGGCGTACTCCTCCAGGCTGGTGTTGTTCGAGGTGAACATGATGTCCTCACCGCGCGCTCCAACTTGGCGGGAGAGGATCAATTCGGGGATTGACGAGCAGTCAAAGCCGAATCCCAGCTCAAACAACAGCTTCTGGATGCTGCGATTGGGCAGCGCCTTTACCGCAAAGTACTCACGGAATCCGGGGATGCCGGAAAAGGCCTGATTAAGCTCTTCACCCGTGGCGCGGATCCCGGATTCGTCGTAGATATGAAAGGGTGTGCCGTAGTGTGCTGAAAGCTGCGGCAGGAGCGGAAAAAGACGGTCCTTGAAGGATTGAGACATCGGCATGCTGGTTTTCTCCTTGAGGCTATGGTGTATCGAAAAGTGGTTGCAGGGGCGACCCCCAGGGTTCGACTACTGGATCATATGGTTTCATTCAGATCTATCCGCCGCGTCTCCTTGATCGTGTTGAGAACGATCTGTGTGCGGGTGGCGCGGACGCCGGGAAAGCGCTGGATCTCTTCACGCAGGATGCGACCGAGCTCTGCCGGGCCTGCGGCGCGCAGCTTGACCAGATAGCCGTCAGGACCGGCGACCTGGTGGACCTCCTGCACTCCCGCGACTTGGGCGAGGCGTTCGCCGAGCCGGCCGTTGCCGGCGGGATCGACTTCGATGAAGAGGAAAGCTGCCAGTCCCCGGGAAAAGGCCGCCGGATTGAGGCGCACCTCGTACCCCTCAATGATGCCGCGCTCCTCCAGCTTGCGGATGCGTTCAAGCACCGCCGATGGCGCCATCCCGACCCGGCGGGAGACCTCGGCGTTTGGGACGCGCGCCTTCTCCTGAAGGATATGCAGTATTTGAAGATCGATATCATCTATTGTTCTTGATATGTCCATTATTGCAGAACGATATTCTATAAACAGGTTGATGTCAAGAATTGTTGCGCAAGGGGCAGTGTGTTTGACGTGACGGCAGGACATTCAGTTTCAGGAGTACTGTAAGGCGGATATGGGTTTTTAAAGGGAAGAGAGTTGTCGGGGTGTTGGGATGCTCGGTCTACCTGGACAAGCTCAGTGAACGGATCAAGGGGGAGATGGAGTTGCCGTCCAACATGATTTTTTATTCTTTCGACGCTACCCCGCTCCGTGCGCTGGTGTGGGATGAGGGGCAGGCTGCTTTTATAATGATGCATCGGTTTCTTGAAAAGCAGCCTGTCCCGTTTCCTGACCACAGCAGGAAAATATACTCGACGTTCCTCTGTGGTAAGTGTCCCTGGTTTTCTAGTTTTTCGATGGATTTTCGGTAGTTCTTCAACGCGTAAGCATCTGCCTGAATCAGGATCTCCTTGTGTGTGTAAAACGTAAAGCCGGGTACCTGTAGGGTCTGTGGGACTTTTATGGATACCATGTCATGATTCGTCCCGCAATCAGCCAGGACAGATTGAACCACCCATGCAGCAGTACACAGGGGAGTATCCTGGCAGTCCGCTCGAACAGCCAGCCAAGCGCCAGTGCCGGCAGCAGGATGCCGAGTGCGTGTATCCCCTGAAACGGCAGGTGAACCGCTGAAAAACAGCACCCCGCAGTCCAGTTTGCCAGGGAAAACCCCATGAACCGCCGACAACCCGCAGGACGTCCCATCAGATACTGCTGCAAAATCCCGCGAAAAAACGACTCTTCCCAGAGAGGGGCCGCCAGCAGAAGGTACCAGAGCGGAATCGCGGGCGACTTCGGCAGCAGTCCGGCTGACATCCCGCCAAGCGCGACCGGCGGCGCCAGGGCAACGATAAGCGCCATCGCCTGCCATTGCTTCACGGACGATGCCTGCGTCCCCGGCGCACCAGCGACAGCAGATAGAACAGAGGAAAGGTGACCGTCAGCAGCAGTAGCAAATCGGTGTTTCCGTTACCCCCAATGGCGCATCCTCCGCCTCCGCCACCACTTGACGCTTGCTGTTCGGCAACCACAAAGGTTGCTTCATCAGTACGCTGGAATGCTCCGGTGGGCTCATCAGCTACTTCTCCTGCCCGCACGTTAAAGAACGTCCCTCGATCGGAGACCACGGCGACGCCGTTGTTGTCATCGGCGCTTACCATGAAGGAATATTCGCCGGGCTGAAGGTCGTTCAGTGCCACCGTATAGAAGCCGTCATCCGGACGCAGGTCGCCGTTTTTTCCGTCGTCTGCCAGACGCAGACCTGATCGGACTCTGTTTCCGCTTTCATCGTACACATCAGCCCGAACCGCCGCCTGCAGTACCGGACGGTCCAGGCTGAGCGAAACCTCCAGCAGGTTGCCCGTTACCGGCCGCTGGGTTACATCAATCTGCATCTGCAGCAGTGAAGGGCTTGCAGCCATAATGCCCAGATCATTGCTTATCGGCGCCTTGGCAGTCAGCGTTGCGACCCAGGTTCCCTCTGTTCCGCTGTAGGATTCCGGATCAATGACAAAGTACCAGGAACTGTTTTCCTGGTCTGTCTCCAGCTCAATGCCGTTCGGCAGGTTGCCGGCCTGAATCTTTTCACCGGCAGGGCTGGTGAGGCTGGGGGTGAGATTTGCAAAGTCGCTGTCTTCCGCGGCCAGGACAATTATCGGCAGCAGATCGTGCCTGCCGATCCGGAACGACAACTCATGTTTCCCGCCTGTCGGCAATGACGAGGCGAACGACCCTGCCAGGGTGGCGAATCCGTCGCCGTCACTGCCGCCTGCCGCCTTGGCTGTTTCGCTTTCCAGTTGGGCGGCCGAGCGTACGGTGCTGAAGCTGCCGCCGGTTGCACGGCTGATCTGGCTGAGGTAGATCTGTTCGTTGTCGGCAAGCTCTGTATCTGACGACTTTATCAGCCTGGGCGCGGGACGCACGGCAGCCCTGCTTCCCTTCAGGCCGAATTTGGCTTCACTGTAAAACACCTTCAGGGCGACATTGTTCTGACGCAGTTCTTTCAGCAGTGCGGCAGACACAAGCTGATTGGATGATGTCAGCAGGTAGAGAGATGAAACCTGGGGGGTTGTCAGGGTTGCCCGGTATTTTCTCACCTCTTCAATCGCCGCCCTGAGGGCGGTTTCCAGGGAAACAGATTCGTCTTGCTCAACTGCGCCTGCCTGACCCGACAGGTCACTACGGTTATCATCGGTCAGCAAGGTGCGTTGCACGCCAATGCCGCTGCCGCTCATCACCTGCAGATAGCTGTCCGCGGGAGCGTTTTAGGCGATGCTTCCGGCGCCGGCCTGTGCCTCCTGCCACTTTACGGACGGGATGTTCGAGTCCAGCAGCACCAGATTAAGGACCGGCGCATCCACCCAGACGATATTCAGGACGCTGTCATAGCCGGCCAGTTTTCCGCTTCTAGGGGCCTTCAGATCCTTGGCGGTCTTTACCTGCTTGTCCTTAAAGGCTTCATACTGCATCCGTCCATAGCTCCGGGCATACGCCGGATCCGTTGCAGGGTCGGAGGTCAGGGTATCCCAGATTGATTTCTCGTAGGCGCGGTACTGGGCGGTATCATACTTTGAGGCGGCATCGCCGGTGGGTTTACCTTGATAACTTTCCGCATGGGAGAACCAGTTCTGCCAGACTTCATGATCATTCATGATGGACGGCTGGGTATTGTCGTCTTCACCCGAGGGTGTGGAGAGGTTCTTGGCCTCTTTCAGTTCTTTGATGGTCTTCCCGCCACTTTCACGATATTCGTCCATCAGGCCGTAGATGTAATGACCTGTTTCATGGGCCATCACCGGCCCCGGATACTTATCCCACTCATTCTCTTTCGTCTTTGCATTATAGTCATAGGTAAACATGTCGATCTGCGTATTCGGCTGGTTCCATCCGGCCACATTTGCCGCCGACCGTCCGGCCTTGGTGCCGGTATAGGTAATATCGGCACTGCTCCACGACTTCTTGTCACGGAAGATGTAGACGTTGCGCAGTCGATGCAGACCGTTTGTCATGGCAAACAGCGAGGCAGCGTATTCCTTTACCGCCGTTTCCATCTCGGATTTGATCATCCCCCGAGTGACCTTTGCGGTATTGGTCACCGTGTCCGGGTCCCAATCAAGCGAGATGGTAATATCAATGTCGCTGACTCCGGTGGCGCGGTTGTGTTCCAGGGTGCTCAAGGGGTGCCTTGCGCCGACAGCCGGCAGGACCGATGCAGACAGCAGCAGGAAGATGCTGAAGAGTGATACCAGGCGGCGGAAAAGGGTTCTGTTCATGGCATAGCTCCTATCTCGGCTGAAAATTTCTTTACCAGAAATTAAATACTGGCGCCATTTAAATCTTTTCAATTAAGAGCCGCGGCTCTCAGCAAAACTGCATCTGATGGTCGGTGGACTGCAGATATTGGCAGGGCGCCCGAGAACGCGGGCATTTCCCGCTCACTAAGGTATGTAACGTACCCGCGTCCCCTCCGGGCTTTCATATTTATGGACGTTCCTTCAGATTTCACGTCCCCATCTGCCGCAGAAGAAGCGCTAAAATAGTAAAAGTTAATTTATAAATATATTACAATAATGAATTGCTTTTGTAATTCTATTGTTGTACCGTACGTTACAATGGTACGGCCAGGGCAACGGACTGCAACGGCCTGTTTTCTTAGGCTTCCTCAAGGCATGCGTAACGAAAATCTGAAAGGAAACCCATGAACATCTTGATCTGTTTGAGCAATAATCTGCTCGGAACGGGATTGCGCAAGCTTCTGGCGCCCGAGCGTGAAGGTAACCGTGTTATGGTCATGGCCGAAAATTTTGATGCGGAAGGGTTCCGGCCCCACTTCATCATCGTGGACAGCTATTCTCTGCGCAGGGGCCTGTCGTTCCGGGAACCGGAGGCAAAGGTGGTCCTCCTCGACTTCGGACTTGGTGAAGAAGAAATTACCTCATTGCTCCTGATCTACAAGATAGACGGTGTGTTGTCTACCGAATCGGATCTTTCACACCTGAAAAAGGCCCTGCGGGCAATCGGAGAAGGCCAGATCTGGATCGATAACCGCAATGTCAAGGCACTGATCCGTCACGCCGAGTCTTCCAGGAACTCACGACCGGATGAAAGCTTCAGCCGGAAGGAGCGTGAAATCGTCATTCTCGTCTCCCAGGGGCTCATGAACCGGGAGATCGCCGAAAGGCTCTGCATCGGCGAACAGACGGTCAAGACCCACATCAGCCGTATCTTCCGCAAGGTACACGTCTCCAGGCGGTCGCAACTGGTGCCTCTGGCGCTGAAGTTTACCGCGCCTCTTTCTCGCTAGTTTCCGAATTGGAAACCACTCGTGTCTCATCCGGAGTTTCCGGATGGACACTCGCTAGTATCCCTCCGAAATCTCCGGTTGGGAAACCACGTGTCCGCCGCCGGTTTCCCGCCTGCAAATCCTCATAAAAACACTTTATTCCCTCAAAATATGACCCCTGTGCATAAACGCCGCCGGTCCGCTTTACAGGCCCGACAGCTTCCGGATACCGGACGGGCCTGATTCCCGGCGATTGCCGTCTTGCCCGCGGTGTGGATCCACGGTGTTTCACGTACCTCTTCGTATTCCCCTGAAAGGGTGATTGTTTGTCAATACATAAGACGTAATTCATTTGTATCTGATAAACATACGATGCGGTGGTATGCCTTTGTCAGCAAAATAATTACCCGCCTGACGGATTGTTTTTTATCCCGATCCGTCATTCAATAGGGGGGCTGAAAACGGATCCCCATGGAAAATGCCGTTGATGCCTGTGTCGCGACAAGCCGTATTGGGGAAGGAGCGGACGGGAAAGATTGCAATAAATCCTTAAGGAGGTACCGGGTGGGCCTGATTGCTCTAATCAGGGATTTATTAAAGGAAGGAAATGATGGTAACGGGTATTGCCGGAAAT
>CAYSPF010000111.1:0-7903 GCA_964432775.1 uncultured Geobacter sp.
TGAGGATGGGGTCGGTTTGGATACTACGGTTCCCGATTTGGCCGGAGTACTGGACGCCGCGTTGGACGGCATTGAGGATTTTTTTGCCGGCGATTGAGCCTGCTTCTGCCCATTCACGGCCGGCGCCGCAGGGACCTGAACAGAAGGAACGGGGGAAACAGGAGCAACCTGTACCGCCTTCGTCGCAGACGTTGCGGCGGGCTGGACCGCCCGCTCCGGAAGCGGCTTTTTCACTGCAGGGGAGGAGACGTCGGTTTGGGTCGGCGTCTCTTCATTGGGTCGCAAAATATCAGTAAAGAAGTAAAAATAGCTGAAACAGACCCCAAGCGCGAGCAGAACAATCAAGATGCCCTTGACACTGCTCCCCGTGACCCCGATGATGCATCGTGTATTCTCTTTTCCGGGCAAACCGTTGTCCACCATCTGTGCTCCTCCCCCTTCCCCCGATGATTCACCCTGTTAGTGGGCAGCCTTGCCGCCTGCCTGCGCCTCGTTGATAACCTTCTGGGCCAGGTGGCTGGGAATCTCTTCGTAATGCGAGAACTCGGTTGAAAAGAGACCGCGGTCGCTGGTCATGGAACGAAGATCATTTGCGTAGGAAAGCACTTCGGACATGGGTACAACTGCCCTGATAATCTGAGAGTTCGCCTTCGGTTCGACCCCAACGACCTTGCCGCGGCGTGAATTGAGATCGCCGATAACATCCCCCATGTTGTCCTCCGGAACGGTGACCTTCATCTTCATGATAGGTTCCAGGAGCACCGGTTTCGCCGTCTCCATCGCCTTTTTGAATGCCATGGAACCCGCTATTTTGAATGCCATTTCGGAGGAGTCGACAGTATGGAAGGAACCGTCGAAGAGAGCTGCTTTGAAATCTACGACCGGATACCCGGCCAGACACCCATCCAGCGCTGCCTCCTGAATCCCCTTGTCGACAGCCGGGATGTATGTCTTCGGGATGACACCGCCGACGATCTTGTCCTCAAACAGATATCCTTCTCCGCGCCCGAGTGGCGCAAACTCCACCCAGCAGTCCCCGTACTGGCCCCGGCCGCCGGATTGTTTCTTGTATTTCCCCTGAACCTTGACCCCGATTTTAAGGGTTTCCAGATAGGGGACTTTCGGCGTTTTTAATTCCACCTCGACAGCATACTTTCGCTTGAGTTTCTCTATCGTCACTTCAAGGTGCACCTGGCCCATACCGGAAATAATGTGTTCCCTGGTCTGGTCGTCCCGACGCAGTGATATGGTAGGATCCTCCTCCATCAGGCGCTGCAGAGCCCCGTGGATCTTGTCTTCGTCGTTTTTCGTCTTCGGCTGGATCGCAAAGGAGATGACCGGTTCCAGAGACTTGGCAGGTTCGTAGATAATCGGCTTGTCGGCATCGCACAGGGTATCCCCGCTTACCGTCTCCTTCAACTTTGCAACCGCTACGATATCTCCCGCCACCGCCTGTTTGACAGGCTTCTGCTTCTTGCCTTCCAGTTCGTAAATTTGACCGATACGCTCAACGCAATCCCGACTGGCGTTGTAAACCGTCGAATCAGAGTTCAACACGCCCGAGTAGACCCTGAAAACGGTGATTTTCCCGGTATAGGGGTCCGACGTGGTCTTGAACACCAGGGCGGAAAATGGTTGTCCTTCTTCCGGAGCCCTCTCTTCAACTTCTTTGTTCTTCGGGTTGATACCAGCAACTCTGCCGCTATCCAAGGGGGAGGGCAGGCAAAGACACATATAGTCAAGCAACTGTGATACGCCGACGTTCAAGAGAGCCGAGCCACAGAAGACCGGGGTAAAGGTGTTGCGGAAGGTGCCGACCCGCAGGCCGTCATAGATCTCCTCTTCGGTCAGTTCCCCGCTTTCGAGAAACTTCTCGGTAAGGGCATCATACGCCTCCGCGACCGTCTCCACGAGTTTTTCCCGCATGCTTTCCGCATCGGCCAGATAGTCGGAAGGGATATCCGCTTCCGCAAACGTGCCGGAGAAATCCTTGTTGTACCGATAGGCCTTCATCTTGACCAGATCGATGACCCCTTCAAAGCTCTCTTCCGCGCCGAGCGGGATCTGCACCGCTACCGCACGGGCGCCCAGGGCCTTTTCCATGTCGCCCATGGCCCGCAGGAAATTGGCCCGTTCACGGTCCATCTTGTTGACAAATGCGATCCGCGGAATTTCCGCCTCGTTCGCCCACTCCCAGACTTCTTCGGTCTGGACCTTGACGCCTGAAATGGCGGAAATAATCACCACCGCGCCATTCAGAACCCGCAGACAGGAACGGGTATCGGCAATGAAATCACCATATCCCGGAGTATCAATTAGATGGAGGGCATGTCCGTTCCAGTCACCGTGATTGAGGGAGGATGAAACGGTAATCTTGCGCTTTATTTCTTCCGGCTCGAAATCCATGCTCGAACTGCCGTCATCGACACGACCAAGCCGATCATTCGTGCCCGTAGTAAACAGAATGGCCTCGGTCAGAGAAGTCTTCCCCGCACCTCCATGGGCCACAATTCCAATGTTTCTAACCTTCTCAGTGTCATATTTTGCCATAAAGCCCCCTTACTTATGTAATAGGTAATGCGTCTCCTACATAACTACCGAAGGGAAAATCTTCCTGCACACTCTCACCAAAGCACCAGGAAATAAACAGCGTTCCGCATACTCCGGTTCAGTACCGGGCAATACTGAAAGAACAGACCTACCCCTGTTGGCTGTTCCTCTCATAGAGGATCCTGAGACCCTCAAGGGTGAGAAATTCATGAACTTCCTCGATCGTCTTCGACTCTTCCGCAATCATTCCTGCAAGGCCTCCCGTTGCGATCACCCGAGGGTTTTCCCTGCTCTCGGCCTTAACCCGCAAGACAATCTCATCGACCAACCCCACGTAGCCATAGAAAATGCCCGCCTGCATCGCTCCAACCGTGTTCTTCGCGATGATGGATGCCGGTTTTACGAACTCTACCCGTGGCAGCTTGCTGGCCTTCTGGAACAGTGCCTCCGCTGATATCATGATTCCGGGTGCGATGACACCTCCGCAGTACTGACCCTTGGCGTTCACGAGATCGAAGGTGGTGGCCGTACCGAAATCGACGATGATAAGGGCCGTCCCGTATTTTTCAAAACCGGCAACGGCGTTGACAATGCGATCCGCCCCCACCTCCTTTGGGTTCTCGTAGTGAATAGGCATGCCGGTCCTGATGCCGGGGCCGACCACATAGGGGCGAAGATTGAAATAACGGAGGGAAAGCCTCTCAAGGACCCCGGTCAGTGCCGGGACAACGGAGGACAGGATGATATCCCCAACCACTTCACTTTCAACCCCGGAAAATCGGAACAACTCATGGATAAGAATCGCGTACTCATCCACGGTCTTCGCCGTATCGGTCGCAATCCTCCAGTCTCTCACGAGGGTAAGTCCGTCATAGAGGCCAAGCACGGTATTACTGTTGCCCACGTCAATTACGAGTAGCACGTACACACTCTCCACAATGGAAAATCAAGGCGCCTTTTATCCCGGAGCGCACTCACGGATGCGGCGCCCACTCATCTACAGGATTGTCACATCTCCCGCCAGGACCCGATGGGAAAAGCCGTCGTGTCGCCGGAGAAGAAGCGCTCCATCCGTATCTATCCCGATTACCGTGCCCTCTATCTCTCCGTTACCGGATGAGACACTCACCCTTTGCCCCTGGATCGTGGCGCGGGCAAGCCATTCCTCCCTGACGGGCTCGAATCCCCGGCACAGAAAGTCATTGTAGAGTGAATCAAGAATTGAAATGAGTGAACGGGTAAATTCGGCGCGAGCGACCGGAGAACCTTCTTCAAGCAGCAGTGAACTGGCGGGATGGCGTAGACCATCAGGAAATTGCTCCCTTCCCATGTTGATATTCACGCCGATACCGAGTACCACCCAGTGTATCGTGTCGGTCTCGGCGCTCATCTCATTCAGAAGTCCCGCGACCTTGCGCCCATTCACGAGGATATCATTGGGCCACTTGATCCGCGGCTGGAGGTGCGTAACCGCCTCGATTGCCCGGGCAACCGCAACCGCCGAAAGAAAGGTAAGTTGGGGGGCACTGACAGGCAGTATGGGGGGACGAAGGATAACAGAGCAATACAGATTCACGCCGGGAGGAGACTCCCAGCTTCTGCCAAGGCGTCCCTTGCCCCCGATCTGTGACTCGGCCAAAACTACGGTTCCATCTTCGGCGTCTTCTTCAGCCATGCGGAAGGCAAGATGATTGGTGGAATCGATCTCTCGAACAGAGACAATCCGTCGTCCGATTCGCTTCGTAGCGAGTCCGGCGGTCAACTCGATGTCGCAGAGGGTATCAGGGGAGGACAGGAAGCGATACCCCCTGGATGGAAGCGATTCGATGCGAAAGCCCTTTGCCTTCAGGTTTTTCACGTGCTTCCAGACCGCCGTACGGGATACGCTGAGGGCTGTGCCGAGTTCTTCCCCGGAAAACACCCCCCCCAATCTTGCACGAAACAGCTCCACCATCCTCTGTTCAAGGGGAACCTTTCCCGTATCGGCTCTGGACGCGGCGGGTTTATTCACCAGTCCTCCAGGAGCATGGAAATGTCCATAGCCCGCGCCGAATGGGTAAGTGCCCCGACGGATATGATATCTACACCGGTCGCGGCGATCTCGCCTACAGTAGCGAGACTCACGCCGCCCGATGCCTCCAGGAGCGCCTTCCCTGCCACCAGGGCGACTGCGCGACACATCGTTTCCAGATCCATATTATCCAGCATGATGATATCGGCGCCGGCTTTCAGAGCCTCAGCCACCTGATCGATGGTTTCCGTTTCGACTTCTATCTTCAGTGTGTGCGGGATAAACGCCCTCGCACGTTCCACGGCCACGGTTATCCCGCCGGCAGCGGAAATATGGTTCTCCTTGATCAGGACTCCGTCATAGAGACCGGTGCGGTGATTGCGACCGCCCCCGATTCGAACCGCGTACTTTTCCAATTGACGCAGACCGGGTGTTGTCTTTCGTGTATCCACGATACGCGCCTTTGTCCCCTGAACAGCCTCAGTGTATCTGGCCGTGAGGGTAGCGATCCCGCTCATCCGCTGCAGCAGGTTCAAGGCTACCCTTTCTCCCTGAAGGAGGAACGTTGCGTCGCCGGCAATTTCCGCGAGGACGTCCCCCTTAACCGGAGAATCACCATCCTGGAAACGTGGCGTAAAGATCGTTTGTGGATCAAGAAGATGAAAGACCCGGGCCGCGACCTGGATTCCCGCCAGCACAAACGGCTCCTTGGCCAGAAGGTGAGCCCTGGCCTTACGCGTCCCTGAAACAACGGCCTGAGTGGTAATATCCCCGGTATGAATATCTTCCAGCAGGGCATTTTCGATTATTCTGTCCACGCCGATCATGAAAAACTCTCCCGTAGTGGTGACCCCGACGCTCTCACTCACCCCATGCGCATTTCATCTCATTAATGATTGATATCGGGCGTTGTAAAAGCCCGTTCTTTATAACATAGGTTCAAAATCACGGCAACCGCTAATCCGCTGTTTCTTCTCGCAAAAACCGGGACACCTGTGTGCTTCGCGAAACGTTGGAGAATAAAACATCATTCTCCGACGGTATACACTGCAAACGATTATCCATTGGCAAGGAAGAGAGACCGTACGTGCAAATAAGAACCGAAAGGCGGATGTGGAAGTACGCGGAACACCGAAAACCAGGTCCGCGCACCACATTGGGCGGACAAAAAACAAATAGCCCCTGTCCGCCGATAAGAGCAGACAGGGGCTATTGCCAAGAAAAAAGATGGTGATCCCAAGGGGACTTGAACCCCTGTTACCGACGTGAAAGGCCAGTGTCCTAACCGCTAGACGATGGGACCGGATAGTAAGACCGGAACACCTCCGGTGATTGACAAAGTAAATGGCTGGGGGACAAGGATTCGAACCTTGGTTGGCGGAGTCAGAGTCCGCAGTCCTGCCGCTAGACGATCCCCCAGCAGGCAAGACGTCCTTATACCAAAGTCATCGCGGAACGTCAACACTTTTCAACGAAAACCCGGCAATGACGACAGCAGGGAGAGTCAGTCGCTTCCCGCTCAGCGGCACAGGCGGCGCCTGCCTCCAACGCCTTTATATTGGCGGGAATGAATCTGTGGTTACGTTCAGGCAGGGTATCCTTCAGAGCCTCCGCAAGGGAAGCGAGTGAAACTGCGCCGGTCCGGGCCGCATAGGCTCCGATGGCTACCATGTTCATCATTCTCGCATCCCCTATCTCCACGGCAATGGTATTCATCGGAACAGGGATTATCTCAATATCACTCCGCGTGAACCCGGCCAGTTCCACCAGGGATGTATTGACGATACAGATGCCACCCGGCTTAATTCTTGAGCCGAATTTGTCCAGTGAAGCCTGGTTCAGGAAGATTCCGGCGGAAGGATTACCTACCACGGGTGAACCGACATCACCATCGGTGATGACAATGGTACACATGGCGGCGCCACCCCGTTTTTCCGGGCCGTAGGAAGGAAGAAAGGAAACGTTTTTATCTTCGATGATCGCCGCATGGGAGAGGAGAGTACCCGCGAGGAGAACACCCTGCCCGCCAAAACCGGACATCAACATATCATGCCTCATTAACAATCTCCCTCATTTTGAAAATAAAAGTTGACCGACTTATCCGAGCCCGATGCCGGTTTAGATATTTGCCGTGTTCTTGTAAGTGCCCAACTTGAAATAGTCGCACATCTCTCTGCCGACACGTTCGTTGGCAGCTACGGAATTCATCCCCCAGTTGGTTGGACAGGCTGAAAGCACCTCTACGAAGGAAAATCCCTTTCCTTCCACCTGGTATCTGAAGGCCTTCTTTATCTGCTTTTTTGCATCCATCAGATTTTTCGGGGTATTCACCGCGACTCTCGCGGCAAAGGCAACACCGTCGAGACAGGACAAAAGTTCAGTGACCCTGATGGGATACCCTTCGATATCCTGCTTCCTCCCATAAGGCGACGTGGAGGTTTTCTGGCCGAGGAGGGTTGTCGGGGCCATCTGCCCGCCGGTCATACCGTACGTGGTGTTGTTTACAAAGATGACGGTTATATCCTCTCCCCGATTCGCCGCATGAATAATCTCCGCGGTACCGATGGCGGCAAGATCTCCGTCGCCCTGGTAGGTGAAGACGAACCTGTCAGGCCTGGCGCGCTTTACGCCGGTGGCAACGGCGGGCGCACGGCCATGGGGAGATTCCACCACGTCAATATCAAAGTAACTGTATAAAAAGACGGAGCAACCGATTGAGGCGACTCCAATGGTTTTCTTCTGCAGGTCGAATTCATCCAGCGCCTCGGCAACAAGCCGATGAATGGTGCCGTGATGGCAGCCCGGGCAGAAATGTGTCTGAACGTCCTTCAGACTTTCCGGTCTCTTGAATACTTGTTGCATTCCGTAACCTCAAAGCATGCGAAATTTGGAATCATGTGTCATGCAGCAGCCGCGCAATACGGCAAACGCATTTTCTAATAATGCTTTTTTATCTGTTCCAGAAGCTCCTCCGGTGTCGGGAGCGACCCGGTGCCTGAAGGCCTGCCGTAGAAAAACACTTCTGCATCCTTTGCAACCGATAGCCTTACATCCTCCACCATCTGGCCGGTATTAAGCTCTACATCCAGAATTTTCTTGCAGTGCGCGGTCACGGCGGCAAAGGACTTCTCCGGAAAAGGAAACAGGGTAATCGGCCGGAGCAGACCAACCTTCAATCCTTCTTCCCGCGCCATCATAACCGCTGTCTTTGCAATCCTGGACGCCGAACCGAATCCTGTCACAACGAGAGAGGCATCAGACGTCTGAAAGTTCTCACATCGGCACTCGTTCTCCCGGAGAGCCTGATACTTGGCATGGAGAACCCAGTTGCGCGCTTCCAGT
>CAYSPF010000112.1:0-7880 GCA_964432775.1 uncultured Geobacter sp.
ATTGCCCATGTTGAGGCAAGGTATCATTCGAAAAATTCTAATCATCTGTATCGGCAGCAGTATCTTCGCAGGGCTCGCGGTCTTGACCATCCCCGGTCTTCGCGTTGTTCCATACACTCTTACCCTGCTTTTTCGCCCTGCCCCGACAAAACTCCCGGTTCCCGTCGAGGGAGTCCAGGCTTCGCGACTCGTTGATACATGGGGCGGACCCAGAAGCGGAGGCCGGCGTCACGAAGGGATAGACATTTTCGGCAAGAGGGGAACGAAAATCCGCAGCACGACCGAGGGAGTCGTTACGACGGTGGGCGACAATCGCCTTGGCGGTCACAGCGTCTGGGTTATCGGCCCGGGCGGATACTTTCATTACTATGCGCACCTGGAAAAGTATGGAGATGTGAAGCGCGGCCGGCGGATTCATTCGGGCCATGTCATCGGCACTGTCGGCGACTCCGGCAATGCGAAAGGCACACCTCCGCACCTCCATTACGGAATCTACAAATTCAGCGGTGGAGCGAACAATCCCTACCCTCTGCTCAAACCCGAGAGGTAGTCCGCGCCGAAAAACCACCCCGCCGACTTCATGCCCGTTCCAACTTTTGCACAAGGAGAAGTATCCATGATGAAGATACAAGGACCTGGGAGGTCGCGGAGTACCACTGATCATCATCGGCTCGAACAAGATGTCCGGCTTCTCTCCGGAATCACTGGAATATTATATGGGCAAAAGCAGATAGGGGCAGGGAAGGAGTTGTTGGCCGTCATCCGCTGCCTGCCTGCCAAGATTGAGGTTGAATTCGGAGATCATCCGACGTACATTAGAAAATCAATCCGGTCACAACGGTAACGAAGCTAACGTACGGCCGGTTACAAGGGGATACTGCGAACGAGGTTTTTGTTTCCCATGACTCTCGATACCACCACCACGGTCGTCATCGGCATCGTAATTGATGTCGTCCTCCTTCTCATACTGACCCACTCCTGGTGGACCCGTACGACCTATGCCGGTTTCCTTGCATGGATTGCCGGCACGGCTTGCTGGATACTGGGTCCCCCGCTTTCCATGCTGTTCAGCAACGCACTCCCGCCGTTCATCTCCAAGGTCATCGGCAATACCCTTATCATGCTCCACCCCATGTTACTGTATGAGGGGATTATCCGTTTTCACGGTATCCCGCGACGCTGGTGGATGACGCGGCTTAATGGCGCTCTCGCTCTATTCGGCATGCTGGGCTTGATCTACTTTCTCTTTGTCGATAACAATATTGCGGCACGGGCCATGATTATTTACAGCATTCTGGCTGTTTTTATCACCCGTACCGCCCTTGAGCCGCTCCTCTACCCCATAGCCCGCCGCTATTCGATGCAGTGGTTGTTATCCGCCTGCCTGCTGCCCTTAGTATTCTTATCATGTGTGCAGGCAAGCAGAGTCTGGAACTATTTCCAGGTCTCGCCCGTCTCCCACATGACCGCCTTGATTACGCAGGATCGCGTTCTGTTCTGGCTTCTGTTCTACGGCATCATCGTGGAACTGGTAATCGCCTACTGCTATCTGTCGCTTACCAGTGACCGCGTGGAAGAGGAATTGCGGGAGAGCGAAGAGAGCTACCGCACGCTGACCTCATCCCTGCAAACCAGGATCGAGAAAGAAACCAGCCGGCGGGTGTCACAGGAACGGCTTCTGGCCAAGAACTCCCGTCTGGCAGCCATGGGTGAAATGATCAGCGCTATTGCCCATCAGTGGCGGCAACCCCTTGCCACGCTGGCAATGATCGTTCAGCGGACTCATGCAGTCGGCAAAATGCAGGGACTGACCCCTGAATATCTTGATGAATTCAAGGCTAACGCCATGGGCCAGGTCATGTACATGTCCGAAACCATCGAGGAATTCCGCGGTTTCTATCGTCCGGAAAAACGAAAAGAGCCGTTTTCTCCCTTTGCCTGCATCACCGACTCGGCGCGGCTCTTTGAGCCCCAATTCACCAGCAACGGCATCACGCTATCCGTCACGTGCAAGGACTGCGATATCAGACCGGTACACGGTTTTCCCAACGAATTCAAACAGGTCGTGCTCAATCTGCTGGGCAACGCCCGTGACGCCATTCTTGAATGCCGGGCCATCAACCGTGGCCCTGAAGAGGGGAGTATCATCGTGCGGATATGGGTGGACGGCAGCAGCATGATTGCCGAGGTAAGCGACAACGGCTGCGGCATACCGGCCGGTAATGCGTCACGAATATTCGACCCCTATTTCACCACAAAGGAAGAAACCGGCGGAACAGGAATCGGTCTGTACATGTCCCGCATGATTGTCGAAGACAGCTTTGGCGGACAACTGAGCCTGCTGCAAAGCGAGGTCGGAGCGACATTCAGGATTGAATTGCCGCTGGAGGAGCAGCCATGACCAATCTCAAGGGCCTTGATATCCTGCTGGTCGAGGATGAAGACGATCTCAGGCGGGAGACCGCAGCCTTTCTGGAATTGTTCTGCAACAAGGTAATACAGGCCGACAATGGCCGTAACGCCTTGGATTTGTTCGAGGCTGAGCGTCCCGATCTGGTTATCAGCGACATCCGCATGCCGTTCATGGACGGCCTGGAACTGGCGGCAAGACTGAAATCGAGCTCACCGGATACCCCGATACTATTCTGCACCGCATTTACCGAGACATTCTACCTGCTCAAGGCCATTGAACTGGGAGTGGTCGCCTTTATACGTAAACCGGTCGATACGGATGAACTGCTGGCCGTGATTGCCAGGGCTGCCGAACCGCTGCTGCAACGCAGACAAATCAGCGGCCTCTCGGCTGAGCTGGCTGCTTCCCTGAGTGTACACCTGGGCGCCGCACCTGCCCAGAAAACCCTTGCGGAACAGGCAGCCCGTGTCGCCCGCACATCATTCAGTATCCTGCTGGAGGGGGAGACCGGGACGGGAAAGTCACGCCTGGCCGGGATTATTCACAGCCTCAGCCCCCGCAGCGAACGACAGTTCATAACCGTCCAGCTTGGAGCAATCCCCGTGCAACTGGCTGAAAGCGAACTATTCGGCCACGTAAAAGGAGCGTTCACCGGCGCCGACCGCACCAGGACCGGCCTGGTGGAAGCAGCTCAGGGAGGGACGCTGTTTCTGGACGACATCGAAGCCTGCCCGCTCACGGTACAAGCCAAACTGCTGCGCTTTGTCGAGGAAAAATGTTTCACATCCGTCGGCAGCACGGTTGAAAAGACCGTGGATGTGCGGGTTGTCGCCGCAAGCAACCACAGTCTGCAGGAAGCGGTTATCGCGGGAAGATTCCGCGAGGATCTCTACTACCGGCTGGCCGATGTCACCATATGCCTGCCTTCACTCCGGGAGGCGCCTGAAACGATCCTCCCTCTTGCTCTCAGGTTTCTTAAGGAAACCTGCGATGAACTTGGACGTTCCCTGCCGGTGCTTGATGATGAAGTGCAAGAACTGCTCGGCAGGATGCCCTGGCCCGGCAACATCCGCCAATTAAAAAGCGTCATCCGTCGCGCGGCGCTCAATGCTGGAACCGTCATCAGCATCGCGGAGATAGCCGGAGCGGGCGATTCTCCCGCTATGACAACCACGCCGGTATCCGGCAATACCCTGCCTGCGCCGCCCCCTTTCCCCTGCGGCATTGACGCGCTGGAGAAGTGGTCGCTGGAGCAGGCGCTCCGCTTCTGCGGAGGCAAGCGCATGAAAACCGCCATGATGCTCGGGATGAATTACTACACCTTCCGTCGGCGGATTGAGAAATACGGGATAAGCGCCGTCGAAGAATAACCGAATCAAGGAACGC
The DNA here is from genome assembly GCA_964432775.1 of uncultured Geobacter sp. Taxonomy (GTDB): domain Bacteria; phylum Desulfobacterota; class Desulfuromonadia; order Geobacterales; family Geobacteraceae; genus RPRC01. The sequence goes on from CAYSPF010000112.1 coordinate 3,800, forward strand.
CTCTCCGGTTGCACACAGTACTGCCCCCTTTCCATCCGCTATCGATTTTGGCTATTTGTTTTTGATACCAACTATCGCTTCCGCACATCCATTCCCCACCCTGACACTACCCAACAATCGGTAATTGAACAACTTTATCGTCTGGCGCGGTTTGTGAAGTCTTCCAGACACCGTCACCAGGTCAGCCGGCCGGCAGCCCCCGATCTGTCTGAATGCCCGCAGTAACCTCTTGGGAAGGCGACTGCCGCACTACGAGTGTCAGGGTTCAGTTCGAATGAATGAAAATTGTCGCGCCTATAGTAATCGCTACAGACGAGGAGGGCACAATGGCACCGATTTCGAGAAGGGATATGTTGAAACTTTCCGGGGTAACAATGGGAGCCGTGGCACTCGGAAGCAGTATTATCGGCTGCAGCTCGGACAGCTCGGCACAGGCAATGAGCGATCCGTCGCAGCAGAATACCCTGTTGGCGGATTTGCCACCGTATACTCCCGGATCCGAGAGTGTGGGCGCCGATGAGATGCGCATCACCTTCATGGGCACCACATGCATTCCCATGATAAGCCAGTCTGCGGTCAGCGTCTTCGTGGAGCTGGGCAATAACGACTGCTTTCTCTTTGATTGCGGCACCGGCTCGATAATCAAATACTGGGCCATGGGGATAAACATGGACAAGATGTCCCGGATCTTTCTGGCCCATCTGCATGCGGACCATATGGGCGACGTGCCGTTTGTCTATGGTTTCGGACCCTCCTATGGACGGGTCTGGCCTCTCTACCTCTGGGGGCCCGGTGATTCCGGATTCACGTATACGGACCCCGACAAAAACGTACGCGGGCCGTATGCCGACGGACTCAATGCGTACTGTGCAGCCCTCGAGAATATGATGATCTGGCACAATGAAAGCCAGAGTTTCCAGTACACCAGCTATAAAGACTATCAGATTCCCCCGTACGATCCCAATCCATCCCTGGGACGGACAGACTCCTACGACCTGGTGCCGACCGAGCTTGACTGGAGGAAGACCGGCAAAGATCCGGATGGCGCCCCCAATAACGACAACATCGCCTATAACCATAACGGAGTGAAGATCACCCATTTTCCTGCCGTGCACACCCGTGAAGGCGCCATCAGCTACAAGCTGGAGTGGAACGGCCTGTCGATGATCTATTGCGGTGATACATTGCCGAACCAGTACATGATTGACCAGGCCAAGCCCGGTGTGGATGTCCTGATCCACGAGATCGTCGTGCCTGCTGATGTCTGGGTGTCGAAAATGGGAGTAGACCCGACGACTCACCCCGCTGCGGTGCAGCAGGCGCAAGACGTCCAGGACAGCTCCCACACGCCGCAAAAGGCGTACGGGTACATTCTCGACCAGATAAAGCAGACCGGGAAACCGCCGAGGCTGGCCGTCGGCACCCATTTCCAGGCAACGGACGATACAATCAAAGCGGCACTGGGCGACATCCGCACATGGTACCCGAAGGGTGAGGTCACGATCGCCTCCGACACGATGGTGATCAACGTCACAAAGAACACTATCCGTCAGCGGCGGGGTGTTGTTTCCAACTATGCCTGGCCGCAGGCCGGAACGGGTTCCTCCTCGACGCCAAACACGCCGAAGTATTGGAAGGTCGACCCCACAACGCTTAAGCCGGTCGGAGATCCCAAGGCACAACTCGACCCGGATGCTCCGGTCATCGATACGTCACGGTATAACGCGCGGTAGTCGCGAGGTGAACACCTCAAGGAAAACGGGCTTCATCCTCGCCGATCGATGATGCAATGATGCTTTTTGCCCTCCGGGGTCGCATATTTCGACCGCAGACAATCGCTGGATTCGAGGAGAATAAACATGTTCGGCTACAGCCCTCCGACCATTGCACCATGACCAAGTCACCCTCTGACAGCGGCCGACAGACTGCGGCCTATCTCTGCGAATACTCGCAGCAACCTTTTGCGGAATGCTATTGCCGCAACGTGACCAGCCGAACGGTGCCCAATATCGCCCTGTACTGCATGGAACGCTATTGGGAGTGCCCCGTCTACCGGCAGCGCGTTGCACAAGAAACAATCTGTCAGAAAGGGTCCGAAAATATTCCCGAGGACAAGTAACCGGGAAAGGCGAGGTTTCCTACAATCAGCCCGGCCGGCGCAGTCACGCGAAGAGCGGCGGCGAAAACCCGGGGCGGCCATCGAAAGGAGCATGACATGAAAAAAGGAGTACTCTGTAGTTCAACACGGTATACGGCCTGCATTGCCGTAGTGGTAGCCGTTCTTGCGGGATCCGGCGGAGGAACGGTATCGGCGCAGGATGTAATCGTCTATCCGAACATGGGACAGAGCCCCAAAGTACTGGAGAGGGACAAGTATGAATGTTATGAGTGGGCCAAGGGCCAGACCGGCTTCGACCCGATGCAGACTCCCACGGCAACCGCCCCTCCACCCTCCGGTAAGGGAGGAGCGGTCAAAGGCGCTGCGGGCGGAGCGGCAGTGGGAGCTACGGCTGGAGCAATAGCCGGAGATGCCGGGAAAGGCGCGGCCATCGGCGCCGCTTCCGGAGGAATCATCGGCGCCGCTCGTAAAAGGAGAAGCCAGAAAGCGCAGGAGCAGTATGCCCAGCAACAGGCAACGGCGTACGAGCAGCGGCGTGGCGAGTACAACAGGGCGTGGGGCGCTTGCATGACGGGGAGAAACTACACGGTCAAGTAAGATGGGATCGCAAAAAGCCCGGATGGACATTTTCGAGACGTTCGCTGCACCATAACCATAACCAACCAAGAAAGGAATCAAAAACCATGAAAAAAATCGTGTTCTTCATCATGCTGGTAATCACCCTGTCGATTTCCGTGCCGCTGGTCGCAGCAGAGCAGCCTTCGAACAGCGACATGCAGATTCTGCTGGAAAAGGTCAAAGCGGACAAAAAACTGCTGGTAGCGGTCAATATGGAGCTCAGCGACGCTGAGGCCAAGAAATTCTGGCCGGTCTATGACGCCTACCAGGTCCAGTTGGGGAAACTCAACGAAAGGATCGCCGTGCTGATAGCCGACTATGCCGCTGACTACAAGAACGCGTCAATGACGGACGCAAAGGCGAAGAAGATGATCAGCGAGATGGTCGCTATCGATCAGGCAGGGGCGGCAATGAAAAAGTCGTTCGTGCCGAAACTGTACAAGGCTCTTCCTCCCGTGAAAGCTGCCCGCTATCTGCAGATTGAGAACAAGATCCGTGCCGCATTGAACTTCGAAATCGCGGCAGCCGTTCCGCTGGTGAAATAGAATACGATGCGCGGCGAAATACAATCTTTTCGGAGGAGAAATGAGATCACATGGTAACGCGATGAAAAGACGTCGGGTTGCACTGCTTACGCTGTTCTGCCTTCTGGGCGTGGTAATCGCAGGCTGCTCAAGCATGCGTTCCGGTTCCAACGACATCAAGGCAAAGAGTGTCGAGCCGGCGCCGGATGCCGGCTTCATCGAGCACCCCGAACTTCAGACCAGGCGTGACAACCTGCCGTTTCAGAAGGTCTGGGTCAAAAAAGGCTTTGACGCGAAGCACTACAAGGCGCTGGTTGTCGCGCCGGTCAACACCGACTACATGCTGGAAATGGATTGGCTCCACAAAGGGGGTACGGCAAACTGGGTCGGCAATGTGAAGAAGGACATCGAAAAACTTGCCAAGTACTTCCACGACGAGGTTGTGAAACAGTTCAAGGAGGATCCCAATCACCGATTCCGGGTCATCGAAAAACCGGGACCGGCTGATAAAGATGTACTTCGCCTGGAACTCGCGTTGATTGAGATTGACCCCTCAAAGCCGGTATTACATGCGGCCGGTTGGCTGGTGCCCGGCGGCGGCACCGCGGCCGGCATCGTCAACCAGCGCAGGGCCGCCTTCGAAGGCCGTCTGCGCGTCCTGCAGACCGGCGAAGTGATCGCAACTTTTGCCGACCGGGACATGCAGGACGTGGGCCCGATTGATTTGACCCGGCTCACCTGGTACGGGCCGGCAAAGGGCATCATGGACCAGTGGGCAAAACAGTTCGTGCAGATCGCCAACCGTAAGCCGGGAGAGATA
>CAYSPF010000113.1:0-1228 GCA_964432775.1 uncultured Geobacter sp.
TTCTCCAGAATGTACTCCGTACCGATACAGACGCATCCATGAGGGCTACAGGTATTACAGGGAACATACCAATACTGCTCTCCAACCACTTCTTTTGAAGAGGACCCTACAATTTTCCAACCCTCGGATAGTAACGATTTCACATCAGGGCCTGATCTTCTGCCGCACTTGTCGTGGCACCACTCTGAGCCGGTGCCTGATTCGTGCTTGATGCTCTCGGTATTGAACAGTATTTTCTTCTCGGCTGCATGTAGCGGAGTCGTTGTGAAGAGAAGGATCGAGGTAATACAGGCGAGACTGAGTGCGGTTTTCTTCATATTTTTCCTCCGTTATCTTCGGTTGTGGAGATACAGGCGTCATCTCGGATTGGGCGCTTATCTATACTCGACGCGTACAATCTCATTCTTACCACAAATAGTGACGGATGTATCGTAGAGGACACGCAACTCGGTTGTGCCTTTAGGCAGAGGCCTGGCAAGGACAACCGACGTGGAGGCGTATGAGAAGGTAAGCCAGGCGCCTTCCGGTGACAAAGGGGCAAGCCGCCAGGTAACAGCGAGTCTGTTTTCAGCCTTTTGTTTCTCTTCATTGTCAGGAACAAGGGAGGCTTTCTGCTCCGGTCGACCATCGAAAACGGTGATGCCTGCTACTTGGTTCGGACCCGCGTCCTGCAACGCTACCCAACCCGCAGGTATCGTCTTGACCTCCTGTCTGGTCTCGATGGTCGGCGGCAACACAAAGACTTTCCAGTCCTTCTGCGCGGAGAGTGCCATGTGAGGAACGGAGAGAAGAATCAAGCCCACAAGCGTTGATTTGACATTCATCACTACTTCTCCTTTCCGGGCCAGGGGTCACCCATTGCCCTGTCAAGAACGTACCCCCGCGCCCCACTCTTGGGTTCTCCTTGCGGAGACGTTTTTCAGGTAGTTACGATGCCGGAATCGACAAAATGACTACGGGCTGTCCTCCGGGAGGATCCTCCTCGCTGATGGCACCGGAAGCAAGTCTATTCTCAGCCGGAACAGCTACCTCAGGGTTTTTGCCGGCGCCGCTCATGATCGCTCCACAGCACGGCGGTATCATCCAGGGCGCCCTGATTGAGACTTTTCTGGATAAGCTGGAGTCCCTCAAGGTAGGACTTGATATCATTATTTTTCAGGGAGATGGACGAGCGGCAGAAGAGCATTGTCTCTATCAAGATACTGCGAATACTCCTTGATCACAACCT
>CAYSPF010000113.1:1328-7832 GCA_964432775.1 uncultured Geobacter sp.
AGGGGTCGCGTCTACAGATTTCATTCTCTGAAGAATGTAGACGCGACCCCTCTATGTTTCGATATTTCCGCTTCCTAAAATTGCAGTCTTTACTTCGCGGCAGTGGTCGGAGGCCACGGGAAGGAGATCTGGGTGGAAAACATGTCCGGCTTTAAATACACCGTATAGTAGTGCGATCCGAACGTCGAGTAGCAATGGACCAGTACCGGCCGGAATTCCACGATGACCGGGAGCCCTCCGGGAAAACGCTCCCTGACCGAGTCCGACACTTTCCACACCCATCCCATTGCGGGCTGGAAGGTTGACGTCGCCATGGGCTTCGGGAACGTCCAGGGACCCATTATCTGCCAGAGTACGTATGCCTTATCGATTTCCGGCGGGGGGATGGTAAAGAGCCACCCCGGGGAGCCCGGCTCGGTCTTATTCTCCACCTTCACGTCACGCACGGTGGACTTCTTGGTCACCTCCGCCTTGACTCCGCCCGAGAGTTCGAGGCCTACCTTGCCGGAGCACCCTCCCTCTGGTCCGTCCTTCTTCGAGATATTTCCGTCGCACTCCCCTCCCCCGGTCACCTTCCCGCCGAGTTCCCAGCCGAAGGTATCCGATACCTCCACAACATTCTCCACTGTCTTGGGAACGGTGTTCGACACCTCCACCACTTCGCCTGCCAGGGCCTGCGGAACACGGAAGCGGATCTCGTACTGGAACGCCACACGGCCCCGGTTGTATGCCCCGTAGTTGTTGCGCTCCTCCTCGGTGGTCGTCGCCTCCCACTCCTTCGCGGCGGACAGTATTCCGTTGGCCGAGATCACGAAAAAGTTGGCCTTCTGATAGACGGATCGGGCGTTCATGTTGATCGCGTAGGCATTGTGCAGGTAGTTGAAGTTCGTCGAGGCGTAGTCGACACCGATGACCTCCATAATGTTGGCGGGCGTCTCTGTGGCGCCTGCCTTGTACGCTTTCGGGAGGGTCACCGTCCCTGTCTCGGGCACCTCGCTCAGTTCACGAAATGTGCCCTGTTCAAGCCATGCACGCAGGTTTTTGACCCGGGAGACCTGATAGTCGGGCACATCGAAGAGCCCGTTGCTGCTTTCCGGGCCGTCCACAATCGGGCCGAGTTCGCCATTCGCATAGATTGTCGTGTCCGTGTCAGTAGTCTCCCTGACGGACGGAGCGGCAAAGACGTAATCCCAAAGCTCGTATTTCCGGCTGGTTTGAATCACCCGGAAGTCGGGAACGGCTGTCGAGGTGTCGGGAACATCGATACCGAGCAGGGAGCGCAGCGCCTGCCTCTGTTCGGGCGTAGGCCTGACGAGCACGATGGGAATGTCGTTGTCGAAACATTTTCGGATGGCATTGCGCTGTGACTCGCTCAGCGCGCCGAGGTCGACCGACCCGATCAGAAACGGCGCTTTGGAGTTCGTACTCGTATTGACGAACTGCTGGTCTATTTCTTCCGAGATTTCCGCAGGCATCGTACCCAGCATGCGTACGGAGAACTTGGAGGTTGAGGTGTCGGTTGCGGTTGTGTCGGTGTCACCTCCACTGCAGGAAATGATCAAAGCAAGCACTGCCGGAAGCATGATGGCCTTCAGGACGCTTCTGATGTTTCGGATAGTTGTGCCCATAGAATCTCCTTTTCTATTGTAATGAACAGCAAAGCGCGAAGAAGTGTAAGGTGTCAGAGGGATCAATCTCCCCTCCCTGGATGGGAGGTACTCATTATCCATAGTAGTCTTACTAAAAAACGACCGACAAGAGACAAAACTCCCGTCGGACCGCAGTAAAATTACCCTTTGATATGTTTCATTGCCTCCGTACTAACGAGGTAGATCAGGTGGAAAGTGGTGTCATGCCTTCATCGGCGGTACTCGTAAGGGGAAAACAAATGGTGATGGTGGTGCCGCGGCCAGGCCCGCTGTCGATCAGGAACCGCCCGTTTCGTCGTTCAACCCCTTCCTTCATCTGCCTGAGCCCCAGGCGGGAAGTCTGCGCCAGGGCCGCCGGGTCGAAGCCTTTGCCGTTGTCGGTGATGGAAACGGTCAAACATCCGGAGCCGTCGTCGTTTATCCTGACACCGACCTCGGTTGCCTCGGCGTGTTTGGCGACATTGTTGAGACTCTCCTGAATGATCCGGTAGAGTTCCAATTCCAGTTGATTCGGCATGGCTGCACCCCCCGCCACATCCAGGGCGATCCGCAGCCCGGTGTACTCTCCGAATTCCCTGACGTAACGCCCGACAGCCTCCCTGAAACCGAGTTCATTCAGTTCAACCGGCCTCACGGCAAAGATCGCCCGGCGCACCTCGCCGATGTTCTTGCGCAGAAGCTTCCGGAACAGCTTGATTTCTTCGGTCATTTTTTCCCGGTCGGCATGGACCAGATGTTCCCAGACACTGGCGCGCATGTTCATCATGGCCAGATCCTGGGCCACGCCGTCATGGATATCACGGGCGATGCGCCGCCGCTCCTTGTCGATGGCATTCACCTCGTCGCGCCGCGTCTTTTCCAGGAGCAGGAGGGCCGCGTCTCTCTCTTCCAAATCGAGGGCCAGGATGCGATAGAACAGCACACTCATCAGGACGAGCAGCCCCCACGGATAGAGCAACGGACCGGAACCGATCAGGTGCAGACCAACCGCGGCATCGAACAGCCCTGCCATAAATAGTGGTATGAACGCCGCCCGTATCAGGGCCGCGTCATGGGGCGCCGCCTCCTTGAACCGCGATGAACAGATAACGCCGCCCAACCAGCAGACAATACCCATAACCAGGATCAACGCCAGTGCAAACGAGGCGTCCCAGGCAACCAGGCCGGACAGGTCCAGCACCGTGGCAAGCAGCGGATAGACGGTAAGAAGTTGAACGATACGGTTGAGGCAAGTGCGGCTGGTTCCTTCGATCATCGGTTCGAAATAGCGGCCGATACCGGAAACGAACAGAAAGAAGGAGAGATAATGAATGTACGAGGCAAGGACCGGCGCGGTGAAGACAAATTGGCTGAGATCCGATTCCGAAAAGAGGTAACATCCCGCCCCCAGGGCGATCTGGGCGAATGCGGATAGCCGGGCGCGGGAGGCGGAGCGGAAGAAACGGGCCGCGACGAGAGAGGCGCCGCCGACGAGAGCAAAAAGGGCGGCGAGAATCGCCAAGGGAAGGTTCGCCTCCACGATATGTTTCAGGATGGCGCTTGGATCGCCCAGCCGGACAGGTCCCGACAGGCCGATGAAACGAGTATGGCTGGAAGCGAAATGGAACGTCAGCAATCTGCCGGAAGCGTCAGCCGGGACAGGGATCAGATGCCAGCGATGGTAAAGATGGCGCTCCGCAAATCCCGCGGGAAACTCGCCGCTGCGATACAGCAGACGGTCGCCCATTCTGACCTCGAATGACTGGAAGGCGGTATAGGATGGGATGAAGAGGGCCCGGCCGGCCGGGCCGGCATCGGGTATCGTTGCCTCCAGCCAGAGATCGGCATGGTCCCCTCTTTCCGGCGGCCTGTCCGGGAAATATGGCCGCCACTCGCCCCCCTGCTCCCACCGGAATCTCCAGTCGCCGGCGAAGCGGGCTGCGCCGGGAGTCGTCGCGGCGGTACCCTCCCACATCGCAAGGACAGCCAGAAGGACCAGCAAACCTGCAATCAGGATATGGCGGGGGGTCAGGTTCATTGCCGTGTCAGAGCTCGGTCCAGCCCTTGCGCAAGGCAGTCAAAGCCGCTTGAGTACGGTTCTTAACGTGCAGCTTGGAGAAAATTTCGCTTAACCGGTTGGCCACTGTCTTGGTGGTGATATGCAGTGCCGCAGCGATCTGGCGGTTGTCATCCCCCTGTGCGATCCTGAGAAGCACATCCCTCTCCCCCGGTGTCAGTCGTTCGTCCGGGACGTCGTCCTGTTCCTTCCCGGTCAGACGGCGGAATTCGTCGAAAACCAGGGAAGCCATCTCCGGCTGTAGTATCACTCCTCCCTGAGCCGCGTACCGCACCGCTGCGACCACATCGTCACCCGAGACGTCCTTGAGAAGATACCCCCTGGCCCCGGCCTTTATCGCCTCGAAGACATAGGTGTCCTGACGGTACATGGTCAGGATGACGACCCTGGCATCCGGTTTCTCCCCGGTAATCACGGCGGTGGCACGGACGCCGTCCATTCCGGGCATCTGGATATCCATCAGGACGACATCGGGGTTCAGGTCGCGGGCCATGGCCACCGCCTCGGTTCCGGTAGCGGCTTCGCCAACGACCTCGAATCCTCCCACCGTCGTGCAGATATAACGCAGCCCTTCCCGAAACAGTCGATGATCGTCGCTCAGAAGAACTCGAATAGGAGTTACGATGGCGACCCTCCTGTTTTATCATTGGGTGGTAATTTGTTGCCCCCCATTTTTTATTATTCTCCTATTTACTCACCTGACGTCTCCGTTACTTCCATTTCGCAATCAAAATGACACGGAGACAGGTAAATCCGCAACAATAAAACCCATGCAAACACGCCGGCATGACCGCCTGGAAAATGCCCCTCAGAGTTCTTCCTGATGCGCTTGTGACGCAGCGAAATTCATGCGGGTGGAAAGATATAAGGCCGACACCAGCATGATCACTTCAGCGGCAAAAACCGTGCTGTACGCGAGGAAAGGGTTGTGCGTGAGGAATCGCACCGTATCGACAATCATTCCGCCAAGCAGGCTGCCAAAAGCATGGCCTGCCATGTTTGCCACCGCCCACACCCCCAGCAGCATCCCGGCGCGGATTCTGGTGGTAAAGGAAAGCGTGCCCGACAGCATCCCGGCGCCCGCCAGGCCGGTGCCGAGACCCATCACAAAAACCGCAACCTTCAACACGCCCGCATTCCCCAGCACACCGGCTGCAATCGGCCCGAAAAATGCCAGGGCAGAGATGATCAGGCCGGAGCGCATGATCATCATCCAGCCGAAGCGCTTCAGGAAAAAAACCCCGGAAGCAAGCATGGCAAGCAATACGCCAACGCCCCAGTACTGAATCAGGCCGGTTGTTTCACCCACGGGCATGGCAAGCACCAGCCCTCCATATGGTTCAAGCAGAACATCCTGCGCCAACGTGCCGATAAATGTCAGCATCACGATCACAAAAAACAGACGAACCTGCGGGTCGGCCGCAATGACATGGGCAAATGCAGTGCGAAAGGGAATCTCTCGCGCCCTTTGCGCCGCTTCGTCCAGGTCTTTATTCTTCTCCTCATTGCCGAGGGTTGCGAATAACGCCAGGACAAAAACTGCCATGGCAACACTCAGAGCCACTGTGATCAGCCTGGTCGGTTCATAGTCAGCCAGGCCTTTTTTGATGAAGCCGGCGCCTGCCACCATGCCCAGCATGGTAGCCACTTCATACAACGTAGCTGCGCGCGACCGATCTTCGGCAGTGTAACGGTCCGCCACCAATGCCTGGAACGTAGTATGGGCGGCATTTCTCCCCAAACCATAGAGCAGGAATGCTGAGGCCACGCCTGCCATCAGCAGGGTAGTGCCGCCGGGTCGGGTGATGATGCTGACGACCGCAATGATTCCCAATCCGATAAGTAATGCGCCCAGAACAATATAGGGTTCGCGCCGTTTTCCCAAAAGGGGGAATGCGTCCGAGCGGTAACCGACCCAGACGCGTACCGGCGAAATCATCAGCGGAATGGAGAAAAAGAAAGCCACCAGCGTCGCTGAATAACCGAGATCCGCAATCATGACGCGATTAAGCGTACTGCCGATCAGGACTCCGCTGAGCGCATATGCTATCGGGAAAAGGGCCAGGCGGATATTGTTGGCGACTCTGATTGTAGTGTGCATTTTTTCTCTAGTCCATCTTCTGGGGGTGAAATGATGGAAAGATAGTATCTCAAGGGCATAGAAGTCCGGTACTCTATTTTTTGCCCTGCTTGCGCAAAACCTCACGCACATCCTGCAAATCAAAATTATATCTTTTACGAAGCCTCCCCATCTGCTCATCCCGGGGAAGATTGTCCGGCAGACCGAGTTCCCGCAGCAGTACCGCCGCCGGCACTCCGGTCAACCGTTCGACGTCGGTAAGGGTCATTGTTCCGTCGATGCGATAACCCTCTATCTTGTCGTGGTCGGCGTAGCGCATTTTATGCGGCGGCTCGCCTCCCTGCTCGACTCTTCCCAGGAACGGCAACGCAGACAGGGCGATGAGAGCCGTGAGCCCGACAACGGACAGTGCCGTTCGCATTCGAAAACCTTCGCCCGGCTGCCCCTTGACCATCGCCGCAACACATTTCCAATGGAGCAGCAGATGCAGTCCCAGAAACACCATGAGGACAACGGCAATCCAGAAGTGCAACCGGCCCCATTCGTGCCGATCCATTCCGCACAGGGTGCTGAAGTGCCCGGAACCGGGTGGAAGGATGTAGCTCATCAGAACGCCGGTGGAAGTAAGCAGCACGAAAGCCGCAAATGCCGCTGCGTCAACCAGGAAATTCAGGTTCGGTCTTCTCATCGGATTCTCTTCATCATGTTTGCCTCGGACC
>CAYSPF010000114.1:0-7766 GCA_964432775.1 uncultured Geobacter sp.
GTTGCCGCGCGGGTCGCGGACGGCCGCCCCACCAGTCATTTCCGGCCGGTGCGGGATACATGGAATATCTGCATGACCTTCCTCAAATACAGGTGAGGGAAGAGGACATTGAACCATGCTGCAAAGCCTGAAAAACTATTCAACGGAAAAGATCATCTCGCTTCTCCTTTCCATGGCCGGCAATTCTTCCAACGAGAACCTGGTGCGGATGACCTACCTGATGGAACTGCTGCCGAAAAAGGATTATTACCGGGAGCGCATCCGCTGGATCCGTCAGCTGATCCGTGAGAACCATCCGAGCATCGAATTCCCCCGCAGAATCCTCCGCGACCTCCACCCCAACCAGCGGGACAAGTGGATATCCAACCTGGCGGTCAACCACCTCCTTTCCGGAACCAACAAGCGCAAGGCGTGGCTGGATAGGGAGGGGTACTACCCCCCTTCCACCGTGGTCATCAGCCCCACCATGCGCTGCAACCTCTCCTGCTACGGCTGCTATGCCGGGGACTACGACAAGTCCCTTGAGCTGTCCCGGGAGGAGATTGATTCCGTTCTCATGCAGATGAAGGAGATGGGGGTCTACTTCGCCGTCATCTCCGGGGGCGAACCGTTTTTCAAGGAAGACATCTTCGACATTTTCAAGAAACACAGCGACATGGCGTTCCTGGTGTTCACCCACGGCGGTCTCATCGACGAAAGGATGGTGGAACGGCTCATCGAGGTGGGGAACGTGATGCCCGCCTTCTCCCTGGAAGGGTACGAGCGGGAGACCGACGAGCGGCGCGGCCCGGGCCACTTCCGCAAGGTGATGCACGCCATGGACCTGCTGCGGGAGGCGGGGCTGTCGTTCTGCGGCTCCTTCACCCAGACCAGCCGTAACACCGGTATCATCACCAGCGCCGACTACATCGATATGCTGCTGGAAAAGGGCTGCTCCGCCCTCTGGCTCTTCTCCTACGTACCCGTCGGCCGGGAGCCGGACCTTTCCCTGATGCCCACGCCCGAACAGCGGGATCTGATGCGGCGCACCACCGTCAAATTCCGCGCCGAGAAGCCGATGATTATCGTGGATTTCTGGAACGACGGTCCCATTATCAGCGGCTGCATCGCCGGCGGAAGGAAATATTTCCATATCAACGCCAACGGCGATATCGAGCCGTGCGTCTTCTGCCATTTCGCCGTGGACAACATCCGGCGAACGACACTGAAGGAGGCGCTGCGGTCACCCCTGTTCCGCATGATACGGGAGCGGCAGGGGGAGCACGACAATCTTCTCCGCCCCTGCATGCTCATCGACCACCCGGAGCTCGGCCGGGAGATCTTCTCCACGGAGGGTGTCTACCCCACCCACCGGGGCGCCGAGGAGGTGTTTACCGGGCTCTCGTCGGAGATGGACGACTACGCCTCCCGCTATGGGAATATCGCCGACCCTGCCTGGGAGAAAGAGTTCCGCGCTACGCCCGGCCGGAAAAAAGCGCTCCGCTGCGGAAACAAACCATGATGAGCGGTAATTCGTGAGATTGTACAGCAGCATCAATCTCTTTCTCATCTCGCTGCTGACCCTGCTGGCGCCCCGGTTCCTGTTCCCGCCATTCGCCTTTCTGGCCGGCGGGGTCGTTTACCTCCTCCTCGGGAAGAAGCGGCGCATTTTCCGCGCCAACCTGCGGATCATAACCGGCGCGCGAAACGTGGAGCATCTTCTGTTTTCCACGTTATACAAATTCTCCCTCAACTGGACCGATGTCATGCTGATGATCCGGCTGCGGGGGGAAAAGCTCGATGCCCTGATCGGCAGGCGGGTGGGCAAGGAACATCTCGACGCGGCCATGGCGCGCGGGCGCGGGGCAATCCTCATCTCGCCTCACCTGGGGAACTGGGAGCTGGGGGGGCTGGGCCTGGCGGAGATGGGGTATCCCGTCAACGTCCTCACCTTCCGGGAGCCGGACGAACGGGTCAACGAGCTGCGGGAACGGGTTCGGAGCGAACGGGGTATCCGTTTCATCTACGTGGACCGTCATGATACCTCGCCGCTGGCCATCATCGAGGCGGTGAACGCGCTGCGGCGTAACGAGATACTGGCGCTGCTGGGAGATCGGGACGGTTCCTCCCACACCGCGCCCATGGAGTTTTTCGGCCTGCCGGCGGATATCCCGCTCGGTGCGGCCTACCTTGGATTGGCGAGCGGCGCGCCGGTGTTCCCGGTTTTCGTGCCCCGGGAGGGGAGCCGCTACGCAACGATCATGAAAGAGCCGGTCTGGTTCTCCGGGGGGCACGGCAGCCACAAGCAGGTGATAGAGGAAGGTACGGCACGGATTTTACGGGTTTTTGAACGCTATATCAGAGCCTATCCGGACCAGTGGTACAATTTTTTTGACTACTGGGGAGTCATGGATGGCCGAAAAAAGGATACTACATGTCTGAAGAACTGATTACCCGGGTAAAACAGCTGATTATTGACAGTCTGCGCATCGACGGGATGGCGCCGGAGGATATCGATACCGATGCCCCCCTGTTCGGTGAAGGTCTCGGCCTCGACTCCATCGACGCCCTCCAACTGGTGGTGGCCATGGAGAAAGACTTCGGGGTGATTGTCCCGGATGCGGAGACCGGAACCGTGGTGTTCCAGTCGGTGCGGAGCATGGCCGGGTATATCGCGGAACACCGGAAGTGAAACTCCTCCTCGTGGCCCCCGGCTGGCCGAAGGGAAGGCTGTGGGGCGAGCTGGGGTTCAAGTTCCCTTCCCTCTCCCTTGCCGCGCTTGCGGCGGTCACCCCCGGGCAGTGGCAGGTTGCGCTGGTTGACGAGAATATCGAAACCATCACCTTCGATACGGACGCGGACCTGGTGGCCATCACGGCCATGACGCCGCAGGCGCCACGGGCGTACCGGATTGCGGATGCCTTCCGTGAACGGGGCATTCCCGTGGTCATGGGCGGATTCCATGCCAGCAACCTCCCCGATGAGGCTCTGGAGCATGTGGACGCGGTGGTGGTGGGAGAGGGGGAGATTGTCTGGCCGCAACTGCTGGACGATCGGGAAAAGGGAACGCTGGCACGCCTCTACCGGGCATCGGAACTCCTGCATATGGGCGAAATCCCCCCGGCCCGGCGGGAGGTCTTTCACGGCAAGAGATACCTGTTCACCAATACCATCCAGACGACCCGCGGCTGCCCCCATGACTGCGAGTTCTGTTCAGTCACCGCCTTCTACGGCAGGAAGTACCGGAAGCGTCCGGTGGAGTCGGTGCTCCGGGAACTGGAGACCCTCCGAAAGAAGAACTCGTTCGCCTTTTTCGTGGACGACAACCTGGTGGGAGACCGCCGCTATGCGCTGGAGCTTTTCTCCGGGATGCGGGGTATGGGCTTCAAGTGGCTGTCCCACGCGCCCATCGACCTGGCGCGCGACCCCGAGCTGTTGAAGGCCGCCGGAGAATCGGGCTGCCTCGGCCTGTTCGTGGGATTCGAATCCCTGGACGAGACGTCCCTCGCCGCCATGGGCAAGGTGACCAACCGCTCCTCCAGCTACCTGGAGGATGCACGGGCCTTTCGCGACAGCGGAATCGGTATCCTCGGCTCTTTTGTGCTGGGATACGACGGCGACACGCCGGCGACCTTCGACGGACTGCTCCGTTTCTGCGAGGAGGCCAGACTGGAGGCCGCCATTTTCCCCATCCTGACCCCCTTTCCCGGCACCACGGTCCGGGCACGGCTCGAGGCGGAGGGGAGGATTACCTCCAACAATTGGGAAGACTACGACATGGGGCACGTGACCTTCCGTCCCTCGGGAATGACGGCTGATGAGCTGCAGGCGGGACACGACCGGCTCAACAGCGCCTTCTATTCCTTCTCCTCCATGTTCCGGCGCATTTTCAAGGCACACCGGTCAGTGCAGGTGTTCGCGCCCATGAACCTGGGCTTCCGGAGTGCCATCAGGAGGATGGAACAGATGGGCAAAAGGCAAAAGGCAAAGGGCAAAGGGTGACACCAGGCTATCAGCCAACCCTGAACCCCGTCGTATTTTCGAGATGGTAACCTTTTCCGGATTTTCCCCTTTTGCCCTTTGCCGAGTGCCTTTTGCCGGTTTTATAGTTATATTTTACTTGGAGTGGTCTTCACCATGAACTGTTTCATGTTTCCCGGGCAGCCGCTTCTACCCGGACCCCAGCATCCCGATGACGACGATTTCCGTGATATGGCGCGCCTTGTGCGCGAGCGGACCGGACTCTACCTTCACGACCTCTCCTGGAGCGGCAAACCGTCCACGGAGAGCGTTGCACTTCAGGTGTACGGGGTCGCCATGAGCCTGTACCATGCGCGACGCCTCTCCCGGGAAGGGATTCGGCCGAGCCTGATTGCGGAGCACAGCATGGGGGTCTATGCCGCCCTTGCGGTGAGCGGCGCCCTTCCGGAGGAGGACGCGCTGGAGCTCACCTTCCGCATCGGCCTCTGCATGGCGCGCATGGCGGAGACGGGGGACTACGCCTTCGGCTGCATGGTGGGGCTCCCCCTGGAGCCGCTTCTCGCCATCGCAGAGAACAATGGCGTCCATCTCGCAAACCACAATACCTCCCGGCATTTTCTCCTGTCCGGGGAACGGATGAAAATGGAATCAGCCGTTGCCGAGGCTCTGCAAGCGGGCGTATTTTCCGCAAAGGTTTTCCCGTGCGATGCGCCGCTGCATTCCCCCCTCATGGAGGTGGTCGCCGACAGTCTGCGGAATTGTGTAGCCGATTACCGTTTCGGAGAGCCGTCCGTCCCTCTCATGAACCATATCGATCAGGATTTCCTGACAGGCCCCGAGGTGGAGGATTTTCTGCTGCGGGAGCTGCTCATGCCGGTCTACTGGGAGAAATGTTACCGGGCATTACTGGCGGCGGGTGTCACGCGATTCATTGAGGTAGGGGTCGGTGATGCTTTGAAAAAGTACAACCGCTGGATCGAGAACGAGGCCGCGAGATCGTAATGAAATATCATGAGACACGGATTCGGGTCAGATTCAACGAGGTGGACTCCTATCAGGTTGCCTGGCACGGCCACTATGTCGCCTGGATGGAGGTCGGAAGAAATGATCTGGCCGGGAGGTTCGATCTGAACGCGGACCAGGTTACCGCCGCCGGCTTTCTGGCGCCGGTGGTGGCCTTGGAGTTGAAGTACAAGCGGCCGGCGCGTTTTGACGAAGAGCTGCGGGTCATGACATCGGTGCGGCGGACCGAGACCGCTACCCTGGAGTTTCTCTGCGAGATACTCGGGCCGGACGGCGTCCAACGTGCCTCGGGGCGCGCCGTCCTCGTCCTCACCGACAGAAACGGAACCCTTCAGTATTCCGCTCCCTCCCCTATCAAGGAACGAATCGAAAAGATGCTCGCCTACCTGGAGGCCTGATGGAGATCCTGCTGATTTCCGCGAACCGCGAAAAGAGCCCCTACCCGGTCTTTCCCCTCGGACTCTCCTTCCTGGCCGGGCCGCTGAAGGCCGCGGGCCATGGGTTGCGGGTCATCGATCTGTGCTTTGCCGAGGATCCGGAATCGCTCATCAAAGAGACGCTCTCTGCCTTCCCGCCTGATGCCGTGGTCATCTCCATCCGCAATATCGATAATGTCACCTATCCCGGCTTCCGTTCCTACCTGGACGGGGTCAAGGGGGTGGTGGAACTGTGCAGGGGGGCGGCGCCGGTGATCCTCGGCGGTTCCGGATTTTCCCTCATGCCGCGGGAGCTGCTGGAGCAGCTGGGTGGAGAATACGGGGTGGTCGGCGAAGGGGAAGAGGTTCTCCCGCGACTCCTGGAGCGCATTGCCCGGGGCCAATCACCTGCCGGGCTTCCGGGGGTGGTAGTCAGGGGGAGCGACAGTCTGATCTCCCCGCTGCCGGTGGAGGCAATCGGCAGACCGGAGCGGCGCCTGTTCCAGGTGGAGCGTTACAACCGGGAAGGGGGGATGGCAAACCTCCAGACAAAAAGGGGCTGCCCCTTCTCCTGCATCTATTGCACCTACCCGATCCTGGAAGGAACCCGGATACGGCTGCGGCAGGTGGATGACATCATCGACGAAATACGGGAACTGGTGGAAGGATACGGTACCGAGTATCTCTATTTCGTGGACGACATCTTCAACTATCCCGTGGAGTTCGCGGAGCGGCTCTGCAGGGCGATAACAGCGTCAGGCCTGCCGGTGCACTGGTCGGCATTCATCAATCCCGGCTTCGTCACTCCGGATCTGCTCCGGATCATGGTGGAGGCGGGGTGCGACGCATTCGAGTTCGGCAGCGATTCCGGCTCTCCGCATATGCTCCGCAACCTGGGCAAGTCGTTCGGGGTTGAGGAGATCCGCGCCGCTTCGCTCCTCTGCCGGGACTTCGGCGTGGACTTTGCCCACTACATCCTGTTCGGCGGGCCGGGGGAGACGGAAGAAACGGTGCTGGAAAGCTTTGCCCTCATGGACGAGGTGGATCCCACGGCGGTGATCGGCATGACCGGCATCCGTATCTATCCCGGTACTTCCCTGCACCGTCAGGCCGTTGCCGAAGGGATCATCTCCCCGGAAACACCTCTCCTGGAGCCGGTTTTCTATCTCTCTTCCGGGGTGAGGGACATCCTGTGCGACCTGGTGACGGCCGAGGCCATGAAGCGCAGGAACTGGGTCGTGCCGGGGCTGGAGATAAACATGAGCGACGCCATGATGAAGGCGCTTCGCCACTTCCCCGTGAAGGGACCTCTCTGGAAGCTGATGAAACGCCTTGGCAGGAACCGTGTGCGGCCGCTGTCCGTTCCTGCCGGTGAGGCCGCCCTCGACAACGCGTCAATCCCGTAACCGGCGGCCCAGCCCTGGAAATTCACTGATTCGGCGGTACACTAACAGGGTACGGGTGCAGAAAAAAGCTTGCACAGGAGAGTTTCCCCATGCGCATCTTCCTTGCCGGAGGCACCGGGTTCGTAGGCGGTCATCTGCGGTGCGCCCTGCTGGAACGGGGGCACGAAGTGCGCCTGCTCACCCACCGGAGGACGGTCTGCCTGGAGCCGGGAATCGAGCAGGTGGAAGGGGATGTGACGCGGCCGGAAACCTATGCCGGGGCACTAGCCGGCTGTGACGCCGTCATCAACCTGGTGGGCATCATCCGTGAGTTCCCGTCCCGCGGTATCATCTTCGAGCGTCTCCACGGCGAGGCGACGCGATCCCTGCTGCTGGCGGCGCGGAAAGGCAGTGTCCGGCGCTTTTTGCAGATGTCCGCCCTCGGCGCCGGACCGAACGCCGTATCCCGGTACCACCGGAGCAAGTACCGGGCAGAAGAGGAGGTGCGGTGCTCGGGGCTTGACTGGACCATCTTCCGCCCTTCCGTCATCTTCGGACCGAAGGACGATTTCATCAACCGGTTCGCCGGCTTTGTCCGAAAGCTTCCCGCGGTGCCGGTCATCGGCGACGGGTCCTGCCGTGTCCAACCCATCGACGGTGGGGACGTGGCCCGCTGTTTCACCATGGCCCTGGAGATGCCTGAAACGGTCGGCAAAACCTATGAACTCTGCGGGCCGGACCGTATCACCTATCTGGAACTTATTACCTGCATCGCCGGGGTGCTTGGAAAACGGACCGTGCGAACGGTGAAGCTGTCCCCTTCCCTGATGGAGATGGTGACACCCTTTTTGCAGCGATTTTCCTTTTTTCCCGTCACCAGGGACCAGGTCCGGATGCTGCAGGAAGACAGCGTCTGCGACGGCGCCTGGCGGGAAACCTTCCGCTTCGATCCGGTCGGGCTGGAGGAGGGAATTCGCGCCTA
>CAYSPF010000115.1:0-7760 GCA_964432775.1 uncultured Geobacter sp.
GCTGCTTGAATTGACGAACCTTATTGACGATACAAAGGAAACATTGGCGCGATCCAGAGAAAAGCTTGGCGGGATATCGGGAGTTATCGTTTTTAACTGCGCACATCGGGCACTGGAGCTTGAGTATAAAAAACTCAGCGGAAAATACGGCGAGGTGTTTGCCGATATTCCGACAGTTGGATTCAATTCCTACGGGGAGCAGTTTATCGGGCATATGAACCAGACTGCCACCATGATTGTATTCAGGTAGCCCTTGCCGGTACCGTGTACGGATGCGTGAGGTGCGGGGCCAGCCCGAATGCGGGCGAATGCCATGCGCCCCTGCACGAAAATTGGAATTATTTCGAAAGCGGCGCGATTTATAGTTCGTGTAGTATCCTTTCCTTAAAGCCTTCATTCTATCAACCTGAGTAACCATTCGGAATCTTCCTTGAATTCTCCCCCCCATGCCGCTATACTGGCTCGCGTTTGACATTTCCTATCCATGGAGTTTTCATGAATATCCACGAATACCAGGCCAAGGATATCCTGCGTTCTTTCGGCATCCCGATTCCGCGGGGACGCGCCGCCTTTACCGAAGCCCAGGTGGAGCGGGCCGCCCGGGAGATGGGGGGACGCTGCGTTGTCAAGGCCCAGATATATGCCGGCGGCCGCGGCAAGGCGGGCGGGGTGCGTCTGACGGCAAGCGCGGACGAGGCGCTCCAGGCGGCAAAGGACCTGTTCGGCAGGACGCTGGTTACCC
Source organism: uncultured Geobacter sp. (assembly GCA_964432775.1). Lineage (GTDB taxonomy): Bacteria > Desulfobacterota > Desulfuromonadia > Geobacterales > Geobacteraceae > RPRC01. The sequence goes on from CAYSPF010000115.1 coordinate 743, forward strand.
CCCAGACCGGTCCGGACGGGCTGGTCGTCCGGCGGCTCCTCGTTGAGGAGGCTGTAGAAATTGCACGTGAGTTTTATCTTTCCATTACCCTGGATCGCCAGTCTTCACGCTACTGCATGATCGCCTCCGCCGAGGGAGGGATGGAGATCGAGGCCCTGGCGGAAAAATCCCCCGAAAAGATCCATATCGTTACCATTGATCCCCTTGTGGGACTCCGGCCGTACCAGGCGAGAAAGATGGCCCTCGCCCTGGGCCTGAAGGGTAGGCTCTGCGAGGAGTGCGTTACCCTGATGCTGAACCTCTACCGCTGCTGCCTGGAAAAGGACTGTTCCCTGGTGGAGATCAACCCCCTCGTGGTCACCGGGGCCGACTGGCTGATGGCCATGGACGCCAAGATCAACTTCGATGACAATGCCCTGTTCCGTCATTCAGAGTACCAGGAGATGACGGACTTCTCGCAGATAGACCCGCTGGAGATAACCGCCGGCGAGTTCGACCTTTCCTACATCAAGCTGAAGGGGAGCATCGGCTGCATGGTGAACGGCGCCGGGCTGGCCATGGCAACGCTGGACATGCTCAGCGAGTACGGCGGCGCTCCGGCCAACTTCCTCGACGTGGGGGGCGGGGCCGGCAAAGATCGTGTGGCCGCTGCCTTCAAGATTATCCTTGGTGATCCCGACGTGAAGGGCGTGTTCGTGAATATCTTCGGCGGTATCATGCGCTGCGACGTCATCGCCGAGGGGATCATCGCCGCCGCCTCGGAGGTCGGCTGCACGCTTCCCATCGCCGTGCGGATGGACGGCACCCTCGTGGAGGAAGGAAAGCGCCTCCTCCAGGAGTCCGGTCTGAACGTGGAGTTCACGTACGATCTTACCGAGGGTGTGGAAAGTATCGTCCGCATGGTGGGGAAATAGCACGTTGAACGTCGAACGTCGAACGACGAACGACGAACGACGAGCGACGAACGACGAGCGACGAACGACGAGCGACGAACGACGAATTAAAAATCTACGGGGTAACAAATGTCCGTTCTTGTTAATAAAGATTCCAGAGTAGTCGTCCAGGGGATAACCGGCCGAACAGGCCTGTTCCACACCCGCCAGTGCAGGGAGTACGGCACGAATATAGTCGCCGGCGTGACTCCCGGCAAGGGAGGGACTCTCATCGAGGGAGTCCCGGTGTTCGATACCGTGGAGGAGGCGGTCCGCGAGACCGGGGCCGATGTCTCCATGATCTTCGTTCCTCCGCCCGGGGCAGCCGACGCGGTGCTCGAGGCGGCCGCCGCCGGGGTAGGGCTTGCGGTGTGCATCACCGAGGGGATTCCGGTGCGGGACATGGTGCTTGTGAAAAGGGCACTGCGGGAGAGCTCGACGGTCATGATAGGTCCCAACTGTCCGGGCATCATCACGCCGGGCGAGTGCAAGGTGGGTATCATGCCCGGCGATATTCACCTGAAGGGGAAGATCGGGGTGGTTTCCCGGAGCGGTACCCTTACCTATGAGGCGGTGAAGCAGCTTTCGGTGATCGGGCTCGGCCAGTCCACCTGCATCGGAATCGGCGGCGATTCCATCATCGGCGTGAACTTCATCGACGCCCTGCGTCTTTTCAACGAGGATCCGGAGACCGAAGGCGTCTTTCTCATCGGAGAGATCGGCGGGGGCGCGGAGGAGGAGGCGGCTGCCTGGATCCGGGAAAACATGAGAAAGCCGGTTGCCGCCTTTATCGCCGGGCGGACCGCGCCTCCGGGAAAACGGATGGGGCATGCGGGCGCCATTATCAGCGGAGGCAAGGGAAAGGCGGAAGACAAGATTCGCACCCTGCGGGAGTGCGGGGTTACCGTTGCCCCGAGCCCGGCGAAGATGGGTGAGGCCATGCTCCAGGTCATGAAATAGCGCGGGAATGCTGAAAGTGACTTGCTTTTAGCGTCACCGCCTTTATACTTCAACCTGATGAATACGGCGATGCACGCCATCGCCGGAACGGAGTGATGCCATGGATAGTGTTGTAGCTGTATGGATCGTGATTGCGGTTGTCCTGGTTGTGGTCGCGATTTTCCTGGTTCGGGCGTTAATCGAGATCCGTGCGACAGTGATTGCCGCCAGGGGGCTCATGACGCGCATCGATACGGAACTCGTGCCGGTGGTGAAGGATCTGCAGTACGTTCTTGCGGATCTGAAGGTAACAACCGACGGGATAGCGTCACGGGTGGAAGATGTCAAGTCGGCCATGACGGCGGTGGGTGATACGGGAAGAAATATCAGCAGGATCAATGCCGTGATTGGCACTGTGGCTGATGTGCTGTCCCGGGTATCTCTTTTGTCCACCGGCGCAAAGGCCGCGGGGCAGTATGTGTGCGACAGAATCTCACGGAAAAGGGGGTAACAGGTATGTCGGATGAAGATAGGGGTTCGAGTTTGGCTACAGTTGCGGTATCGTTTCTTGCCGGCGCGGCAATCGGTTCGGGACTGGCGCTGCTCTTCGCCCCGAAGACGGGCAGAGAAGTGCGTGAACAGATCAAGGACCTGACCGAGGACGCCGTTGACAAGATCAAGGAGTACGCGAAAGAGGCGCAGGAAAAGATCAAGTCAACCTACGAGTGCGGCAAGGATGTCGTGATGGAGAAGAAGTCCATCATCAGTTCCGCTATCGAGGCGGGCAAAGAGGCCATCGAGAAGGAAAAGGAAAGGCTTAACGAACAGAAGGCGTAGTTTTCTGCAAAAAAGCCCACGCTTGCGTGGGCTTTTTTGTGTCCAAAATCTCCGATTGATTTGGAGGTGGTATGAATGTGCGCCGGAGTAAAGACAAAGACCTGTTCGCTTTTCTTGACCAGTGGTTGCGCGGGATGTGCTCGAACGAGTGCCGCGGTGCGAAGCGGTATGCCCTCACGGGTCTCCGGGGCGCGGTCGTTGTCATCGAAAACTTCCTGGATCACAAATGCCTGTTGCGGGCCTCAGCACTTTCCTTTACCACTATCCTGTCACTGGTCCCCTTCCTCGCCCTCGCCTTTGCCATCCTGAAGGGCTTTGGCGTTCATAATGTGCTGGAACCGCTTATTGTCGAGCGTCTTGCCGTGGGTTCGAGCGAGATAGTCACGACAATAATTTCCTATATCAATAATACCAAGATGACTTCCCTGGGCGCCATCGGTCTTGCCGCCCTCATCGTGACGGTCATATCGCTGCTGGGCAGCATAGAAGAGTCCTTCAACGATATCTGGGGGGTCGAGGAAACCAGATCCACGTACCGCAAGTTCAGTGACTACCTGAGCGTCGTGGTGAGCGGGCCGATTCTGCTGCTGGCGGCCATGAGTATCACCACCAGCCTCCAGAGCCAGAGCCTGGTCCGCTGGCTCCTTACCACGGCGTATTTCGGTGATCTCCTCCTCTTTTTCTTCCGTATTATCCCCTATGTCAGCATCTGGGTGGCGCTTGTCTGCCTCTACAGTTTCATACCCAATACCCGGGTGCGATTCGTCTCGGCCCTGGTCGGCGGGATCCTTGCGGGAACTGCCTGGCAGATAGCCCAGTGGGGATACGTCCATTTCCAGGTAGGCGTTGCCAAATACAACGCCATCTACGGCACTCTGGCTGCCCTTCCGGTCTTCATGATATGGATCTACACCAGCTGGGTTATCGTGCTGTTCGGGGTGGAGGTAGTTGTCGCGCACCAGAGCAGAAAGACCTTTCTGCACGATTACGACCTGGGAGACCTCAGCTATGCAACGCGGGAGGCGACGGCTCTGGTTATCCTTTTGTCGGTGGCGGAGTCCTTTTTCCGCGAGGAACGCCCCTGGACAGCGGAAAGGCTGGCAGACGAACGGCGCGTGCCGGTACGGACCGTGCGGAAGATCCTTTCGAAACTGGTGACTGCCGGATATCTGGTGGTTGCGGAGGGTGAGCAGACGTACTATCCTGCCCGTGATCCGGAGCATGTCCGGGTGTGGGCTTTCCTGAAAAATCTCCGGCACCAGGGAGAAGAATTCCCTCTCCGTGAATCGGATCCCATAGGGAATATGGCTCACGATCTGATCTCGCGCCTGGAAGCCGGAAGCAGTGAAGCCCTGAACGACCTGACCGTGATGGATCTGCTGCTGAGAAGTGCGGAGGCTGAGAAATCCCCGTCAAGCCCGGGCGAGTCCTAGCATTCCCCGATAGTAGCCGTCATGGCGGTGCTCGGAGAGCATCTCGCGCACGGCGCTATCGGCCCGTTTTCGGGAAAGGTAGAGCTGATACAGGTAGCCCGACATGCGGGTGTCACCGATGATGATGTAGCCATTGATCCTGCCGTCCTCCAGGTACACCCTGCGCCAGACCTCGCCCCGTTGCCGGGTGATGGCCTCGCCGCTGAATCTTCCCACCGAAATCACCGGAAAATCCATGTGTTTGCGGAGCACCGTGCTGTTGAGCGACCCCGGATATGCGCCGTCACCGTGGACCAGGTGCCGGGCCGCTGTCCTGGCCTGGGTCACGGCGCCGGGGGCGTTGGCATAGATCCCCGGGGTCCCGTCCACGGCGTGCCGGGTGACGGCCACGTCACCCGCCGTATAGATGCAGGGGTCGGCGAGCATCCGGTCATCGCACGTGACGCCGCTATCGGCGCCCGCCAGCATCCCGGAGTTGGGCTCCACTCCCACGGCCACGATGAGGAGCGGGGTCTCGATAGATGTCCCGTCCGTAAGGCCCACACGGGTAAGTCTCCCCCCGTCGGCGGTGATTTCTTCCACGTTTGTCCGCAGCCGGATATCCATGCCGGTCTTTTCCCCGAGCATGCGGGTGGCGAATTGTCCGCCCTCCTCGTCGGTCATCTGGGAGAGGAGGCGGGTGTTGCGGTGCACGATGGTAACCCGCAGGCCAAGGATTCTCAGCGCCAGGGCCGCGTCCACACCGATGAATCCGCCGCCGTAAATCACTGCCGAGCCGCAGCCCTGTTCGGAGATGAAGCGGCCGATGTCGATCATGTCGCTGAGCGTCTTGAAGCCGAACACCCCGGCGGTTTCCAGCCAGTCGGGCCTCGGGTGACGGTTCCGCGACCCCGGCGCAAAGAACAGCCGGTCGTACGGTTCCGTGCGCCCCTTGGCTGTCCTTACCGTGCGCCGTTCCGCATCCACCTCCGTTACCGGATCACCCAGCATGGCCGTGACCCGGTATTTTTCATAGAAGTCTTTTCCCTTCCAGAACACCGTGTCGAGGGGCTCTCCGGCCAGGAAGAACGGGATCACGCAGGGCGAATAGGGGGGGAAATCCTCCTCACCCATCATGACGATCTCCCCCTCAAACCCTTCCAGCCTGAGCCGCTCCACGAATTCCGCGGCCGCCATACCGGCGCCGACCGTAACCACCCTCATTATTTGCCACCCCGCCGCCTGGCGAACTCTTTTCTGCGCAGTTCCCGGTACCGTTCAACATGGGGAGGCACGCCGCTTTCGCCGAGCAGGTAGCTGCGCAGGTTTTTAGAGGCGCGCTGGTTGCGGGTTTCGTCAAATTCTTCATACACCAGCGCACCTGAGTGGCAGGCAGCCACGCAGGCGGGGCTGTCACCCTGTTTCACCCTCTCCACGCACAGGTCGCATTTGTAGGCCACGTCCCGGCCATGCTCTGACCGATGGGTTTCCTTGAAGGAGATGGCGTCGAAGGCGCAGACCGAGGCGCACATGGCGCATGCCTTGCACCGGGAGGGATCGATGATGACCGCGCCGCTGTCAGGTTCGCGGCGCAGGGCGCCGGAGGGGCAGGCCGTAAGGCAGTCGGCCGGATCGCAGTGGCGGCAGGAGAGGGGGAATGCCTCATGCTCGATGCCGAGCACCCTGACATTGATCTCGGTACGCCGATCGCCCAGGGCGCCCACCAGGCTCCCCGCGGGGTGGTGGCGCACGGCGCAGGCCGTCTCGCACGCCTTGCAGGCCAGGCATTTTCTGTAGTCCACGAAAACTCTCTTCATGTTGGTCTCTCCGTTGCGCGCGGCCCTATGGTAGGGCGTTGGTGGGTGAAATGCCCTGCTGCCGCATAACTCATGTTTTTTCGTTGGTTGGGTTAGCGGATGCAACGCGTAACCCAATCTCGTGTCCATCCGGAAATTGTCGTCAGGGGCCGGGCCGGAACTTCCCCGAAGCCTCTCGTAATCTGTCACCCTCCTTCACACGGAACAGCAACCTGCCGGGTTCGCGCGATGTCCCGTGATCCGCCTTCCTGCATTGAAGCCGTACGAGAGGCCCCGGGAAAGCCCCATCCCGGCCCGCAACAGCTTTCCCCGCCCCTACAAGAAGGCGGCGCTGGAGCAGTTGCAGGAGGGCGCCGTGAGCGCGCCGGCCAGAGCTGTAACCATCGTTTCATACTCGCTGTCGCAGGCGGACATGATCTGCGTCACGTCCGGTTCCATGTCGGCCAGGCGCGGCTCAACAGGCAGGAACAGCGTGCCGTCGAACTTTCCGTCAAGGGTGAATCCGGTCTCTTTGCAGAAGCGTTCCAGCCGGTCCCGGCTGTCGTTCTTTGCCCTGTTGAGCACAAGGCAGATACGCGGTATGCCGATCTGTCGGGCCAGATCCGCAGAACTGCAGGCAACCGACAAGGCATTGAAGCTGTCGTCCGCTACTACCAGGCAATGGCTGAATCCGCGGGAAAGGGCCCGGCCGAAATGCTCGACCCCGGCCTGGGTGTCCAGGAGGATCCCCTCGTTTTCCCTGAGGGCAAGGTGCCTGATGACCGAGTCCAGCAGCACGTTTTCGGCGCAGAGGCACCCTCCGCCCGCCTGCTTGACCGTGCCCATCACCAGCATGCTGAGCTTCTCCGCGACCCGGACCCCGAAGCGCGCCACCACGTCATCCACATCCGGATTGAGCTTGAACAGCGCTCCCCAGCCGGTGGCGCCGGGCCGGGCGCCGGTCTTTTCCTCGATATACGCGCTGTTCAGGTTGAGGGGGATGATGGCCGAAGCCTTTTCCACCCCGAGCCCCATGGCATGGGGGAGGTTCATCTGCGGGTCTTCGTCCACCGCCAGGGTGTTGACGCCGCTCCGGGCCAGG
>CAYSPF010000116.1:0-1375 GCA_964432775.1 uncultured Geobacter sp.
TCCAGCAGCACTTCCTCCGGCTCTTCCACATACTCTTTCACCTTCTTGAGAAACTGAACGGCTTCCCGGCCGTCGATGACCCGGTGGTCGTAGGTGAGGGCGAGATACATCATTGGACGGATCACCACCTTGCCGAGGAGTGCCACCGGCCTGTCCTGTATCGCGTGCATGCCGAGAACCGCGCTCTGGGGCGGGTTGAGAAGGGGCGTGCCGAGGAGCGAGCCGAAGACACCGCCGTTGCTGATGGTGAAGGTGCCTCCCTCCAGATCCGCTATTTCCAGCCGGTTGGTGCGGACTTTTTCCACGAAACCGTCGATTGTCCGTTCGATCCCCGCGACATGGAGCCGGTCGGCATCACGGAGAACCGGGACTACGAGCCCTTTCTCGCCGCTTACGGCAATGCCGATATCATAGAAATGCTGCTGCACGATATCGTTGCCGTCGATGCGGGCATTGACGGCGGGGAATTCCTTCAGCGCCTCCACGCACGCCTTCACGAAGAACGGCATCAGCCCGAGGGAGACGCCGTGCTTCTGCTGGATATAATCCCGGTATTTCCGCTGAAGGGCGATAATCCGGCCCATGTCCGCCTCGTTGAAGGTGGTGGCCATGGCGGTCTCCCGGCGCGCTTCGGTGAGGCGTTCCGCGATCCGTCTGCGTATCGGGGTCATGGGCGTGCGGGTTGTGCGGCGGTCCTGTTCCGGTTGATAGGCGGGAGGTTCCTCGGCGCGAACCAGTTGGGCCGGTTCGCTTTCCCGTTCCGGCTCGGGGGAGGGCGTTACGGGAGCGCTCTGGACCGGGGGGAGTTGCTCCGGCGCCTTCACGATTTCGGCCTCGTCGTGCGGAGGCAGAAGATCCTCGGCCAGGACGCGACCTCTTTTGCCGCTTTCCTTTACCGTCTCGGGTCGGACATCTTTTTCCCGGGCCAGCTTGCGGGCTGCCGGAGAAAGGGGCGGACTGGGCGCTTCCGTGTCGCCCGCGGTGGTCTCCTGCGCGCCGGCTTCGCGGATGGAGCCGATAACGGCGCCGATGGCAACGGTGGAGCCTTCGGGGACGAGGATGGAGAGGATGCCATCAGCCTCCGCGTTCAACTCCAGGGTGACCTTGTCCGTCTCCAGTTCGCAGACCGGTTCTTCACGGCGCACGGCGTCGCCGTCTTTTTGCCGCCATTTCGCCACCAGTGCCTCCACAATCGACTCGCCGACCTCGGGAACTCGTATATCCATTGAGTGCTCCATATTTTTGATATTGTACGGGCGAACCTCGTGTTCGCCCTTTCTCGTCATGGGCGAACCACCTGTTCGTCATGGGCGAACACGAGGTTCGCCCCTACGGATCCGGCGCAAACGCTTCATCCAGAATTTTTTCCTGCTCG
>CAYSPF010000116.1:1385-7636 GCA_964432775.1 uncultured Geobacter sp.
GCCGACCTCGGGAACTCGTATTTCCATGTAATTCTCCGCAAACAGTGATTATTCGTAGGGGCGGCCCTGTGTGGCCGCCCTGATTATAGTGCTGTCCTGATCTGAAAGGGCACGCGGAAGGGCACCCACAGGGGGGTGCCCCTACATCACCCTGCCGACAGATTCTATGTGGCAAACGCTTCATCCAGAATTTTGTCCTGCTCGATCCCGTGCTGCCGGTGGGAGCCCACCGCCGGGCAGGCGGCTTCCCGCCTTCCCGCGTATTTCGGTTCGCCGTCGAGGATTGCGGCGAGGTGCGGCCGGATATATGACCATGCGCCCATGTTGCGCGGCTCCTCCTGCGTCCAGGTGAAGCTTCGGGCATGGCGGAAGCGGCCGAGCTCCTCCCTCAGCAGATCATCCCGCAAGGGGAACAGTTGTTCGACACGCACGATAGCCACATCCTCCCGCTCTTCCCGCTGTCTTCGCGCCGCCAGGTCGAAGTACAGTTTACCAGAACAGATGAGCACCGCCGAAACTTTTTCCGGGTCAGCGGAAGAGGGCAGCACTTCACGGAACCAGCCGCCGGTGATCTCGTCGAGACGGGAGACGCAGAGGTGGTGACGTAGGAGACTTTTCGGCGTGAGCACCACCAGAGGTTTGCGAAACGGTTGCTTTACCTGGCGGCGCAGCAGGTGGAAGTACTGGGACGGGGTGGAGGGAAAGGTCACCAGCATGTTGGCGTCGGCGCTGAGCTGGAGAAAGCGTTCGAGGCGGGCGCTGGAATGTTCGGCGCCGTGCCCCTCGTAGCCGTGGGGAAGGAGCAGGACCAGACCGCTCGCCCGGCCCCACTTGGTTTCACCGCTTGTAAGAAACTGGTCGATGATCACCTGGGCGCCGTTGGAGAAGTCTCCGTACTGGGCCTCCCAGAGCGTCAATCCTTGCGGGGATTCCAGGGAGTATCCGTACTCGAAGCCGAGCACCGCTGCTTCGGAGAGGGGGCTGTCGCAGGGGAAGAATGTCGCATTCTTTGCGGCAACGGATGAAAGCGGGATGTAGGTCCGGTCGGTAATGATATCGTGGAGGACGGCATGTCTCTGGCTGAAAGTACCGCGCCGGCTGTCCTGACCGCTCAGCCGCACGGATACCCCCTCGCGCAGGAGTGAGGCGAAGGCGAGGCTTTCAGCGTTCGCCCAGTCGACTCCCGCGCCCGAGGAAACGGCTTCGTTCCGCTTCCGGAGGAGGGCGACAATCTTGGGGTGCGGTGTGAAACCGGGTGGGAATTCAGACAGAGTGTGCGCCAGAGAGCTGATGGTCTTGCGTGCCGTGCCGGTCTCTACTTTCGCCGGCGCATACTCCTGCCGGATCTCGCTCCATCTCCCATGAAAGGCGGGAGCGGAAGCCGAGGGTGCGCGGGCGAAGGCTGTTTCCAGGCGTTCGTTGATATCCTGCGTCATTCCTTCAAGGGCGTCGCCCGAAATGCCTTCTTCCCGCAGACGCTCACCATAGGATTCGTGGACCGGCGGGCGATGCATGATGGCCGCGTAGAGAAGGGGCTGGGTGAACCAGGGCTCATCCCCCTCATTATGCCCGTGACGGCGGTAGCAGATGAGCTCCGCCACCACATCGCAGCCGAATTCCCGGCGAAAGTCCAGGGCGAGGCGCATGGCATGGACCGCGGCTTCCGGGTCTTCACTGTGAATGTGGAAGATGGGCGCGGCGAGCATCTTGGCCGTGTCCGTAGCATAACGACTGGAGCGCGCGTCCGCCGGCAGGGTGGTGAAGCCTATCTGGTTGTTGAGCACGATGTGCAGGGTGCCGCCGGTCCGGTATCCCTCCAGTCCGGCAAGGTTGAGTGTCTCGGCGACCATGCCCTGGCCGGAAAATGCCGCGTCACCGTGGATGAGAACGGGGAGGACCCGTGCGGTCCCGTCTGTGCCGAATCGGTCCTGGCGCGCGCGCGACTTCCCCTCCACTACCGGGTTGACGGCCTCCAGGTGGCTCGGGTTCGCGGCCAGGGTCAGGTGGATGGGCGCACCGGAATCCGGGGTCACGTCGCTGGAAAAACCCGCGTGGTATTTCACGTCTCCGTCACCGACGAATCCGGGGTCGCATTCGTCGCGGAATTCGGCGAAGATGTTTTCGTAGGGCTTGCCGAAGATGTGGGCCATGATGTTCAGCCTTCCCCGGTGCGGCATGCCGAGGATGACGTCCGTTGTCCCCGTGCGTGAACCATGGCGAACAACGGTATCCAGCAGGGTGATGAGGGTTTCGCCCCCTTCCAGGGAAAAGCGTGTCTGACCGGGGAACTTCCGGTGCAGAAAGGTCTCGAACAGGGATGCCTCCCGCAGTTTGCGCAGGATGGAGAGTTTCTCTTCCGGTGAAAAAATGGTCCGGTTTCGGCGCGACTCCATCCGTTGCGTGAGCCAGAGCCATTTCTCCGGGTCCTGGATGTGCATGAATTCCACCCCGATGGAGCGGCAGTAGGTTTCCCGCACCAGTGTCAGGATCTCGCGGAGGGTTGCTTCTCCTCCGGGGAACTCCTCCACCGGAAATGTGACACCCAGGTCGGAATCGTCGAGACCGAAGGCGTGGAGGTCCAGAAGAGGATGTTCCGTCATGCAGGGGGAGAGGGGATCGGTGCAGGCCAGAAGGTGGCCCAGATCCCGGTGGCGGTGAATCAATGCCTGGACGGCGGCCAGTTTTCGGGCAAACGCCGGTGAAGCGGTTTCTTCTCCCGACGAAGCGGAGTCCAGACCGGCTTCGAAGCCGCTGAAGAAGATCTCCCATTCAGGAGGGAGCCGGCCGGAGGACTGTTTCCAGATCCGGTACTGCTCCTCAATCCACCGGGGGCTGACATTATCGAGAAAGCTCATGGAAACTCCGGAGATGCTGCGCGAGTCCATACAGGAGAACAGGGGTGAAAGTGCGCACAGTATAACAAAACAGTGGGCTGTTTCAAAGTATTCCCTCCATTCATGGTGTATGAGCCACATTTTTCCGCCTGAGCAGATCCCTGACAGGCGATGGAAGATGGAAGAAGGCATCCGGGATTGTTTTGTCGTATTCCTTTGTGCTATCTTTCTGTCGAATGTCCCCTGTTTTTGGGAATACTTCGCTATTTGTTCCTGAAGGGAAGCTTTTCCCCGGTCCTGTCCGGCAAAGGAGAATTCTCATGACCCTATCCTTTACCCCCCGCTCCGTGCTCGTCACGGGGGGAGCGGGTTTCATCGGTTCCAACTTCATCCACCATTTCCTGGGAGAAAACCCCGACGCCCGTGTGGTCAACCTGGACCTGCTGACCTACGCCGGAAACCTGGAAAACCTGAAAGGTGTCGAGATGGACCCTCGCTATTCCTTCGTAAGGGGCGATGTCTGCGACGCGGAGTTGGTGTCTTCCATCCTGTCCCGAGAAAAGGTCGACGCTGTGGTTCACTTCGCGGCCGAGTCCCACGTGGATCGCTCCATCACCGGGCCTGAGATATTCGTTCGCACCAACGTGCTCGGCACCCAGGTCCTGCTGGAGGAGTGCCGCAAACACTGGTGTTCGAAGGCGGTTCACGATTTTCGTTTCCTCCAGGTTTCCACGGACGAGGTCTACGGAAGCCTCGGGCAGAGCGGACTTTTCACCGAGACGACTCCCCTGGCGGCCAATTCGCCCTATTCCGCGAGCAAGGCCGGGGCAGACCTGCTGGTACGGGCCTACCGTGAAACCTACGGCTTTCCGACCCTCAACACCCGCTGTTCCAACAATTACGGACCCTACCAGTTCCCGGAAAAGCTGATCCCCCTCATGATCCACAATATCCTGGCGGAGAAACCCCTGCCGGTATACGGCGACGGCCTGAACGTGCGCGACTGGCTCCACGTGAAGGACCATTCCCGTGCGGTGGAAGCAGTGCTGAAAGGCGGCGTCCCCGGAGGGGTTTACAATGTCGGCGGCAACAACGAGTGGCGCAATATCGACATCGTGAACCTGGTCTGCGATCTCCTGGACACGAAGCTCGCCCGGTCGGCGGGGGCCAACCGGGCGCTGATAACCTTTGTCAAGGACCGACCGGGCCATGACCGTCGCTATGCCATCGACGCCTCCAAGATGCGGCGTGAGCTGGGGTGGGAACCTTCCTATACCTTCGAGAAGGGGATCGGCGAGACCATCGACTGGTATCTGGCCAACCAGGTGTGGGTGCGGGAGGTGACCTCCGGGGCCTACCGCGACTACTACGAGAAGATGTACGGTGATCGGTGATGATAGTCGTCACCGGCGGCCGGGGGATGCTCGGGCATGACCTGCTGGATTTGTTCGGCGACACGGCACGTGGGGTCTGCCACGACGAGATGGAGATTACGGATGCCGCGTCGGTGGGAAAAGTCCTGATGAAGCTGAAGCCGAAGGTGGTGATTAACGCGATTGCCTACACCGATGTGGACGGCTGCGAGACGGAGCGTGAACGGGCCTTTGCGGTGAACGGCGACGGGGTGAGGAACCTGGCCCTGGTGACGAAGGAGATCGGCGCGAAGCTGGTGCAGGCGAGCACCGACTACGTCTTTGACGGGAGCAAGGGAGCGCCGTGGCTGGAGAACGACCCGGCGAACCCCCTCAGCGTCTACGGCCGTTCAAAGCTCATGGGCGAAGAGAACGCCCGCCTGAACCCGGATCACCTCATCGTCCGGACCCAGTGGCTCTACGGCCTCTACGGAAAGAACTTCGTGGAGACCATGCTCCGTCTCGGAATGGAAAGGGACGAGGTCGCGGTGGTTGACGACCAGTTCGGCGCCCCCACCCGGACGGTTGACCTTTCCTTCGCAATCCGTGTCCTGCTGGAGAAAGACCGACGGGGAACCTACCATGCCGCGAATACGGGAGTCTGCTCCTGGTGCGACTTTGCCCGGGCCATATTCCGGGAGACGGGGCTGAAGACTCTGGTCAGACCAATCACCACGGAAGAACTGGGGCGACCGGCCCCTCGACCGCGCTATTCGGTCCTCGACTGCTCGAAGCTGACGCGGGACACCGGTTTCGTGCCTGAAGACTGGCGCGAGGCGCTGAAAAAATACCTGAATGCAAGGAGATAATCCCATGGAGAGGGGAGAACGACCGTGGGGCAGTTACACCGTCCTTGAAGAGAACAGGAATTACAAGATAAAAAGGATAGAGGTAAATCCGGGACACCGCCTTTCCCTCCAGATGCACCACCACCGGAGCGAGCACTGGATCGTGGTTTCCGGCACCGCCCGGGTCACCAACGGCGAAGCGGTATCCATCATCAACGTGAACGAATCGACCTTCATCCCCATGGGCAAGGTCCACCGGCTGGAGAATCCCGGCATCATCCCCCTGATCATCATCGAGGTGCAGAGCGGCGAGTATCTGGGAGAGGACGACATCGTCCGCTTCGATGACGATTACCGGCGCGCGGACGCGGATGGTGAACTGGCGGCCGGGGAGACGGATAATCGATGAGAAAGAGAATCAATCTGCTCCGGGAATTCTCTGTTCCGCTCATCGCCGGGGTTGTTGTTGCGGTCCTGTGGGCGAATCTGGACCCGGCCGGGTACGCGTATTTCGACCACAATCATTTCTTCGGCCCCTTCAGCTTCCACTTCGTCACCAACGAGTTGTTCATGGTATTCTTTTTCGGCATAGCGGCCGTGGAGATTACCCAGAGTTGTCTGCCCGGGGGAGATCTGAACCCTCCCCGCAAGGCGGTCAACCCGCTCCTGGCAACCTTCGGCGGGGTACTTGGCCCGGTGGCGGTTTATTTCCTGTTGAATGCTCTGCTGGGGGCGCCGACCTTAGCCAACGGCTGGGGCATCCCGACGGCCACGGATATCGCCCTGGCCTGGCTTGCGGCGCGCCTTGTATTCGGTGACGGCCATCCGGTCATCTCGTTCCTGCTGTTGCTTGCCATCGCCGATGACGCCATCGGCCTGGCCATCATCGCCATCTTCTACCCGGACCCGGCCGTACCCGCGGAACCTTTCTGGCTGATGCTGACCATCGCCGGAATGGGCGCTGCCTGGTTCCTGCGCAACGCGAAGGTGAAGAGCTACTGGCCGTACCTGCTGTTGGGAGGGATTCCCAGCTGGTTCGGTCTCCACGAGGCCCATCTCCATCCGGCCCTGGCCCTGGTGTTTATCGTGCCGTTCTTCCCTCATGCGCTTCGTGAGTCTAAACACGTGTTCGAGGAAGACCCGCACGACCGATCGACCCTTGCTCGTTTCGAACACGAGTGGAAGATTATCGTCGATTTCGGCCTGTTCATGTTCGG
>CAYSPF010000117.1:0-7626 GCA_964432775.1 uncultured Geobacter sp.
ATGAAGATAGCGCTCGACTGCGCCAACGGAGCGGCCTACAAGGTGGCGCCGGCGGTCTTCGAGGAATTGGGCGCTGAAGTTATCCCCATCGCGGTGAAACCAAACGGCATGAACATCAATGCGGGTTGCGGCTCCCTCCATCCCGAGGTGGTCAGCGAGGCGGTCAGGAAGCACGGCGCCGACCTGGGAATTGCCCTGGACGGGGATGCCGACCGGGTCATCTTCGTGGATGAGTTCGGCGCCCAGGTGGATGGAGACCATATCATGGCCATCTGCGCCACGGAACTGCTGAAAAAACGCAAACTGCGCAAAAACACCCTGGTTGCTACGGTGATGAGCAACATGGGCCTGGATATCGCAGTCAGAAACGCAGGCGGCAAGATCGTCAAGACCGCCGTCGGTGACCGGTACGTGGTGGAGGAGATGATGAAGGGCGGTTACAATTTCGGCGGTGAACAGTCGGGGCACCTTATCTTCCTCGATTACAATACCACCGGCGACGGAATCCAGTCGGCACTCCAGGTCCTTTCGATCATGCGGCGCCAGGAGAAAACCCTTTCGGAACTGGCGCAGGTAATGACCTCGCTGCCCCAGGTGCTCGTCAATGTAAGGGTCAAAAAAAAGAAGGATATCAAAGCGATACCCGAGATTGCCGCGTTGATCGGCGGTGTTGAAGCGAAGATGAAAGACGAGGGGCGGATCCTGATTCGTTACTCGGGGACTGAGCCCCTGCTCCGCATCATGCTGGAAGGACGGGATCATGGGGAAATTACCGGATGGGCCGAGGAGATCGCGGATCTGGTCCGGAAAAAGCTGGGAGGGGAATGACGTGGCCAAGCTTGGAGTGAATATCGATCATGTGGCGACCATTCGGCAGGCACGGGGCGGAGCGGAACCGGATCCGGTTGCAGCCGCATCAATCGCGGAACTGGCGGGCGCCGACGGCATCACCATCCATCTCAGGGAAGACCGGCGTCACATCCAGGACCGGGATCTGAAGATCCTGCGAGAAACGGTGAAGACGAAGCTTAACCTCGAGATGGCTGCCACCGAGGAAATGATCGGCATCGCTCTCTCCATAAAGCCGGATATGTGCACGCTGGTGCCGGAGAAACGCCAGGAACTGACAACCGAGGGGGGACTCGACGTCCGGGTGCACGCCCAGGCCATTGAAAAAGCCATTGCCCGGCTTCAGGACGGGGGAATCCTTGTGAGCCTCTTTATCGATGCCGATTCCGATCAGATTAAGACAGCCAACCGGATCGGGGCCGACTACGTGGAGATCCACACGGGGAGTTTCGCGGACGCCGCTGACTGGAAGAGCGAGGAGCAGGAACTGATAAAGATAGAGAACGCAGTGAAGCTGGCCGCCAAGCTCGGACTGGGAATAAATGCCGGCCATGGCCTCAACTACACCAACATCAAGAAAGTGACTGCCCTCGGCGGTATCGAGGAATTCAACATCGGCCACTCCATCATCTCACGCGCGGTTCTGTCGGGCCTCGATCGCGCAGTGCGCGATATGGTTGAACTGATTAAATACGCATGAATCGCTGCGGAGTAGCTTTGCAGTGCGTCGTTTCAACGTGCCGGAAGTCGGCTGGGCAGGGGAGAAAAACTTTGACAAAGCTGACGGCATTCTTTTAGTATGGCTCAACTATTCGCCCGAGGTTTCCGCATGGAATCTGCATTAGCTCTCATCGAGACGGAGCTGCAAAATGTTGAGCTGCAATTCAGGAAGAACCTGCAATCCGATGTACACCTCATCCGGAAGGTGGGCGAGTACCTTCTTTCCAGCGGCGGCAAAAGAATTCGTCCCGCACTGCTGATTCTCGCGGCAAGACTTTGCGGATACAGGGGCGAGCGACATGTAGCCCTGGCGAGTGTCATAGAATTCATCCATACGGCAACCCTTCTGCATGACGATGTTGTGGATAATGCCAGCCTGCGCCGCGGCATTGCCTCGGCTAATACACTCTGGGGCAATGAGGCATCCGTACTCGTGGGGGATTACCTCTTCTCCAAGTCCTTCTCCATCATCGTCGAGGACGGCAATCTCGACATCCTGCGTGCCATTTCCGGCGCCACCACGAAGATAGCCGAAGGCGAGGTTCTGCAACTGGCCTGCATGAGTGATCTCGCCATGACGGAAGAAAAATATATCGATGTGGTGAGAAGCAAGACAGCAGTGCTCCTTGCTACCGCATGCCAGGTGGGGGCCATACTCGGCGATGCATGCAGGGAGAGGGAGACTGACCTGCGCGATTTCGGTATGGATGTGGGAATTGCCTTTCAATTGATAGATGATACCCTTGATTACGTGTCCAGCGAGGAAAAGTTCGGCAAGAGTATCGGTCATGATCTGGAAGAGGGAAAGGTAACCCTGCCCCTAATCCATACCCTGAAACAGTGCACTTCGTCAGAAAAAAAGCTGATTGAAGACGTGATTATGAGCGACATCCTGAAAGACGATGGATTCCGGGAGGTCAACTCCCTGGTTTCCGCCTATGGCGGCATCGAGTATACGATTCAGGTGGCCCGCGAATACGTTGAACGGGGAAAGTCCCGACTGGAATTGTTTCCGGAACTGCCTGACAGACATGCATTACTCTCACTCGCCGACTATGTCGTCACACGCCGCCATTAACCTCCTTCCGACAGGGCGCCTCCCCCTTTTCTTTGGCGCCGCTTTTTTTGTCCGCATCAGCTGAATCCTGACAAGGGCCGCAGTCAAGGCCATACGGGATATTCCCGATTCATGCGAACGCGAAAGCATTCAGTTCCCCGCACCGCCTTTCGGCGTTCCGGGGAACGATAGAGGAATTCGTATGGAATCAACCAATATATCTTTTGTCGGGGCTTTCATCGCCGGTCTCCTCTCTTTTCTGTCTCCATGCGTTCTTCCCCTGATACCCTCGTATATCACCTACATCACCGGCCTTTCCTTTGCAGATCTGAAGGCGGAACATCCCTCCCATCTGGTTCGAAAAAAAACCATAATCCATTCGCTCCTGTTCATTGCCGGTTTCACCCTCGTATTCACGGCGTTCGGCGCTTCCGCCACCTACATCGGGGGATTTTTTCAGGCACACATGGCAGCAATACGAAAGATTGGCGGGATACTGATAATCTTCTTCGGTGTCCATGTGACCGGCCTCGTACACCTGGGAATGCTGCTGGGGGAAAAACGCATCACTATCCATCGCAAGCCGGCCGGGTATATCGGAAGCTTCCTGGTGGGACTGGCGTTTGCTGCCGGATGGACTCCCTGCATCGGCCCTATCCTGGCATCCATCCTGATGATTGCGGCTACGGAAGAGAAGGTCTACAAGGGGATGGCCCTTCTGCTGACCTATTCTCTCGGCCTCGGAACACCTTTCTTGATTTCCGCCCTGGCCATGCATAAATTCCTAGTCCTGTTTAACCGCTTCAGAAAATTCATCAGGATCTTCGAGATTGTTACCGGCCTGTTTCTCATCGTTATCGGGGTGCTTATCTTCACCAATTCCCTGACGGCAATCTCCGACTTCATTGCCATACTTTTCGGGGGATAGGAGGACATCCCTCTATCCTCCGCGTACTCCCCCCTTTTTCCGTCGTCACACTTTCTTCTGACATCACAACAAGCTACCCCTATCCGCCGGTTTATCTACCGGACACGCCGAAAAACGCTCACGCCCTACCCGACCTTTTAAGCGTCATAACCATCAGCTGTCTGAGATTCCATCTCTCACTGCCTAACAATTAGGCACTTCTTCGCCGTGCAAAGTGCCATTTGCGGCATCATTTGTTCTGGCAATTTGTAACATACCGTTTTTATGTCATAATTTTACTTAAATCCATCTGGCACATCCAATGCAAAACGCTCAACTATCGTGTCCAGTCAGAGAGAAATCCGAATACGCTTTTTGCTCGCATCTGAACAAACCGAATACGTTATCTAACAAACGGACGTTTTTCCCGGGAATTTATTGAAAGGAGGTTAAGGCAACAAGGGATCATGCTGGTTACCGGGAAAGAATGTCCAAACCGAGAAGCAATGAATCACCGGCCGATTTCCACACAGGGCCGGGTAGGGAGAAAAAATGGCGGCAGTCCTTGTGGAGAAGGTCGTGCAGGGGCGCCAGAAAGAGTCGCGGGTGTGTTCGGTTCAAACCGGGAAACTATTTCCAGAGAATCGGGGGGCAGACAATGAAGCTGATAGAAGCAATAATAAAACCGTTCAAGTTGGATGAAGTCAAAGATGCGTTAAACGAGATAGGCGTAATGGGGATAACCGTCAGCGAGGTAAAGGGATTCGGCAGGCAGAAGGGGCATACGGAACTATATCGTGGCGCCGAGTATGTCGTCGACTTCATACCCAAGGTAAAGCTTGAAATCGCCGTTGCCGACGACATGGTACCCAAGGTGCTGGAGACCATCGAGAATGCAGCAAAGACGGGCAGAATCGGCGACGGCAAGATTTTCATCCTGCCGCTGGAAGAAGCGATACGGATCAGAACCGGAGAGAAGGGTGGAGAAGCACTCTGATGTAATTTATTTTAATTGAATCGAAAGGAGTCACAAATGAAGAAATTCAGGATTTTGATTATTGCATTGATCCTTGCCGCATCAAGCCTGGCTACTACCGCAAGAGCCGAAACAGGCCTCACCGGTGACGTATATGCGGGTCTGTACAACAAGTATATCTTCAGAGGGATCGATCTGAGCGGCAATCAGTGGGTGTCCCAGTTCGGAGCCGATCTGGGGTACAAGGGGTTCACCCTGAGCTACTGGAGCAATCTGATGACGCATCAGGGTGGAGGGTACAAGGCAGGCGAAATAACCGAAACGGACATCACCCTCAATTACAACTTCACACCCATTGAGCTGCTTACCTTCAATGTGGGAAATGTCTTCTATTCATTGGAAGGCCTGCGTGACACCGATGAACTGTATCTCAAGACAACGGTCAACACCCTGCTGTCTCCTACCTTTGCAGTGTACTGGGACTGCAAAATGGCCAAAAGCACCGGCCTGTTCTATGCCTTCTCCGTCGGCCACACCTTCCAGTTGATGAATAATCTCGGGCTGAACCTCGGCGCCCTTGTCAGCTACAACCAATCGAATTTTTCCGCGCAGTTCTCCGGGGTGGATTACAACAACTGGCATGATTATGAACTGACGGCCGGCGTGGATTATTCCGTGACCGACAAGCTCAAAATATCGCCCTCCTTCACCTATTCGAATGCCCTCAGCTCCAAGGCGCGGGACTTGGGCGGCGTCAGCGACGAAAGCCTGTACGGCGTAAAGGTAACCTACACTTTCTAACAGTGATACGGCCCGTACCGGCGCGACTGCGCGGAGACGGATACTAGCCGAAATCCATTGGAGGCAACTATGAGGAACAAAAAACTTACAACTTCACTCCTGGCCGGTTTAGCTGCGATTATGACTCCCCTTGTCGCTCTGGCTGAACAGGCCGCGGCCCCGGCCGCACCGGCAGCGGTCGCTCCTGTCCTGAATACGGGCGATACCGCTTGGCTGCTGATTTCATCGGCGCTCGTACTGGTCATGCTCCCCGGACTGGCGCTCTTCTACGGCGGCATGGTACGCTCGAAGAACGTCCTGTCAACCATGATGCACTCCTTCGTGGCCATGGGGATTGTCGGTGTGCAGTGGGTAGTCATCGGGTACACCCTCTCATTCGGCCCCGACATCGGCGGCGGCTACCTTGGCGGTCTCGGAAAGGCCATGCTGAACGGCTTGATTTCCTTCAAGGACGGCGCCCCGGTCTTCACTCTTTTCCAGAACGTAGCCACGGAGCCGGGCGCAGTACCCGAGTACATCTTCGCCATGTTCCAGTGCATGTTCGCCATGATCACGGTAGCCCTCGTCTCCGGCGCCCTTGCGGAACGGATGAAATTCGCGGCCTACTGCCTCTTCGTCCTCCTCTGGACAACCCTGGTGTACGATCCCCTCGCCCATTGGGTCTGGATGGTCGACGGCTGGCTCTTCAAAAAGGGCGCCCTTGACTTCGCCGGCGGCACTGTTGTTCACCTCTCTTCCGGTATCTCGGCCCTGGCGATGATTATCTTCCTCGGCAAACGGCACGGCTTTCCCAACGAGCGGATGGCGCCCCACTCCCTTCCGCTGACCCTCATCGGTACCGGTCTTCTCTGGTTCGGCTGGTACGGTTTCAACGCCGGCAGCGCAATCGTCGGGGTGAATACTTCCGACGCGGCAGGCGGTCTGGCCGCCCTCGCCTTCACCACGACGACCGTTGCACCCGCAGCAGCCGGTCTCACCTGGATGTTCGCCGAATGGATCCATTCGGGAAAACCCAGCGCACTCGGTTTCGCCTCCGGCGTGGTTGCCGGACTCGTCGGCATCACTCCGGCAGCCGGTTTCGTCACCCCTGCCTGGGCACTGGTAATAGGCATCGGAGCGGGTCTTGTCTGCTACGGGGCAATCCTGGTCAAGGCCAAACTCAAGTACGACGACTCCCTGGATGCCTTCGGCGTGCACGGAGTGGGCGGAACCTTCGGCGCTATTGCCACCGGAGCATTGGCAACCGTCGGGGCGACCGGCCTGATTGCCGGCAATACCGGTCAATTTCTTACCCAGTTGATAGCGGTCGCAGCAGCGGGCACGTACGCCTTTGTGGTCACCATCATTATCGCATTCGTTCTCAACAAAACCATTGGTCTCAGGGTTGAGAAGGAAGACGAAATCATGGGTCTCGATCAGACCCAGCACTCTGAATCCGCCTACAATCTCTTCTAACCAGGCCTCACTGTTTACCTGGGATTGACAATGCGGGAATACGCATCGGGAAAGCCGTCTGTAACGGGCGGCTTTCCCTGCGTGCATCAACCCATTTCCACCTCCGACACTCTCTTTCGGGAACAGCATGGAAACTCCACTTGCCGAACATATGCCGCGGGACGACCATGGTGAAGAAAAACTGCTGCGACAGCTGGCCGACAACGAAAAGATGGCGGAGCTCGGGCGGCTGTCCGTGGGAATCATCCATGAGATCAACACTCCTCTGTCCGTAATTGCCGCGGCGTCCCAGATGATCCTGTGCGAGCAGGATCTTTCCGAACTCGTAACCGAGATGGTGGAACGCATCCACCAGGAGGTGCAGCGCCTCTCCCAGCTCACGCGGGGCATCCTCTCCTTTTCCCGGAAAGATTCCCCGGACGGTGAAGCGGATGTGAATCTGATCCTCCATGAGGTAGTGACCTTCCTGAAGTATGAAATCCAGAAACGATCCATTCTCGTCATCGAGGATCTTGCTCCCCGCCTTCCCCTCATGGACGGCAATCCGAATCTCCTGAAACAGATATTCCTAAACCTTATCGTAAATGCACTCCAGGCCATGGGCAACGGCGAAAGACTTTTCCTCGACACATCCATGACGGACAACGGAATGATTCTGGTCCGGATCCACGACACCGGCGCAGGCATTCCACAGAATGTCCTTGCCAGAATATTCGACCCCTTCTTCACAACCAAGGAACCGGGCGAAGGAACAGGGCTCGGTCTCTTTATTACACGAAAGAACGTTGAACATCTCGGGGGCCGAATCGAGGTGGAGAGTCGTGACCGGGAAGGTACCTCCTTCACGCTCACGTTTCCTCC
>CAYSPF010000118.1:0-7477 GCA_964432775.1 uncultured Geobacter sp.
CCGGAAAGGAGTGAGCCATGGATGAATGTCTGGAAGCAGCAATCGAGGAAGCGAGGAAGGGGCTGGCGCAAGGAGGCATTCCCATCGGATCGGTGCTGGTCATTGACGGTCGAATTGTCGGCCGGGGACACAATCGGCGGGTTCAGAAGGGGAGCGTAGTCCTACATGCCGAGATGGACTGCCTGGAGAATGCCGGCCGTCTCAAGGCATCCGATTACCGGCGGGCAATCCTGTACACGACACTGTCTCCCTGCGACATGTGCAGCGGTGCTGTCCTGCTCTATGGGATCCCGAAGGTAGTCATCGGGGAGAACTTTTCCTTTCGGGGACCGGAGGAGTATCTGCGATCAAGGGGAGTGGATCTCGTGGTTGTCGATAATCAGGAGTGCAGACAACTCATGGAGACGTTCATTACCGACAATCGAACGCTTTGGGAGGAGGATATCAGTGAATAGATGCTCCACGCCACTCACTCGAAGGAAGGCCTGCTTAAGGTGGGCCTTTTTTATGTGGTATCAGGTTACCCTTTCTTTTTGACACATAGTACGTGGTATAGTACGCAATGACATGTTGATACAAGGGAACATGCACTCCTGAAATCGATTCAGATGCACAGCACGATAAACCATGAAGGGGTAACCATGGAATTCCGAATTTACTATGAGGACACCGACGCGGGTGGGGTCGTCTATCATGCCCGCTATCTCGCGTTTTTTGAGCGTGGAAGGACCGAGTATTTCCGCGAGCGGGGGCTCTCTGTCGGAGAACTTGCTTCCGCTGGGCACATCTTCCCGGTGGTGCACCTTGAGATCGACTACAGGGCGCCTGCGGTGCTCGACGACAAGCTCAGGGTAGAAACCGAAGTGCTTGAGGTTGGGAGAACCTCGTTCACCCTGGGCCAACAGGTGGTACGCACCCGGGACGGCAAGCTGCTCGCCGCCGGAAAGGTCACCCTGGTCTGTGTAAGCCCGGGCCTGAAGGCGAAAAGACTTCCGGGAGAGCTGCTGAGCGCGCTGCAGGATTAGTGGTTGCCTGGAATCCCACTTACCTTCTTTTCGAACGAAATGCTCAGGATGAGTAGTATCCGGGGAGGATTCTCTTGGACCTTGATCACGAAGCGCTCCGGTCTGCCTGTTTCGAGGCGGCCCGGAAAACCATGGAAGACGCAAGGCCGACGGATGTTGAGAAAATCCGGCGACTCGCGGACACGTTCTACCATTTTGCGAGAGATCATGTGCGCCGGATCAAGGCACAGGGCCGCGACCCTGGCATACTGGTGCGGGCGGTCGCCTATCTGGCCCGGACCCATGCTCTCTCGCAGATGCATGACAGCACGGAGTGGTTTTTCTTTATGTTGCGGGCTCTCGTGGAGCTTGCCTGCCCCGATGGTAAGCAGTCAAGGGAGAGCATCGGATTTTTCACTGATGTGGAGGAAGGGATTCGACTGGTCAGGCGGGACGCTGGCCGGGCTGACCAGTACTAGCGTCAGTGATGGAAGCGACCCATCCTTCCCTTGTGGGCAGGTGTAGGAGCGCGGTGGCACTCGAAACAGTTTTCATCATTGCTCTTACGAACTTCCAGCGAAGAAGCGGGCTTTTCCGTGGCAGGCATGTTGTACTTCTCTGTCTGGAAATAGGGACGGCTTTTCTCGTCGCTGAGAATGGGGGCTTGGTAGGCAAGCTGCCAGTTGCTGCTGATAGGAGCGTTGTGGCACTGGTCGCATCCACCCGGGGGGGGAATCGCCTTCCAGGCGGTAAACATGGCGCAACTGACAGAGAGGAATAACACCGCGCCGCATCCAGAGAGAAGAAGTTTTTTCATTGGAAACACCCCGTTTCACGTTATAGAGGCAGGCACACACGCCTGCCCTGATCAGACGGCCACAGTGGCTCGACTCCGATTCCTGTTGAGAAAGTAGAAAAATCATACCACAAAGTTCAGTAAATAAAACCATTCATGGCTGATAAAGGGAAAAGACGTGATGTGCCGGTTGCTTCCTGTGCCGACACCTTTGTTCTTGGCCGGATATGGAGAAGCGCCACAGGAGAAGTGCATATATGGAGACGAGGAACAGAGAGATACTTTTCCGGGGGCTGGTGGTGAACCTGGAGCAGATGGAGGTGAAGATTGGCGCCAAGGGGTGGCACCTTTTCCAGATCGTGCGCCATCCGGGCGGTGTCGGTGTGCTGCCGCTCCACGAAGACGGCACGGTCACCCTGATACGGCAGCTCCGCCCCGCCGTAGACGGCAAGCTCCTGGAGATTCCCGCCGGAAGACTCGATCCGGGCGAGGATCCCGCGTCGTGCGGGAGTCGGGAGCTTGCGGAGGAAACGGGGCTGTCCGCGGGGAAACTTGAGTCGCTGGGTATCATGCTTTCGTCGCCCGGTGTCTTTGACGAAAAAATTCACCTCTTTCTCGCCACAAGTCTGGTCCAGGAGGTTGCATCACCGGAGCACTACGAAGAGATTGAAACCGTCCGTATTCCTCTGGAGAAGGCTCTGCGCATGGCTGTCGAGGGGGAGATTACCGACAGCAAGACTTCCCTGGCCCTGTTCAGGGCCGCACACAGGCTACCGAGTATTCCGTGAACTCTGTTGGTATGGACGGCAAAAATTATTGCTTCTCGTTTTTTTTTCTATCTGGTAGTATACTTCTTGTATAAAGAATCAATCATAAGAACTACAGCAACATGCAGATGAATTACTTTACTCCTGATGGGAAATGGCTACCGGATGCATGAATTATCCATAACACAAGGTGTCGTCGATATCTGCGAGAAAAACGCGGCGGGGCGGCGCGTGACCGCCGTGGTCCTTGAGATAGGCGCGCTGAGCGGGGTGATCCCGGAGTCGGTGGAGTTTTGCTTCGAGGCCTGCACCAGGGGCACCTCCCTGGACGGGGCAAAGCTGATCATCGAGCGAATCCCGGCCCGGGGGAGATGTGACGACTGCGCCGCCGAGTTTTCCCTGAAGGCCTATTACGAACCGTGCCCCGGCTGCGGAAGCTTCCGGGTAACCATCCTCTCCGGAGAGGAGTTACGGGTGAAAGAACTGGAGGTTGACTGAATCATGTGCACTACCTGCGGCTGCGGCCCTGAGGAACATCACCACGATCACGACCATAATCATCACCACGACCATGATCACCATCACGGGCATGACCATTCCCATGGGCATACCCATGACCATGCGCAGGGTGAGAGCGACGCTCCGAAGACCATCTCGGTAGAGACCGACATCCTCGCCAAAAACAACCGGCTGGCCCGGGAGAACAGAAACCTCTTTTTCCGCAAAGGGGTCTTTGTCCTCAACCTGGTCAGCTCCCCCGGCTCCGGCAAGACTACCATTCTGGAACGAACACTGCGTGACATGAAGGAGAAATTCCGCTTCGCCGTCATCGAGGGCGACCAGCAGACCGACAACGACGCCGTGCGCATCGCGGCAACCGGGGTTCCGGTGAAGCAGGTTAACACCGGCGCCGGCTGCCATCTGGATGCCCACATGGTCCGACATGCCATGGATGCCTTTGATATGGACGACCTGGACGTGCTTCTTATCGAGAACGTGGGAAACCTGGTCTGCCCGGCCTCCTTCGACCTGGGGGAGAACCACAAGGTGGTGGTGCTGAGTGTTACCGAGGGGGAGGACAAGCCGCTCAAGTATCCGGCCATGTTCCACAACGCAGACGTGATGCTCCTCAACAAGGTTGACCTTCTTCCCCACGTGGATTTTGATGCGGCCAAATGTAAAGAGATGGCTCGCAGGGTAAATCCCGATATCCTTATCTTTGATGTTTCCAGCAAGACCGGTGAGGGGATGGAAGCCTGGTACGGCTGGCTCGCATCTCATACCAGGGAAAAATGAGCGTTCCGTCTGACTTTTCGGAGTTTCGGCATTAGAAAGAGAATCAGGGTAACAATCGAAGGTATCGTCCAGGGGGTCGGTTTCCGCCCCTTTGTCTTCCGCCTGGCAAAATCCCTCGGGCTCTCCGGCTGGGTGAGGAATACCCCGGCCGGCGTTTTCCTTGAAGCGCAGGGCACGGCGGATGAGGTGGACTCGTTTCTCCGGGATCTCGTGGAGAAGCCCCCCCCCTTGGCAGCAATCAGCTCCGTCAGGACGGATGAGATCCCGACGCTTGAAGAAGAAAAGGGCTTCACCATCCTGGAGAGCGGCGGGGGCGGGACAAATATCCAGATAGCTCCCGACTGCGACGTATGCCCTGACTGCCTCCGGGAACTGTTCGACCCGACCGACCGGCGCTACCGCTATCCCTTCATCAATTGCACCAACTGCGGACCCCGCTACTCCATTATTACCGGTACCCCCTATGACCGGCCGTACACCACCATGGCCGACTTCCCCCTCTGCCCCGACTGCCGCGCTGAATACCAGGACCCGGCGGACCGCCGCTTCCATGCCCAACCGGTCGCCTGCCCGATCTGCGGTCCGCGGTTAACCCTGCTGGATGCCGACGGGCGGGAAATGGACGGCGATCCCCTCGAAACGGCGATTTCGCTCCTGAAGCAGGGGCGGATACTGGCCGTGAAGGGGCTCGGAGGCTACCATCTGGCCGTGGACGCCTGCAACGAGGGTGCGGTCCGGGAACTCCGACAACGGAAGAAACGTGACGAGAAACCCTTTGCCGTCATGTCGTCGGGGCCTGCCGAGATTGCCGGGTACGCCCTGTTCGACGACATGGAACAGCGCCTCCTGGAGGGGCCGGAGCGCCCCATCGTTCTGCTGCGCAAGCGGCCCGGGAATCCCCTGTCACCGCTTGTTGCACCCTCCAACGGCTACTTCGGTGTCATGCTTCCTTCCACGCCCCTCCATCACCTGCTCCTTCGGGGGAATTTCACGGCATTGGTGATGACGAGCGGCAACCTGTCAGACGAACCCATTGTCTACCGGGACGATGAGGTCCGGGAGGTCCTTGGCGGGATCGCCAATTTCTTCCTGGTCCACAACCGCGGTATTCACCTGCGTACCGACGATTCGGTGATCAGGGTCTTTCAGGGAAATCCTTTATTTCTGCGCCGTTCCCGGGGATACGTACCACGGGCCGTTGTCCTCCCCGCTCCCCAGAGGAGCGTGCTGGCCGTGGGTGCGGAGCTGAAGGGGACAGTCTGCCTGACGCGCGGCGATAGGGCGTTTCTCAGCCAGCACATCGGCGACCTTGGGAACGACGCGGTACTCCGCTCTCTGGAGGAAACCGTGGATCACCTGGAGCGGATCCTGGACATCAGGCCCGAGGTTGTGGCCCATGACCTCCACCCGGACTACCTTTCCACGGTCTATGCCCGGAGGCTTTCCGGAATCCCCCGCTTCGCGGTCCAGCACCATCACGCCCACCTGGCCTCCTGCATGGCGGAGCACGGCCTGGAGGGTGAGGTGATAGGCGTGATCTTCGACGGCACCGGCCTCGGAAGCGATGGTACAATCTGGGGCGGAGAATTCCTCCTGGGAGGCTACACCTCGTTCCGGCGCTGGGGGCATTTCCGGCCGGTTCCCCTGCCCGGCGGGGACGCGGCGGTCCGGGAGCCGTTCCGCATGGCGCTCTCCCATCTCCACTCGGAGTACGGAGATGAGCTGTTCGACCTGCCGCTGCCTTTCCTGGCGGATATCCCCACGGGCGATCGGAAACTTTTCCTGGCCATGCTGGAGAAGGGGATCAACTCGCCCCTCACCTCCAGCAGCGGGAGGCTTTTCGACACGGTTGCCGCTATCATCGGCCTGCGGGGGAGGGTTACCTATGAGGGGCAGGCGGCCATTGAGCTGGAAGCCCTGGCCGAGTCGGCCGAGACGGACGCGGCCTATCCTTTTACTCTCGAAGAGACAGAAGCAGGCTGCATCGTCGATTTCCGGCCCATGCTCCGCGCCCTGGTTACCGATGTGACGGAGAACAGGCCGGGAGGAGTAATCGCCCGCTGCTTCCACAACACCGTCGCAGCCGTTGTCGGAGGGGTGTGCGAAGCCATCCGCAGGGAAAGCGGCATGGGCCGAATCGTTCTCTCCGGAGGGGTGTTTCAGAACAAATTGCTGAGTGAGGGGGTTTTCACCCTCCTCACCGGGCTCGGTTTTCAGGTCTTTACCCATCGGCTGGTTCCCCCCAATGACGGAGGGCTGGCCCTGGGACAGGCAATCATAGCGGGAAGGAGTATAACAGATGTGTCTTGCGGTACCGATGCAGATAACGAACATTGAAGGGGATACCATGATCGCGGAGATCGACGGCGTGCGCCGGGAGGCGAGCCTGATGATGCTCAACGATGAGGTGAAGGTGGGGGATTATGTCCTGATCCATGCCGGATTCGCCATCAGCAGGCTTGATGAGGATGAGGCACGGGAAACCCTTGACCTGATGCGGGAGTGCCTCGCCCTTGGTGAGGCAAGAGAATGAGAAGCGCCGTTCTGGAGGAATTCCGCAACCGGGACCTTGTAAAGGGGCTGGCGGAGCAGCTGGGAAGGCTGACGGTCGGCCGTGGCAAGCCCATGACCTTCATGGAGGTCTGCGGCACCCATACCATGTCCATCTACCAGTACGGGATCAGGAGTCTTCTTCCGCCCGGGGTGCGGCTTATCTCCGGTCCCGGTTGCCCGGTTTGCGTTACGCCGGTGGGCTATGTGGACCGGGCGGTGGCCTATGCCCGCATGCCGGAGACCATCGTCGCAACCTTCGGCGACATGGTGCGCGTCCCCGGTTCCTCTTCCTGCCTGCTGGAGGAGAGGGCCAAGGGGGCCGATATCAGGATCGTCTACTCTCCCCTCGACGCGCTGGCCCTTGCCGGGAAGAACCCGGGGAAACGGGTGATTTTCCTGGGTGTCGGCTTTGAAACCACCGCGCCGACCATTGCGGCGACCATCATCACGGCAATGGCCCGGGGCGCCGGCAATTTCTTCGTCCTTTCCGCCCATAAGACCATTCCCATCCCCATGCAGATCCTCTCCTCAGACCCGGAACTGGGCATTGACGGTTTTCTCTGCCCCGCCCACGTGAGCGCCGTCATCGGCGCCGACGCCTACCGCTTTCTCGCCGAAGGCCACGGAGTGCCGTGCGTGGTAACCGGCTTTGAGCCGGCCGACATCCTCCAGGGGGTTGCGATGCTGGCGGGACAGGTGGCGGAAGGGCGAAGCGCGGTGGAGAATGAATACAGCAGATTTGTCACCGCCGGGGGGAATCCGAAGGCGAAGGAGCTTCTCTCCCGAGCCTTTACCCCGGCCGACGCGGCATGGCGGGGGCTCGGTGTCATTCCGGGGAGTGGCCTGGAGATAGCGGAGGAGTTTGCTGCCTTTGATGCGGAAAAAGCCGTGCCGGTCCGGGCGGAAGAGCCCCGCGAACCGGCGGGATGCCTCTGCGGCGAGGTTCTCAAGGGGAAGATTGCCCCGGCAGACTGTCCGCTTTTCGGAAATGCCTGCACCCCGGAGCAACCGGTTGGAGCCTGTATGGTTTCGTCGGAGGGGAGTTGCGCGGCGGCGTATAA
>CAYSPF010000119.1:0-7419 GCA_964432775.1 uncultured Geobacter sp.
TCCCCGGGATATACACTATGTCGCTCACCACGGCGGCGGCAATGGAGCCGCCACTGGGCCCGCTTTGCTCCGGCCGGCATTGTTCAGGCACGGGCCATGTGTCTTCTGCCCAGCCGTATGGGATACAACTCACCGTTAGTACGGCAGCCAGTACCATTCCTGTCAATCGGCTCAAAATCATGCGCCTCTCCTTTGATGTGTTGTATTGGAAATAATCATTAAATACGAAACTTTAGCAAGCCATTCCTGTTTGTCAATGAAAGACACCTGAATCCAGGATGGGTGGCCGCTCCACTGGAAAAGGCGTTATTCCGGATGGTGGTCATTACCGTCCGCTATCGTGCACCTGGTTCTAAGCGGGAAGCTTCAGGGGGGCGGGGGGGGTTGAGAGCTTCATGGTACTATGAAAGAGTAGCAATAACCGCACATCTCTCAGTTGAAATTAATCTTATAGAACACATCGACCCCGCTTTCCGTCCCGGTCCAGGTCTCCACCTCCCACCGTTCGGAAAAGGTATAGCGGGCCTTCACATAACTGGTGGGTGAGAAGAGGGACCTGCCGTAGCTGATGAAAAGCCTGGGCGTCAGGTACTTGCCGACCGTCAGCAATGACTTGGTGACATCGGTCCTGTCCGGCTCCATGCCGACGGTGTCGATGCCGAAGCGGCTCATGATCTGCTCCCGGAGGACCGACGTCTGACCGCTGGAGAGGAGCAGCCCGGCCGCGCTCATGACGGTGTTCAGCTGCCCCTTGTCGCCGCTGAGCGGTCGGCCGAGAACGATATAGGCCATGATGTCGCTGTCGGTCATGCCCGGCTCCGAGTAGAGCCGGACCGCCGGGTTCTGGAGGGTGCCGCCGAGGATGACGCCCGCCTTGACATCGCCCACCGTGCGTAGCGCCAGGATGTCCAGGTTCGGCCGGGAAACCGGCCCGCCGAGGAAGACGAGACGCCCCTTCGTGATCTCCAGGTTTACCCCGTAGGTCTTGTAAGTCCCCTTGACTACGCGCACCTCTCCTTTCCCGCGAATATCGTCGGGCCCGCGCATGGTCAGGTCGATACTCCCGGCAAGACGCGAGTCAATCCCCGCCGCCTTGACGAATACCTTGTCGCCTAATTTTACGCGGACCTGTGCATCAACGGCCAGGGGAAAGGAGCGTGACGTCCTGGCAGGCGCGTCTATGATAACAACGTCGCGGCTGGGGCGGATCGGCGCCGGGGCGCGGCTGTCCGTGACCAGCAGCTCGGGGATGCCCATCTCGCCGCGCACGGTGATTGCGGCCATGGTTCCCTTGAAATCGAGTTTAGGGCTGCCCAGAACCTGCAATTCCGGGAGATGGATAAACTGGAAATTCTCTCCGGTGAGATTTCCCTGGTAGCTTTCCACTTTCCAGTCTTTCAGGCGAAGCAGCGCGCTGCCGGTGAGGGAGCCGGACCCGGAGCGGGCGGAAAAGGATTCAACGCGAATGCTGTTGTTTTCCAGGAGCGCGGATACCCGGACGTCCTTGAATCGCACCCCTGCGCGGGGAAGGTAGACGCCTGCCCGGGTCAGGAGAAATGTGCCCCCATAGCGGGGGTTGCGCCAGGTTTCGCTGACCCGCGCATCCAGCTCCAGTTCGCCGCGGCTTTCCTGAAGCATGCCGGGGAATAGTGTGGTCAGGATGCCGTTTTCCCGCAGATTTCCCTTGATAGTGATGGATACCGGGCCGTCGGGTACGATGGTCGTCGGCAGGCGCGCCGGGATCGGCAGGCGGAAGTCTCCGCGGATCCGTCCGGTGTCGGCCAGATCCAGGTCAAGGGAGCCGCCGAGGGTTTCCTCCCGCCAGTCCCAGGAGAGGACGCCGCTGCGGAAGTCGGCGCGCATGGTTCCCCCTTTCCTCTGGTGAGCAATGTATCCCTTACCCACCGTTGCCGAGCCCCGGAGGTGTAACTTCCGGGATGGAAGCAATTCGCCTGAAGCTTGGGCCGTCAGTCCCCCTTCCAGGGAGAGCCCGGCCGGAAGCCAGGGCCGGATGGCGCGGAAATCGCCCCCTTCGAGGCCGACCTGGAACGTTCCCCGTTCCGGGAGCGAAAGTCCCGTGGGAGCCGGCGCGGCAATGCTTGCCCGCAGTCTTCCGTCCCGGACGGTAGCCAGATCCGCTGTTGCCCGCAGTTCCCTCCCCACGGTTTCCACGCGCAGGGAGCCGGAACGAACCTCCACACGGTGCTCCCCTGAGGCCGCGGCTCCCGTAAACGCGATGTTTGCGTCAATCCTGGACCAGCTTCCCGCGGGGGCGGAGAGGGAGAGCGTTCCGCTGCTTGAGCCGGTGATGTTTCCGTCGTTGTCCCGGTGCGCGAACCGCGCCAGGTTCAGCCGCTGCCAGCGCGCGGTCAGGTAGCCGTACGCCGGGCGAAAGTTCATTTCTCCTCCCGCTTCGAGACGTTCACCGGAAACGCCGGTCAGCACAAGGGACGGAAGTCTCACTCCCCGGCTGGAGAGCGTGAGAGGCGCGGGTTTCTCCATGCTCCAGGGGCCGATCCGGTCGCGACCGGAAAGGCGTGAAATCGTTCCCTGCCATGCGGCATTGCGGTATCCCCCTTCCAGGGATGCCTTCAGTGAGGTGGGTGGAGAGGAGAACTCCAGCAGGATGGTGTGGCGGGCCATTGTCCCGCTGATATCCAGCAGGGTTTCCGCTGCATGGAGACCTGCATAGCCGAGATCTCGGGCATTGAGGCGAATTTTTACCGGCTGGTCCGGGGTATCTCCCATGGCTGCGGAGAAGGATGCGGTTGCTGCGCTAACCGTACCGATTTTCAGGGCGCTCGAACGACCCGACAGGTTTCCGCCGAAGCGACCGGCGCGTCGATGTATCTTTCCCTCGGCCAACAGTGATCCGGATGCGCCGGGAATCAGCCCGCCCAGGTCGTCGGCCCGGATGGCTACGGAGATTTCCCTGGCCAGATTACCCGAAGCCCGAATGTCGAACCCCTTTCCTTGCAGGAACAGGCGATCGAGCAGCAGGGAGCGGTCCGAAAGGCGCGCCGTCACCTGACCCGAAAGTGCCCTGCCGCGCAGGCTGCTGTCCAGGAGTCGTCCCTCGACCTTTCCGGAGAGGGGCGCCGTGTCCGTGCTCCGGAGCGTAGCGTCCATGTCCAGGTTGATAACCCCTGTCCAGTCGGGGGTGATCCGGGCCGGGTTCAGTTTCCTGGCGCGCAGGGCGGCGGAGAGAGAAAGGCCTTCGCGCCAGTCGGCCCGGAGAGAACCGCTGAGTGACCCGGCAAGCCACGTCCCGCGGTCGAGGGTCAGGTCAAGGCCGTTCGCTCCTCCGGAGACGACTCCGGCCAGGGATGCGGCGCGCCAGTCCTTGCCCCCGGTGGCGAAGTGGAAGCCTCCCCGGTAGCGGTCGACGGAGCCGCTCAGGTCGAGGGAGCCGGTCAGGGGAGGGAGGGAGGGGATTCCATCGGACAGGTCCAGCCCTTCAGCCTTCAGTGCAAGGAGGATCTCGGGCCGGCGGGCGGCGAGGGAGATGCCGCCCTTTCCGGAGATTCGTCCCGTACGGCCCGCTTCGGTGAGGACGAGGTCGCGGAATGAAACCTTCGTCTGCGTCAGGCCGACGCCGGTGGAGAGTTCGACGCGTCGTTCCTTGCCGGCGGCGACTGCCCGTATCGTGCCGGAGGCCTGTTCCCCGCCCCGCGCCGGGTCGAGGGAACAGTGGAGGAGAATGCGCTCAAATCCAGCGGCCGGACGGGACGGGGTGACGGTGGCAAAGAGATTCAGGTGCGGTTCACGGAAGCTGACGCCCGCGGCTCCGACGGCACTGCCGTCCGGTGAGGCGAGGGTGAAGCCGGTGAACGCAGCACGTCCTCCGCGCAGGTCGATGCGGGACGAGATACGGCTGAAGAGTACCGGGGATTGGCCGTTACGCCGGTAGGAAAGGTCGCGCAGGTCAAAGGACTCGATCCTCCCGCTGAGCCGGGCGATGGGAGCGGGGAGGATCGGCCAGCTGAGATCCGTTGGTTCCGATTTTTCCGGACGATTGTCCCGGATGTCCACCCCCCGGACATGGAACCTGTCCACGGACAGGTCTCCGGTGATAAGCGGCAGGGGATCCCAATCGAGCTGGAGAGCCTTGATGCTGATGGTGATTCCCGGCTTGGAGAGGATAACGTTTTCAAGACGGAGGCCGTCCAGGAGCCGCCCCTCCATCTGTCCGATTTCCAGCCGGGTGGTAAAGCCCGATGCCGCGGCATCCATCAGGCAACGGGCGCCCTCGGGTGTGCCGATAAGCCAGCACATGACGCCGATGACTCCAAGGAAGAGGAGAGTCAGAAGGGCGATTGCTCCGCGGAGAAGTCCCTTTCTCATAACTCGAACCCCACGTTGAAATGGACGCGGAACGCGGGATCTTCCACCCCTATCTGGCGGGCCAGGTCCAGCTGGATAGCGCCGATGGGGGTGTAGTAGCGCACGCCTATTCCAGCTCCTTTGTATAGCCGCAGCCTGTTCAGCGAGTCGAAGGCGTTGCCGGCATCGAGAAAGGCGGCCACTCCCCAGTTCGTGAACAGCGCACGTTCAAGCTCAATACTCGTGGTCAGCAGGTTTTTTCCCCCGGTGACCTTGCCGGTCGCGTCTTTCGGGCCGAGGGACTGGAAGGCATAGCCTCGCACACTCCGGTCACCACCGGCGAAGAATCGCACGGATACCGGCAGATCGTGCAGCGGCTCATCCTGCAGGGTGATTCCCCCCTTTGCCCGGCCGATGAGGGAAAAGCGCCACGGCAGGGGGACAATGGCGTGTCCTTCGGCGATGCCCTGGATCAGGCCGGTGGAGGAGCCGAGATACTGGTGAGTTCCCCGCGCCTCCAGGCTGAAGCGGTAGCCCCGTGTCGGCCGGATGGGGCTGTCGAAACTGCGCTGGGAAAAACGGACCCCGGGAAGAACGAGAAACGCCGTCGAATGCTGCGAACCGACCGTATAATCCTCCCACTGGGGCTTCAGGTAGAACGTCAGCAACTGACCGCGTTGCAGACTCCGGTTCCAAAAGCCTTCCAGTGCGGCCAGGCGGTTTGTGTAGGTGGTGGTATCCTCCCGCTGGAGATTTAGCTGGAGTCCCGTCGAACTGTAGATGTCTCGATAGCTCGGCACCGTATAGGCTACGGCGACCCCCTGGAGGCGCTGGGAAATATTGATCTCCGCGTTCAGTTCGTGTCCCAGGAGGAACAGGTTCACGTCCTTGTAGCGGAGCGAGCCGCGGAATCCGGTGTCGGTGCCGTAGCCGATACCGGGCCGCAGGCGTCGGCGGGGCAGGGGGGAAAGTTCGATCAGCGCCGGCATGGTGGAGTCCTGTACCTTTTCCCGGTCGGCGGTGACGACGATCCCCTTGAAGCGGTCCGAGGAGGCGAGGTTTATCTGTGTCTGCCCCAGCTTTTTCTGGGAGAAGAATTCACCCTTCTCATAGTCCAGATAGCGACCCAGAAAGCGGGACGGATACTGTGGCGCGCCGCTGAAGGTAGTCTCGCCGAATCGGTAGCGGACGCCGGTGGCCAGCTCCAGGGTTATCCGGGCACTCCGCTCTGCGCGGGAGACGCGGATTTCGTGAACCGGAAAATCCGCGTCAAGGTAGCCCAGTTCAACGGCCCTGGCCTTGAGGAGTTCCTTTCCCCTTTCGTAGGTCGCGTGATTCAGAACGTCTTTATTTTTCAGAGGGAAGCCGCTTGCAAGCGCCAGGATGGCCTCCTCTTCGGCGCCGGGACCGCGCACCCGGACGGACATCTCCGTTATCTTCACCGGAGAGCCGGGATAGACAGTGACCTGGAGGCTGTACTCCGTATCAGTGTTTTTTCGCAGGCTGGTTTCCGAACGCGAATCATAGTAGCCGAACGGTTCCAGCGCTTCTCGCACCTTTTCCGGCGCGTCGGCGGCAAACAACTCCAGCCAGGGCAGGTTTATCGCCCCGTTCGCAACCAGGCCGGACGGCGGGGTGAGCGCCGCCCGCACGTTTTCCAGTGCGTCGCCCTCGATTCCGGATATGACGACCTCCACCGGTTCAGCCGCCGGGACGGGCTGGGGCGCACATAAGGAAATGACAAGGAGAAAGACGAACAACAGGAGAACGAGGAGATATGTGGGGAAATTCTGTCGCATGCATTGTTCCGGAATCGGGGGTTAGGAACTGTCCGGCGACGTTGACTAACGGCTACCCGCCTTTCAGCAGGGAGCGTATCGCAGCCGTCAGCCGTCCCGGTTTCATGGGTTTGCTCAGAACGGGAATCAGGGGATCCGGGGCGCCTTTGTTGCGTAGTATATCATCGGAGTATCCACTGATAAAGCATGCCTTCACGTCGGAGTCAAGCGTCCTGATTTCTTCAAGCGCCTCCCTGCCGTTTTTCCTCGGCATAATAACGTCGAACAGCAGCAGATCAATGGCGCCCTGGTGGGCGCGAAACAGCTCCACAGCCTCGACACCGTCGCACGCGACAATGACCCGGTAGCCCGATGCTTCCAGGGTGGATCGGGTGATATCCCGCACCTGCTCGTCGTCCTCTGCGACAAGGATTGTTTCCCCGCTTCCGTGACAGATCACTTCAGCAGGTATTTCAGGGGAAGGAGCCGGCGCCGCCGAGCAGAGAGGGAGGTAGATAGTGAATACGGTTCCGCAACCCGATTCGCTGCCGCACTGGATGAAGCCGTTGTGCTGGAGGATAATTCCGTACACGATGGAGAGTCCGAGCCCCGTTCCCCGCCCCATCTCCTTGGTGGTGAAAAACGGCTCGAAGATTCTGTCGCGGGTCTCCTCGTCCATGCCTGAACCATTGTCACGCACATACAGTGTTGCCCATGTCCCCCGTTCGCCGAAACCGTGGCGACCGATGAAATCTTCGTCCATCCTCTGTTCCCCGGTTTCGATGGTGAGGATTCCACCGTTGGGCATGGCGTCCCGGGCGTTGGTAGCAAGGTTCATGAGAACCTGGCCTATCTGTCCTTCGTCGATGATGACGGGTAGTGCCTTGTCGTGGAGGACCATGCATAGAACAACATCTTCACCGATGACCCTCTGAAGCAGGCCGTGTACATTCCGTACTGCCTGGTTGAGATCCGTTTCATTGAGCCGGAGCGGCTGTTTTCTGCTGTAGGCCAGCAGTCCCCGGGTCAATTCCGCTCCCCTGAGGGAAGCGGAGAGAATGTGACCGGCATAGTCCTGTTTTTTTCTTTCACCGGGAACCGAGTTGAGCATCTCGGCATAGCCGATGATCACGTGGAGCAGATTGTTGAAATCGTGGGCAATTCCCCCTGCGAGACGGCCAAGGGATTCCAGCTTCCGGGACTGGAGCAGTTCTTCTTCCAGTAGTGCCTTCTCTTCCTCCGCCTTTTTCCGATCGGTACTATCCCGGGCGACCCCGTAGACCAGGTCGCCGCAGGGGGCTGCATGCCATTCCAGCCA
>CAYSPF010000120.1:0-7348 GCA_964432775.1 uncultured Geobacter sp.
GGCAACGCGCTGGCGTACTTCGAAAGTGAGTATACGCTCATCCGCGTTGTCTATGACGCGGCGGGCACCATAGAAGTTGCAACCGACCTTGGCACCGTTAACGGAAGCACCGTTAACCTGACCAATGGCGGCGCAACCTCAGCATTTAACCTCAGCATGTTCGGCTCAAGCACGTCGCTGGACAACCTTTATGTATCCTACTTCGCTGTTGCCAATACAACCCAAGATGTATGGGCCTCAGGAAGCCTGACCAATGCCTTGGGCTCAAACGGTCGAGGGTTTGCCAGCCTTAATGGGGCTGCGAACCTAACAAGGTCTACCTTTAACTCCGCCGGTGGAAGCACCGGTACAGTCGAATCCGCACAGAGTCTTGCTAACTCTTATTGGAGCCAGATGGACAAAGGCGGAGCAGGGGCCGGATTGTTAGCCGCATATATCATCAGCGGAAACATTGAGGCAAGCCTTGCAGACCTGGCCACCATTGGATACGTTGATCAGGCATTTTATTTCTTTGACGCCGCCAAGGTCAGCAGTACCGGCGTGCAAATTGCCACCCTCCGCACCCTTGCCGACGGCAGCACCGTACTCAACCCGTCGTCTTCCGCAGTTCCGGTTCCGGCCGCAGTGTACCTCCTCGGCTCCGGACTGCTGGGCCTGGTTGGTCTGCGTCGCAAGATGAGCTGAACTACCAACACCCTAACCCTCCCCCTTTGAGGGGGAGGGTTAAAAAATGTAATTAATTAATTCAACCACCAAACTTTCAAGGAGATTGAACCGATGAAAAAGATGAAAGCAACCGCCCTGCTGGCCGGGGCCTCCCTGCTGGCACTGTCCGGCACCGCCAGCGCCCTCGATATCAACGTGTACGGGGCTTCCGCCCAGTATACCTTCTGGCACTCCGTGGCCCCTGCCTTCCTCCAGACCCAGGGGTGCACCGCCGCGTCCATCCTGCAGGCCTCCGACGGCAAGAACGGTATCACTACCGGCACCGGCACAGGAAAGTGCGCAAGCGGCATTACCCTCCGCTACTCAGCCAAAGCGTCCTTTGACGGCATCCGCGCGGTCAAGGGGAGCTGCGTGGGCGACGACACCTCGTGCGTGGCCGACCCCGACAGCTGCGGCAGCCCGTTCCAGCGCAAGATGAGAGATACGGTCGGAGCTGCAACCCTCGTCTGCAAACCGGTAACCATCGGCGCCTCCGACGTGGACGGCCCCAGCTTCACCCAGCAGAGTCACGGCCAGCTCAAGGGTCACTTGGGAGGCGGTAACGTTGACCGTGTATTCTCCGGCATAACAGTCCCCTCCAACGTTGTGAAAACCCAGTCCATCGTCGTGCCCTTCGGCTTCTTCCTCAACAAGGACGTGACGGTCAACACCTGTTCCTCCTCCGCAGCGGCCAACAAGGGCCTGCAGTGCGTCAGCGACGCCAATTGCGGCGGCACAGCAGGCGCCTGCACCAGCGCTACCATCGACAATGTCAGCCGTCCCATGGTGGTAAATATCTTCTCGGGCAGCACCTGGTACTGGAGCGATTTCGGCGCCGGCTTCAACGCTAACCCCATCACCGCCTGCCTCCGCCACGCAGGCTCCGGCACCCACTCCACCCTCGATTACGCTGTCATGAACAACAAATGGGGAGCAACACTCGTTACCAACGAAAGCGCCGGTGACCCGATCGCCTGGTTCAACGACGGCTCCTCAGACGAAATGAAGTGCATCAACGGTCTGAGCGGCGCCATCGGCTACGCGGATGCCGACCAACTTACCGGCACCGGCGCTACCACCTACCCGAACGTCGCCGCGGTTAAGTACCAGGGCAACGAGCCGAAACGAGTGAATATCCGTAATGGCCTCTATGACTTCTGGTCAACCCAGTGGCTCTACATCAACGGCAGCAACTACGGCGTCACTTCACCGGAACGTGCCATGTACAACGCACTCCTTGCCTATGCCGCGGTCCCGACCAACATCAGCAACGCCACGGTAGGCGCCAAGGCAGACTACTGGGCCGCCAAAAACGAGATGGTCTACATGAAAGGAAACGACCAGCTCTATCCCGCATACCAGGGTGCAACCACCCCGATGACTCCCTAGTATTTACGTGACACATCTCCTGACCACGGGAAGGGCCTTTTCCAAGGCCCTTCCTTTTTTGTTTTCAGAATGAAAGCATCTCGGAAGGATTTCCATGAAACCTACCACAGCTTCTCTCGTCTTCCTCATCCTGTTCATTCCGCTCCGCCCCCTTCCCTGTTCTTCCGCACTTATCACGATATCCCCGGAATCGAACGGGGTGTATACCTTTCAGGGCGAAGGGCTGAACAACATCACCGTCCTCGATATCTCCCTCGATTATGACCCCGCGACCCTGTCCAGCCCCCGCATTTCCCCCTCGATCCTGGCGGCCCGATCAACCCTCGAAACCGTGGCCGACAGCCCGGGGAGCCTACGTCTCACCCTCACTCGGCAGGCCGGATCCATCACCGGATCGGGTCAAATGTTCCAGGTCACTTTTAACGCTGACGGGCAGTCCCCTGGCGCGATAACCGGCCTCTCCGTCCAGATGACCGACGCCCAGGGCGGGCGGACCTCAGCCGAAACGCGTATCGACGAACCGCGGAACCCGGACGGTTCTCCCAAAGAATCCCCTACTATCAGCCTCTCCACGACACAATCGTCATCAGATTCCTCCGCCGACGCGGCCCCTGGCCGATCCGGATCGCAACACGGTCGCGGCGCGCACCCGGGATCGGCGATACCCAACATTGAACGGAGCATGGCACTCCAGGCCGTGCCGGGCGTTCTCGACCATGTACGCGTTCTCGGTGACGGCAAGGATCTGGACGGCCTGTTAGCGCTCTTTGCCCGAGGGGCGCCTACCGGTCTGCACCAGGACCCAGCCGTCTGCCTGTCTGACGGCAAAACCAGGATCAGGCTCACGGTGTCCGCTGTCACTTCCGAACAACGCGACCCTTATTTCATCCTCTCCGGCGCCCACTTCCTCTCCCTCAGAAATTCCGGCGGTCGGAGTTGGACTGTGGAGGCACTCCCCGACATGGGTGTGTACCAGGCGAGTCTGATTGTGGTCTCCGACGCAGGTTCGACCGTCTATCCCCTGACCGTAGCGCCAGCGTCGCCGGTGGACGGGACTCTGACGAACGTGCCCAAGAAGAAACAGGCCAAAGCACTGGCCGCCTCCCTTCGCGCGCTGCAGGTTCCCGGAAACAGGGAGCTCCCCGAACATGTGCGCAGATACATCCTCGCTGCCAACCTGCTGGCGGGGAAAAACGCCATTCATGCGTCAGCACGCCGCTAGCGCGACCACGGCACACTCCCTTTCCGCCCCGCCGCGGCTCCTCAGATTCGCGGCGTGCGCCGCCGTTCTCTTTGCCGTGACGCTGCTTGCGCCGGAGGACGCCTTCGCCCCCCTGAACCGGCATACGGCGGCCATGGTCGCCCGCTTCCTGGAAGTGGCCGGCCACCCTCCGCTGCTGGACGGCACTGTACATGTCCATCCTGTTCCTGTCCTTCACCGCGGCTTGTCCCGCCACACGGAGCGCCAGGATCGCGGGGCTTGCCCTGGGTATCCCTTTCCTCCATGCGGCAAACATCCTGCGTATCGCCGCAGTCTTCGAGCTCGGTATCCGCTTTCCCGCCGCCTTCGAGGCGGTCCACGCCTTTGCCGGTCAGGTCGTGTCCGCGCTGCTGGTTGTTGCCGCATGCCTGGTGTGGCGCCGGACAACGACAGTCTCCTCCGGCCTTCCCTTTCCTTCGCTTTTTCTGCTGCGCTTCCTCGCCTTTTCCGCAATTGCCTTCCTGATATGGCTGCCGCTGAACAAGGGCTTTGTCGCCGCAAGCGACCACATTGTAGGCGCTCTCTTCTCCCTGTACGGCTATGCGCTCCTGATTCCGTATCACCAGGGAATCTACTTTCACACGTTCAGCGTGGTGACCCTGGTCGGAATGGTGCTCGCCGAACCCACCGCTCGGCTGCGTCACAGGTTGCGGATTCTGTTGCCGGGGTGCGCGGCTCTGTTCGCGTTGCAGATTCTGTTCCGGGTCTGCAATGTGCTGGTAACGGCGTTCCACAACGAAACAGCCGCCGCCGTCTCCCTGGGCGCAGTCCTTGCCGCCCAGCACCTGATACCGCTGCTTGCATGGCTGGCGCTGCGGCGGCTCGTACACAACACGCCTTCACCCGCGACCAAGCGCGACGATATTTTCAGGCCGTTGTAACACCTCCGCAAGACTGACCGGGTAGAGTGTCACCCGTTTCAACTTTTTGCATTTCGTTACTCCCCTGGAGACACGCCATGGTCCCACACGCACCCGTTCCGGCTACCGCAAGCCCCACCTCCATCCTGCTGCTGCTCTCAGCTGCGACCGGACTGGGGCTGTCCGTAGCATCAATCATGCAACTGTGCAGCGACGCCTGCTCGGAGACGGCACGGTATACGCTGTTCGGCCTGGATTTCGGCATGTTCGGCATCCTCTTTTTCCTGGCCCTGGCCGCAGTCGTCATTCTGCGTCACCGCATCCCCGTTATCGCCCTGTTCTGCCCGCTGATGCTGTTCGGCTCCGCCGGGGCCGAGGCCCATTTCATCTGGATCCAGAAATACGTCATCGGCGCCTGGTGCCCGCTGTGCCTCGCCATTGCCGGCACTGTTCTCACCGGTGTCGTCCTGATACTCATCGAACAGATTCGGGCCGTCCGAGCCCCCGGAGGCGCCATGAAACGCATGCTCGCCAAATTCGCGCTTTTTCTCGCAACATCCTCTCTCGGTCTCGGCGTTTCGATTTTCGGCGTATCAAGCGATACCGCGTCCGCCGCCATCGATCCTTACCTGGGGAAAACCGGCAGTGCCGTCACCGTCTATTTCATCAGCGACTGGTTCTGCCCCGGCTGCCGCAAGGCCGAGACTGCCATCGAGCGCATCTATCCGGAGGTTGCCCGCAAGGCCCGGGTTGCCTTCATCGACTACCCTGTCCACCCGGAAACGAACAACTTCACCCCCTATAACCTACAGTTCCTGGTGCATGAAAAGGGGAAATACCTCAAGCTGCGCCGGGCGCTTGCGGATCTTTCCCTGAAAACCTCGACCCCGAGCCAGGAAGACGTGCAGGCGGCAGTGGCCCCCCTGGGAGTCACCCTGCGACAGATCAACTACGCCGACGTCATGTACGGCATGCAGATGAACCTGACCACCTACCGGGGGTTCGGGGTGAAGTCGACCCCCTCCGTGGTAGTCCACAACGCAAAGACAAAGAAGACCAAAATACTGGAAGGCACAGGGGGGATCACACCGGACAACGTCAGGAAAGCGCTCGCCGAGGTCGGCGGCTAACGCGGATTTCCACGGATGATAAATTGTTTTTCGGGCGTCTCCGTTTATACAACAAAAAGATAAACAAGAGTCACGACAATCAGACCCAACCAAATGTCGTCTGGTATGAGGGAACATATGACTAACTATCTGATTAAGCTTGCCATATCCGTGCTAATCCTAGTGAGCATTTCGTCTTGTGGAAGTGGCGGCGACAATAATGAAATAACAAGTCCTGCAAGTAGTATCACAAAAACAGAAGAAGTATGGAAAGGTTCCTTGGACGATGGTCAGATCAGCGCCAATATTGCCATTGGAAAAAATGTCGACGGAACCTTTTCCGCCTCAGGTAATTGGCAAATAACATCTAATGGCTATGTTATTTCATGCCCGTTTACGGATGGAGCCGCGACTGTGACACAAGATACGCTCTCATTCAACATTAGTGGAGAAGCAACTGCAATGGGTGGGACACTTGATGGTATTCAATATCCGAAATTCAAAATCACAGCGAATGGTATATATCTCAACGGAGCAACCACCTCTGGAACCTATACTGTAACCTTCAAGGAAAATCCCCCTAAAACTTCTCCGGATGTTGTCTTGCCATCACCATTCTCCGGAGGGTTATGGTTGACCAAGCAAAGCGGAGCGGGCATAACTTACATCGCTCCGGCAGGAACTTATTCCGGAACTTACTCCGGAGCAGACATGGGGACTTGGCAATTGGTTATCGACGAACACGGCAAAGTCGACGGCGCCTTAAAGTCATCAATCTATAAAGATACCTATTATTTATTCGGTAATCACAATATAGACGGCTCGTTAAGCATGCAAACCAGGACGGAAAACGGTACCACCTATTTCACCGGCCATGTGAATTCAGTATCCGGCGTTATTTCTGGAACCT
Source organism: uncultured Geobacter sp. (assembly GCA_964432775.1). Taxonomy (GTDB): domain Bacteria; phylum Desulfobacterota; class Desulfuromonadia; order Geobacterales; family Geobacteraceae; genus RPRC01. The sequence goes on from CAYSPF010000120.1 coordinate 6,235, forward strand.
GGAAAACTCCCGCACCCGGCGCTGGCAACTCCGGCTCATTTTCCGGCGCCAAAGAATGAACGGCAGGCTAGCGGGATGAACATCATTTCACGATCTTTTCAGACTCCTGTAACGTTACTGCAAGACTTTCGCTTCATGATGTTTCCGCTTGATGATCATTTATTCATGTTCAGGGGGGAAGAGGAATGAAGAGAATGAAGACCCTACGGTCACTCCTTATGGCGTGCGCGGCGGCGCTCGCCCTCGCCGGCTGCGGCGGCTCGGACGGAAACGTAACAACAGACAAGACGGCGCCGGTAAGCGGTTCCTGGGCCGATGTGCGGGTTGCCTCGGGCAACCAGGCGGTCACCCTGAGCTGGGAGGACAAGACCGCAACCAAGGCCGACACGGTAACCTACAACATCTACTTCTCCACATCGCCCGGCGTGACAAAGAGCGGATCCGGCGCTACAAAAATCTCTAACGTGACTAGCCCCTACATCCACACCGGCCTGACCAACGGGACGGCATACTACTATGTGGTCACCAAGGTTACCAACGGTAAGGAAGGCGTCGAGAGTTACGAAGCATCGGCGGTTCCGCAGCCTTCGTTGCCCGCGACGAAAACTGAAATTACCATCCAGTCTTCTGATTCGGCGATAGTAATTACCCTGTCTCGCTCAAGCAGTGAACCGTCCACTATCAAATACAATCTTTACTGGAAAAAAGGTGGAGACTTTACAACCTTGAACGCCGCCGGGGTGAACAGATTGCCGGACGCCTTCCCCGGCAAGGAGTCCTCCTATCCCATGAACGGTCTGGAAAACGGCGCGACCTACTACTTCAGGGTTACCGCGGATACCGGCAACGGCGAAGGCCCGGCCAGCAAGCTCCTGTCGGCGGTGCCGAGGAAAGAGGTTCTGTCGATCACGTTCAAGAACATGACGACACAGGCGATGATGGGAGCGCCGTACAAAGTCTCAGCTCAAAACGGAAACCAGAAGGCGTATCTCACTTGGTCTGCCGTCACACCACCCACCCAGTACGCAGCGTCCGAAACGAAGATTCATGCCAACAACACCACAGACACCCTGGCATATAACGTCTATTGGTCGAACAGTCCCATTACCAGCCT
>CAYSPF010000121.1:0-7317 GCA_964432775.1 uncultured Geobacter sp.
GCGGTCGCGCCTGCCAGATTCCGGAGGCTGCCGAATTCCTGGAGCATCAGCCTGCCGATATCGACGGCGCTCTGTCTGGTGGAAGGATTGCCGGTGCGGATGACGAGGGCCAGCAGTTCCGCCTCGCTCAGGGCCTCCGCCCCCTGTTTCAGCAGCTTCTCCCGCGGGCGTTCGTCCTTCGGCCAGTGTTTAATCCCTCCACCCATGCTTTGCCTCCGGGCACATGGAAAACAGCTGTCTTATTGAAAGAAGTATTCCATGAGAAATATTTATGACTGAAACGACATGTATCACGGAATGCAGTTGATGAGAAGATGATAATGCGGAAGAATGGTTTGCCGATGGGTGATTTGCGGGCAGTCGCGGCTATTTGACCACGAGAAGAAGAAAAAGCGCTCCGGCGATGATGCGGTACACGCCGAAGGGGATGAAGGTGTGGTTGCTGACGAAGCGCACCAGGACCTTGATACCGACGATGGAGAAAAGAAACGATACGACGAATCCGATCAGAAGGCTGCCCCAGTCGCTTCCCCGGAAAGCGGCCGCATTTTTGTAGACATCGTAGCAGGTGGCGGCGAGCATGGTGGGGAGAGCCAGCAGGAAGGAAAACTCGGCGGCAGCGGTGCGGTCCATGCGGCACAGCAGGCCGCCGATGATGGTGGCGCCGGAACGGGACACGCCCGGGATCATTGATACGCACTGCACCAGCCCGATGGTGAAGGCGGTGCGGTAGGAGACGTCGGTAACGTCATGGACCACCGGACGATGGTTCTTCATGTAGCGCTCCACGACGAAGAAGGCGATACCGCCGACAATGAGCGAGACGCTGACCACGGAGGAGTTGAAGAGGTGTTTGACCATCCTGTAGAGAGTAAATCCGATGACGCCGGTGGGGAGGAAGCCGACCGCAAGCTTCAGAAGCAGGTCCGATCGGACCGTGAGCCTGCGCCAATAGAGGCACGCAACCGCCAGGATCGCGCCCAGCTGGATTGCCACTTCGAATACTTTGTGCGCGTCGGTCTGGGGCAGGCCGAGGAGCTCCGAAGCGAGGATAAGATGCCCGGTGGAGGATACCGGCAGGAATTCCGTCAGGCCTTCAACAATACCGAGAATTACTGCGTCAAAACCTGTCATGCAATCTCCCGCGAAAGTCTGATTCAAAGGATTCGGTGTCCGCTGCCGCGCCGCCTCCGTGTCTCCGCATCACCGGGAAAACCGGTAGCCCGTGACCGCTTCGCGACAATACTGGAACAGGGTGGGGAGATCAAGCGGAAATGGATTCGTCATGCATGTCGTCACACGGATGCAACATTTTTATAGGATGATCGACAAAAATATGCTATTTGTAGTCGATTTTATTAAGGCCCGGCCTGTTGGCCGGGTTCTGGAGGAACCATGTTCGGGCTGATACCCAAGGAAGAAAAATTTTTCGTTTTGTTTAAGGATATGGCGCGGAATATCGTGGAAGGGGCGCGTCTTTTCAAGGAAATGCTCGACGACTACAGCGACCCGGTGGCGAGCCAGAAGCAGATCAAGCAAATCGAGCACAACGGCGACATCCTGACCCATGATATCGTGAAAAAGCTGAACAAGAGCTTCGTCACCCCATTGGACCGTGAGGATATCTATGCCCTGTCCGGCGCCCTGGACGACATCCTCGATCTGATCGATTCCCTGGCACAGCGCTTCGTCATGTACAACGTGGACCAGCCCACTCCCGCGGCCCAGGAAATGGCCTTCCTCATCCTCAAGTCCTGCCAGTCCCTGGAGGGGGCGGTATCGCTCCTGGGAGGGAACCTGGAGCAGATCAACCGGTACTGCGTTGAGGTTAATTCACTGGAGAACGAGGCGGATCGGGTCTGCCGCGAGGCCATCAGCCGCCTGTTCGACGAGGAGAAGGATCCCATCCAGCTCATCAAGTGGAAGGAAATCTACGAGACCCTGGAAAAGGCCTGCGACAAGTGCGAGGATGCGGTGAATATTCTGGAAAGCGTGGTCCTGAAAAATGCTTGATGCAACTCTGCTTCTTCTTTTTCTCGTCATTGCAGCGGCGCTGATCTTCGACTTTATCAACGGCTTCCACGACACCGCCAACGCAATTGCCACCTGTATCTCCACCCGCGCCCTCTCCGTCAGGTCGGCAATACTTATGGCGGCCGTCCTCAACTTCGTCGGCGCGATGATTTCCACCAAGGTGGCCGCCACCATCGGCAAGGGAATCGTGGACCCCTCAAACGTCACCCAGATGGTGGTTCTGGCAGGGATCTTCGGCGCGATTATCTGGGACCTGATTACCTGGTACTACGGTCTCCCGTCCTCTTCTTCCCACGCGATAATCGGCGGCATTGCGGGGGCCGTCATCGCCCACGCGGGCGTCTCCGCACTCCACTGGGCGGGCCTGAAAAAGATTATCCTTGCGCTGGTGTTCTCTCCCCTCATCGGTATCGTTACCGGATTTACCTTCATGGTGATCATGATGTGGACCTTCCGGAACAAGTCCCCCTACGGATTGAACAAGACGTTCAGAAAGCTTCAGGTTTTATCCGCCGCTGTCATGGCCTTTTCCCACGGTACCGCGGATGCCCAGAAATCAATGGGCGTCATCACACTGGCGCTGGTGAGCTACGGGTATATGTCGACATTCCATGTTCCGCCGTGGGTCATGATTACCTGCGCCGTTGCCATGGCCTTCGGCACCGCCGTCGGCGGCTGGCGAATCATCAAGACCGTGGGGCACGATTTCGTCAAGCTGCAACCGGTGCACGGATTCTGCGTCGAGACCGCCTCGGCCGGAGTCATCCTGGGAGCGTCTGCCATGGGTATGCCTACCAGTACCACCCACGTCATCACCTCGTCCATCCTCGGGGTCGGCCTCTCAAAACGGCTTTCCGCCGTGAACTGGCAGATCGCCTACCGCATCGTCTGGGCCTGGGTGTTGACCATTCCCGCCTCCGCGGCGGTCTCCTACATCACCTACCAGACGCTGAGCCCGATCCTGGGCAAATAATTCCACAATTCATACCAGTCGCTCCGGACCGGCGCCACGCCTGCCCCTGACAGGTCATGTGCGGGTCATATGGCTATTCCAGTTCCTCCCCGGTTTCTTCCATTTCTTCGGTGAGATGTCCGAGGGTTTCGTCCCGGCGTCGGAATCTGACGATGAGGTAGTAGAGAAGGGCATAGGAAACGAGGGCTGCTGCAAAGCCGATGAGTGAACATCCGATCAGGAGCGGCATGCCGTGGCTCTTCAGGAGTTCGATGCCGAACTCGAAGGTCAGATCCTTGAGAACCAGTTTCTGGGGAGTGCCGCCGAGGATGTGTTCACCGAGTTGATAGCTGGCGAGCAGGACGGGGAACACGGTCAGCGGGGTGTTGACCCATGCGCCGGTAATGCAGGTAATCTTGTTCACCCGCAGCAGAAAGGCTGCCGCAAGGGCCAACGGTGTGTGGATGCCGAAGAAGGGGGTGAAGCTGATGAAGACACCCACCGCGAAGCCTGCTGAAATATGGCCAGGATGGCTGTCCAGGGAGAGGATCTCCCGTATCCGCTTCTTCCACTTTTCCTTGTTTATCAAGTAGTGCTACCTCCGGAGTCGGGCAAGTCTAAAGCCCGTCGACTTCCCTGTCAACCCATTTTCCGGGGGACTTCCCCTGTCACGGTTAAGAGTCCCTGTGCCGACCCGGGAGGCCGGTCAACTTTTTAAATTGACAGGGGGGCTTGCGTTCTTTACTTTTTAGGTGTGTTTCGACGACCGCTCGAACGGACAACAGGAGGTTCTATGATCATCATAACCGGTGGCGCCGGTCTCATCGGCAGCGCTGTCATCTGGAAACTGAATCAGCTGGGAAGGGACGACATCCTGGTTGTCGACCACCTGGGAACGGGAAACAAGTGGAAGAATCTTGTGCCCCTTCGTTTCACGGACTATTGCGAGAAGGATGATTTCCTGGAGATGATAGGGGACGGAAGGCTTTCCTCGCGCCTCTCCATGAAAGGAAAAAAGATAGAGGCCGTGATCCATCTGGGCGCATGCTCGTCCACCACCGAACAGGATGCCAGCTACCTGGTGCGTAATAATTTCGAGTATTCGAAGCGCATGGCCCTGTTTGCCCTGAACGTCGGGGCGCGCTTTGTCTATGCCTCCAGCGCAGCCACCTACGGAGACGGAAGCCGAGGCTTCCGCGACGACGAGTCCTCTCTACATCTTCTCACCCCCCTGAACATGTACGGATATTCCAAGCAGCTCTTCGACCTGTGGGCGCTGCGCAACGGCATGGCGGACAGGATTGCCGGGATGAAGTACTTCAACGTCTTCGGTCCCAACGAATACCACAAGGGTGACATGAGATCCGTGGTGTTGAAGGCCTATGAGCAGATTGCCGCTACCGGCGAAATGGTCCTCTTCAAATCCTGCCGCCCGGAGTATGCCGACGGTGAGCAGATGCGCGATTTCATCTTTGTGAAGGACGCGGTGGACATGACCCTGTTTCTGCTGGACAGGAGCGACATCAACGGTATCTTTAATATCGGCGGCGGCACGGCCCGCACCTGGAACGCCCTTGCAACAGCCATTTTCAATGCGCTGGAAAGGCCGGTGAATGTCAGATATATCGACATGCCGGAGGCTATCCGGCAGAAATACCAGTACTATACCTGCGCCGACATGGCGAAGATCCGCGCGGCCGGCTACGCCGGAACATGCTCAACTCTGGAAGACGCCGTGACGGATTATGTGAAAAACTATCTGATTCCCGACAAAAGGCTGGGAGAATGAAACACTCAGGCTAAACCCTCCTTCCAACTCCCATCTCTTCGCCCAGTCCCCGGAGGTGCCCAGTGAGAGTCTGGTGTCTTTGCACGACGATACTGCTGTTCTTTCCGTCCCTGCTCTGCGCCGGGGAGGGCGCCGTGACCCTCAAGGAAGCGATACGCCTCTCCCTGGAGCGGAACAACCTGGTCAAGTCGGCACAGTACCGGAAAAAGGCGGCGGAGTATGGCGTCGCCGTCAGCCGCAGCCGCTTCCTGCCCCATATTTTCCTCGATGAAAATTTCTCCGCTTCCAATGCCCCGACCCGTGTCTTCATGATGAAGCTGGACCAGGGACGCTTCACCGCAAACGACTTCCTCATCAACAACCTGAACCATCCTTCTTCATCCGGCGACTTCCGGACCGCCTTTTCCCTGGAGCAACCGATCTTTGACATGGGCATCGTGCATGGGATGGATATGGCGGTGAAAGAAGCGGAAGAACAAGACATTGTCCTGGATCGGCACAGGGAGGAGATTGCCTTCTCGGTATTCACCTCGTATGTGGAGGTACAGAGGGCACGGGCAATGCGTGCCATGGCGGAGAAGGCCGTCCTTGACGCACACGAGCACCGCAGGCTGGCGCGGGTGCGAAACGAGGCCGGGATGGGCCTGAGATCCGACGAGCTGCGGGCCGCAACCTTTCTGGCGGAGATGGAGCAACAACATATCACCGCACAAAACAATGTCGTTCTGGCAGGGATGAAGCTGGCCCTGGCCACCGGGGCGGAGACCGGGGAGAGTCTCGACATCAGCGAGCCGGTGGCCGTGCCGCCCCTCGGGCGGAAGAGTGAAGACCTCCCGGCGATCGCCCGTGCACATCGCACGGATCTGAAGGAGATGGAGAAGGCGGTGGAAAAGGCCCATGTGGGGGTGAAAATGGCGGGAAGCGCATTTCTGCCGACGCTGTACGCTGGCGCGACATACCAGATGAACGACCGTGACCTTCCCTTCGGGCGGGACAACGACGCCTGGATAGCAGGGGCGAATCTCCGCTGGGAATTGTTCGACGGCTTTCGCCGTGGTGACGAGCGCGCCCGCGTCAAGGCACTGGAGAGTTCCGCCCGTGAAAACCTGGAGCAGAAGACCAGGGAGGCTGCTTTCCAGGTCCGGGAGAGCCTTCTGCGCAGGGAAGAGGCGGAAAAGAGACTGGCCGTGGCCCGCGCCTCCTTTCTGGATGCGGAGGAAGGGGTGCGACTCATCACGAAACGTTTCGCCAATTCCCTCGCCACCCTGGTGGAGGTGCTGGACGCCCAGACCGCCCTGAACCGGGCCAGGTCCTCCGTGGTGGAGAATGAAACCGGTTATGCGCTGGCCACTGCGCGGGTCTGGTTCAATGCGGGAATTTTTCTTCAGGAGGTCATGAAATGAGGATAGTGTCCAGTATCCTGCATAATTTCCACTTCATTCCCTCTCCCCTGGTGGGGGAGGGTCAGGGTGGGGAGGAGGTTGGCCGGATCTCCGTTGATTGTTCCTTCACCCACCCCCGAACCCCCTCCCGTCAAGAGAGGGGGAAGAGTTATGTATGGAAATTTGCTTCACAGAGGTATCTCTTCCTCCTTGCGATAGTGCTGGTGATGAGCCTTGCCGGTTGCTCTGACAGGGAGAAAGAGGAGAAGGCGGCACATCCCGTGGTCACGGGACTGACCCTGGAAAAAATCTCGTCCGTTTCCATTCCTGAACGGTTCGAGGCGACGGGGACGGTACGGGCGCGTACCACGGCGCAACTCTCGGCCCGCATCTCCGGAACCGTTTCCGGCATACAGGCAAAAGAAGGTGACCGCGTCCGGCGCGGCAGCCTGCTGGTCACACTCGAAGCCCTTGAAAGCACCGCCGGGGCCACGGGTGCCGCCCATGCCGTGGAAGAGGCCATGGCCCGCAAGAAGCTGGCAGACGTGACCTTTGAAAGATTCAGCAAACTCTATGAAGAGCAGGCCGTTACCCGCCAGGAACTGGACACCCGTCGGGCCGAGCGGGATGTGGCAAACCAGGGGCTGGCACGGGCGCGGGAGACGGCGCGGGCCGCTTCGGCGGTTGCCGGCTACACCCGGATCGTCGCTCCGGTCAGCGGCGTTGTCACGGCGAAATCAGTTGATGCGGGCGCCACGGTCTTTCCCGGCATGCCGCTGATGACCGTTGAAGAGGAGGGGCGCTACCGTCTCGAGGTTGCGGTTCCCGAGTCACTGCAGGGAAAGGCTGCCATGGGCGTCTCCGTTCCGGTTTCCCTTGACGGTGTACCGCCCGGCGCTGTTGGCAGGGTGGTGGAGATAGTGCCGAAGGTGGATCCCCTTAGCCGGACCTTCACGGTCAAGCTGGATATCCCGTCAACGGTGGGCAGGTCGGGAAGCTTCGGCCGGGCGCTGTTTTCGGTGGGAGAAAAGCGGGGAGTGACGGCGCCGAAAACCGCTCTTGTGGAGCGGGGGCAGCTGACCTTTGTCTGGGTGGTTGACAACGGCGCCATCGCCAGGATGCGGCTGGTGAAGCCGGGTACCGTCCTTGCGGGTAGGGTT
>CAYSPF010000122.1:0-4004 GCA_964432775.1 uncultured Geobacter sp.
TTTGTGCCGGATGAAGCGGCTCCTCTTACCGCGCTCCGCGTGTATGAGGCATTGCGAGGCTTCATGGATGACCGGATGATCCTGCTGGCGGAGCCGGGCGACTCCTTTTGCGCCGCGCCGGAGTTTAATCTGCAGGAGCCGGAAAATTTCGTTGTCCAGGCATATTATTCATCCATCGGCTTCTGCACACCGGCGGCCCTGGGTGTTTTTCTGGCCCGGCCCCGGAAACGGCCCGTGGTGCTGACCGGCGACGGCGCTTTCCAGATGACCGTCCAGGAGGTTTCCACCATGCTGCGCTGTAACTGTCCGGCAGTCATTCTGGTTATCAATAACGATGGGTATCTGGTGGAGCGGATGCTCCATGAGGACGGCCCGTACAACGATATCCAGATGTGGCGCTATGCCGGCATTCCAGCGGTGTTCAGCACCGAAGACAAGGGGATCGGCCTGCGCGTATGCACAGAAGGGGAACTGCATCGTGCTCTGGCTACGGCAGAGCAGAATCCCGACAAGCTGGTTCTGATAGAAATCCGTGTTCCCAAGCTGGATTGTTCTGAAGGGTTGCAGCGTTTGGGGGATTCATTCCGCAAAGGGTAAGTGACACCGAGGGGATCAACCCTTGACATGGGACATAGAGAGAGAGTGCCGGGTCTCCACCTATGACAATGTCACGGGAGGAGACCTGACACCGTAGTCCTGCCCTGACACCGTAGTCCTGCCTTTACGCGCCGGTGGATACATAGTGGAGCTCATTCCCGTTACCTTGGAAGAATATGTCGTCGTTTTACGTGTTGTGTGATGTCCGGCGTTCGACTGTTTGTTTCTATCGCCACGAAAGTAATAACAACCGATAGGAGGGTCTCATGAAGTATGCATTATGCATGCGGTTACGGGCTGCACTATTATTCAGTCTGGTGTCCATGACATTGCTGCAGGTCGTTGCCTGTAGCGACAATTCGGAGAACGTCACCGTGGATACCAGGGCCGACAAGTTTGTTGCGGCGCTCAATTCCATAGGATATGCCGTGAACGAGGGATCCGCGCGTCTGATTGATCCGGCCTATTATGTCAAACAACAGGTAATTGATTCGGCCGCGGGCAATAACGCCGGACAACCCTATAAACGGCTGCAGATCCCCAAATATCAAGGCATGGAAGAAGATCCGACAGAAAAGTCGATGGGGATTTTCCGGCTCCAGCCTTACGAGGCAATCGTCTACGTGGGACCGACGCCGCCTCTTGGCGATTACTTCAGCTTCACCCCCTTCCTCTGGACACGGCTTGCCGGCAAGAAAATATCCAAAGGCGACTGGATTTTTGCCGCACTGGGAGATCCGCTTAACAACACTCAGATCAAGGTCGAGGGAGGGGGCAGCCCCTTCCGGAAAAACACCATCGTGATCTTTACGGCCGACCAGGGGGTCAATGACCGCATTGTGGCCCAGGCCAAGGCGGCCGGTTACCCCGAATCGATGATCAACACATACATAATCCCTTCCCAGCTGCTCAACATGGGGGTCAACGACATCACTCACAACGACTCGTTCCTGATACTGGTTCGTGTCGCCAACGTGTACGATCCGCAGGCGTTAAACGACTATAACAACAACGACCGGTATGCGCGGGTCTTCCGGGTTACGCCTGACTCCGCTCCGAACCCTCTGAAACCGTATGGCACCCCGCCCATGGCAAACCGGAAAGCGACGGCCGAGATAGACCTTGTTCCTCCCTATGTCGATGATAAAGGCGTAACAAAAACCCTGGCTGACAGTCTGGAAGATCTCAAAAAGGCCATCATTGAGAATACTTCCGCCCTCCAGCGCAAGCCGTTTGAATCAATCAGATGGTTTGCCGAGTCCAGGGACATACTGGTGAACAACGACCCGAATTCGCCGGACTATCACAAATTCGTTGCCGGGGAAGCTTCCGATACCCCCTATCTGCGAACCTCTTCGGGGGGCGCGGCAACCAACTTCACGTTAGGCACAGACGACATGGTGATCGTCTATGGCGTGAACCATGCCGCGACCGGCCTGGCCACCTATTCGAATTTCAGCGTTTACAGTGAAAGAATCCTGGATCCCACATCTCCGTTTGATTACATTTTCGGATTCAATAACCCCGTATGGTGCGGAATAACCGGCATGGCCAGCAAGGACAGCAAGGATCCACTCTACGGAACGAATCATTTTACCGACAGCGCATACAATTACCTCCCCCGGAGCAACCCACACGCAAAATACCTCTATGCAGTCAGGGTACTTCGCCAGGCCCCGGTGGATCCGGACAAAAAACCCTGGATCGTTGTGCCGGAACCCACTGCCGAGGGTGGACCTGCTTCCGGTATTCTCCTTACCGATCCGGTGACCATCGGTTATCGGGCCTATGTCAATCCGTTAACAGGCCACGGCGCCGCCTACGAAGACATCATACCGGACCGGGCACTCTGGTTTAAGATGAAGTAGGTGCAAACAGACCAGGTAAGCTCACAGGGGCCGCACCGCAGCGCCAGTCAAGGCGCTACGCGCCATGCCCGGCGCACACAGCAAAAAGGCCGCAACTTCGACAGTTACGGCCTTTATTTCACTATTGAAGCCCAATTACTCTGCCCTCTGAGCCAAGGGGGCGCAGCGGGACGTTTCTACAAATTCGTTGGCAGGTCAAGGCCCTTGCCCGCCTTCCCCGGAATCTCATTCCGTGCCCGTACTCTTCCCTTCCTTCTCCATGGCGCTGTCCATGACCTTGTAGGCGCAGAATTCACCGCACATGGTGCAGGCGCCGTGGTCTGCCACGCCCGACTCAGCGCGGAGCCGCCGTGCCCGTTCCGGGTCGAGTGCAAGGGCGAATTGCCCTTCCCAGTCCAGCTTCTTGCGACAGCGGGCCATGCGGATATCCCGATCCATGGCGCCGGGAACCCCCTTGGCGATGTCGGCGGCATGGGCTGCGATACGGGAAGCGATTACCCCTTCGCGCACGTCGTTCACGTCCGGCAGCCGCAGGTGCTCGCTGGGCGTCACGTAGCAGAGGAAATCCGCTCCCGCCGCCGCGGCGATGGCGCCGCCGATGGCACAGGTGATATGGTCGTAGCCGGGGGCGATATCGGTCACCAGCGGGCCGAGGACATAGAAGGGCGCGCCGTGGCAGAGCCGTTTCTGCAGCAGGATGTTTGCCTGGATCTGGTTGAGGGGCACGTGGCCCGGGCCTTCTATCATCACCTGGATCCCCGCGGCCTGGGCCCGCTGGGTCAGCTCGCCGAGGATGATCAACTCGTGGATCTGGGCGCGGTCGGTGGCGTCCGCCAGGCAACCGGGCCGGAACCCGTCGCCAAGGGAAAGCACCATGTCGTATTCCCGGGTGATCTCCAGAAGCCGATCGAATTCCTCGTACAGGGGATTTTCCCGCTTGTTGTAGGCCATCCACTCGATGGTGAAGGCCCCGCCGCGGGAAACCACGTCCATGATCCGCCCTTCGTTGCGCATCCGCTCAACAGTGCTTCGTATGACTCCGCAGTGGACGGTGATGAAGTCCACACCGTCGTCGGCGTGCTTGACGACACCGGCGAAGATATCGTCAACGGTCATGTCAACGATGGCTTTCTTCCGGACCCGCACCGTGTCCAGAGCCGCCTGGTAGAGCGGAACGCTGCCGATGCAGGCGTCGGTCTCGGCTATGACGGCGCGGCGGATCTCGTCCACCGGGCCGCCGGTGGAAAGATCCATGAGGGCGTCTGCGCCGCAGGCCACCGCAACCCGAGCCTTTTCCAACTCCTTTTCCATATCCGTGTCGTCGGAGGATGAGCCGATATTGGCGTTCACCTTGGTGCGGAGCCCTGCGCCGACCGCCAGGGCACGGCCGTTGGCGTGCTTTCTGTTGTGGCAGACGACGATGGTTCCCGCGGCGATGCCGGCGCGGATGAATTCGGGGGAGACCCCTTCGGCGCGGGCCGCCTCGGCCATTTCGTCGGTGATAACGTCCCTGCGGGCGGATTCTAATTGGGTCATGGT
>CAYSPF010000122.1:4104-7136 GCA_964432775.1 uncultured Geobacter sp.
AGCCTGATGGCGGTGGTGATGAATTCCTTTGCCCGGGTGACGGCGACCGGCAGCGGCTCCCCGCCGGCAAGAAAGGCGGCGATGGCCGACGCGGTGCTGCATCCGGTGCCGTGGGTGTTGGGGGTGTCGATACGGGTGGTGGTGAAGCGACGGAAGGTGACGCCGTCGAAGAGGAGATCCGTTGCCTCCGGCCCCGACATATGGCCGCCCTTGAGGAGCACGTTCCGCGCGCCCAAGGCGCGGAGCCTCCGGCATGCCTCCTCTTGGGAACTTTCGTCACGGATCGGCAGACCGGTCAGCCGTTCCGCTTCGGGAATGTTCGGTGTGACAAGGTAGGCCCCCGGAAGAAGCAGTTCCACAAGGGCCTCTACCGCGGGGTCATCAACCAGGCTGCTTCCCCCCTTGGCGATCATCACCGGGTCCAGCACCAGGATCTTCTTGTCGTACAGGGCAAGTTTCTCCGCCAGGACCTCGATGATCGGGGCCGAAAAGAGCATGCCGGTCTTCACCACATTGATCGGAATATCGCTGAAGACCGCATCGAGCTGCTGCGCAACGAAAGGGGCCGGAACCCCGTGGATGGCAGTGACCCCCAGGGTATTCTGGGCCGTAAGGGCCGTCAGGATCGCCGCCGCGTACCCTCCCAGAAGGGTGATGGTCTTTATATCCGCCTGGATCCCGGCGCCGCCGCAGGAATCGCTCCCGGCCACGGTGAGGACCGAACCCCGTGGAAAAGGAAGCCGCCGGTTGAAGAGGAGGGCCAGTTCGGCGGCAGCCAGGCCCGGTTCCGGGCTCGACAGCACTGTCGAGATAACGGCGATGGCGTCGGCTCCGGCGTCGATGACCCAGGAGGCGTTGTCCCGGGTGATGCCGCCGATGGCAACCATGGGGATGCGCACATGCTTTCGCACCTCGGCAAGGACTCCCGGGCCGGGGAGATACCGCACATCCTTGCTCTCCGTGGGATACATGGCGCCGAAACCGATATAGTCCGCACCCTCGGCTTCGGCCCGCAAGGCCTCCTCCACGGAGTGGGTGGAAATGCCGACGATCGCGTCCGGCCCGAGGACCCGGCGCGCCTCAGCGACACTGCCGTCCTCCTGGCCCAGGTGGACACCGTCGGCACGGAGTTCGGCGGCAAGGGCGAGATCATCATTGACGATGAACGGAATGCCACGGCGGACACAGAGGATCTGCAACTCCCGTCCCTCTTCGCGGCGCGCCGCTTGGTCCGTGGTCTTGTTCCGGTACTGAAGACAGGCGACCCCGCCGGAGAGTGCACTCTCCACCCGTTCCAGGAGCCGATCGTGGTGGTCGGTTATGAGATAAAGGCCTTTCATCATTGCTTCCTACGCTATGGTGTCCTTCACTTTTCCGGGCGCGGCAAGCAGCGCCCCTGATAAAAAAAAGCCGCGGCACCAGGCCACGGCTTCCCGAAAGTTTCTCTCTGGGTCGTTGCTGCCGCTTTCCTCCGCCGGTGCAAACCGGATCAGGTTCAAAGGGTCTTCGCCGTGCGAATCTCAGTTCTTTGGAACTCCCCCAGCTGGCTGATACGCTGTCAACGTAAAGGAATTGTCCAGGGAAGTCAATGACTTTTCCGGCTTTCGCCTTTACAGGACAGGTGATACATGGTACTTATTTATTTTCCATCCGGGTACTCCGGACAGGAGATTTTCACCTCTCGCCGGAGCAGCAATGGACAGCAGACCGACCCTTGCGGAGATCGACCTCGCAGCACTGCGTCACAACTATTTTCAGGTCAGACAGAGCATCCCCGAAACCTGCGGGATTCTCGCGGTCGTCAAGGCGGATGCCTACGGTCACGGATTCATGGACGTGTCCCGTGAACTGGAGCTCCTTGACGTCACCGCCTTCGGCGTCGCCTTTCTCGCCGAGGGAATCCAGCTCCGCAAGGCGGGCATCGACCGGCCGGTCCTCCTCCTCGGCGGGATCTATCCCGGCCAAGAGCGGAAATGCATCGGTTACGGCCTTTCCACGGTGGTCTTCAACCTGGAGCAGGCCCGGGCACTGGACGCGGCGGCCGGAAAACTCTTTCGCAAGGCGCGGATCCACCTCAAGGTGGACACCGGAATGGGACGGCTCGGTATCCATCACCTGGATGCGCCCCGCTTCCTGGCAGAACTGAAAGGCCTCAGAAACCTGGAGATGGAGGGGCTCATCTCCCATTTCGCCTCTGCCGACGAACTGGACGACGACGGTAGACGCTTCACGGAGATCCAGAGCGAAATCTTCTCCGGTGTCCTGGAAACCGCCCGCCGGGAAGGGTTCTCGCCCCGCTATATTCACCTTTCCAACAGCGCCGCCGCCTTTAGCCTGGACCTTCCCTTCTGCAACCTGGTGCGACCCGGCATCGCCCTTTACGGGGCACTCCCCTCCTCCGACTTCGAAGGGAAGATGGACCTGAAGCCGGTGATGCGCCTCACCAGCCGCATCGCCATGCTGAAATGGATTGAACCGGGGAAGAGCGTCAGTTACGCGCGTACCTTCGTCACCGGCCGGAAAACGCTGGTTGCCAGCGTGCCGGTCGGGTACGCGGACGGCTACTGCCGGGCGCTCACCAACCGCGGAGACGCACTAGTCAGGGGAATGCTCGCCAGGGTGGCGGGCACGGTCTGCATGGACTGGATCATGCTGGACGTGACCGACATCCCCGAGGTGGCCGTGGGGGATCAGGTGACCCTCCTGGGAAGCGACGGGGCGGGAAACCGCATCCGGGCCGAGGAGCTTGCAGAACGTGCCGGCACCATCCCCTACGAGATATTCTGCGGCATCAGCAAACGGGTGCCGCGGGCCTATCTCAACGGGACGAAGTAGGGGCGATCCTTGTGATCGCTCACATTCACGGACAACCCGGACGGCAAACAAAGACCGGGGCAGACAAAGACGGGCAAACAAAGACGGGCAAACACAAGGTTTGCCCCTACGGAAACCAATCATGACGAAACAGAAAATCAAGCTGACCCACATGGTGAAAGCGGCCGGTTGAGCTGCCAAGCTGGGCCCGGAGGGCC
>CAYSPF010000123.1:0-7129 GCA_964432775.1 uncultured Geobacter sp.
TATGGCTCCCCAGCGCGGACTCGAACCACGGACAAGGTGGTTAACAGCCACCTGCTCTACCGACTGAGCTACTGGGGAATGGGGTGAAGCTCCCTAAATTATCGCTACTACTGATATTCCGGGCTATTTATCAGGACAACACGGTTGTTAACCCTCGTACTTCGTTGTCCCGAGTTCGCTTTTTTAGCATGTCCACTATTTCGTGTCAAGAGGAAATCAGGGGGCATAGAGGGCATAAAAGAAATCGGGCCGATTTGGCTTTCATGACTCCTTAGCTATCTTCCCCACCGGCGCAAGGTACATGGCGAATTCGTCGTAGCCATCCACTCCCAGCAGTGCATCGACCAGTGTCTGGTTGTAGGCCGCAATGGCGCAGGTGCCGGCCCCAATCGCTTCACATGCCAGGTAGAGATTCTGGCAGACATGGCCGCCATCCAGTGCAATTACCTTGTAGGACGCTTCCGCATAGCGCCATTCGGTTCGTTCCGGCAGTGCAGCCCAGATGAAGGTGACGGCTGATTGTCCCGCGAAGTCTTGACCGTGCGTTGCGGCGGTGAGGCGTGCCGGCAGGTTCTCCATGTCGCATACGTGCACAATGGAGTGGTCAAGGGGAAGATAGCGGTACATGCCGCGCTCAAGGCCTTCAACCCTCAGCACGGCCAGATAGGTCTCAAAGGAGTGGCGACATCCGGCGGAAGGAACCGTTCGCAGGACAGCCGCTTCGTGGCAAACGCTTCGGACGCCTTGGGTCGCCCAGAGGAGAAAGGCCAATTCATCCAATGAAAGCGCCTCCGAGGTGAAATTTCGATGGCTCCGGCGCTCCGCAATGGCTGTTTCCAGATTGCAGAAAGGGATTGTCCATGTTTCCCGGTTCGGTAACGGGAGTATCCTGCTGCCCGGCGGCGCGGGTTTCTGGGCAGGCGGAGGTCGAAGTCCTCGGGATTGCAGTGTTTCCCGGAAGTTGACCTCTTCCCTGATCCGGTCGGTCAGGAAGTATCTGCCGGTTTCCGTGGTGATAGGTGGTTTCTTCATCGCTCGACCCTCTTTCATGGCAAACTTGTTGTTCATGCAGGGATAAACTATAGTCCCCTGCCAAGTTCCGTCAAGAATGTTTTGCCGTGCGGAAAACAAGTGACGGAACAAGGGAAGGATGGAAATTTTTGATCCGTACGGTTAAACTCAAGGGAGTTGCTGTCAGTCGCTTCCGCGAAATCCGCGCAAGAACCGGCAAAAAATTCCGTAAAGAGAAAACAGGTTTGTGACGTATTCCGGTATATGCTTTATGATAGGGGATACAACAGGCTATCTTGCTGGTGGAGATCGGCATGGACTCGCGGGAGGCAATCAGGCGGGTACGGGGTGCCCGGCCGGGGGCTATTCAAACACGAGAGCAGGAGGCGTATGTGCGAAGGTGCAAGTCATGAGCGATAACGAAACAGCCGACAAATTCACCGGTTGTCTCTTTGGAGGGGCTGTGGGCGACGCCCTCGGCCGGCCGGTAGAATTTCTTTCAATGATCGAGATCAGAAAAAAGTTCGGGCAGGACGGTATACGGGTCTTTGCCGAGACCGCTGGAGGGGGCGGCGCCATAACTGACGATACCCAGATGACCCTCTTTACCGCCGAAGGGCTCCTGAGAGAGTTTCGGAGCAGTCGCCGGACCGGGGCTGCGCCCGATTACCCGGCATCCGTCTATCGGGCGTACCTCCGTTGGCTCCATACCCAAGGGGAGACATCCCATGACCTGAGCTTTCGCGACGATCTGGATGGCGAACTGCTGAAGGTTCAGGACCTCCACCAGCGCCGGGCGCCGGGAAGCACCTGCCTGTCGGCGCTCATTGCGGGAAAGATGGGAACGGTTCTCCATCCGGTCAACACCAGCAAGGGGTGCGGCGGGGTGATGCGGGTTGCCCCGGTGGGCCTGTTCTGTCGAGCGGTGCCGGATGGTGGAGATGACCGGACAAGGGGGGAGATGGCCTTCGAGCTTGGCTGCGCTGCCGCCGCCATCACCCACGGTCACCAACTGGGCTACCTACCTGCCGGATTTTTTGCCTCGCTTGTTTTCTTCCTCGTATCCGGCAGGACCCTTGATGAATCGATTTCCGAGTCCATGTTGATTCTCGTGGAACGGCCCGAGTGTGAGAAGGGCGTCCTGGCGTCCATTATTGCCCGGGCGGTGCGGAGTTGCTTACAGGAGAAGCCCTGCCCGGAGACGATAGAGCGGCTCGGTGGCGGCTGGGTGGGTGATGAGGCGCTGGCTATCTCCCTGCATTGCGCCATGGCCGCCAAAGGCAATTTCGCCCGGGGTGTCCGACTGGCGGTCAATCACTGCGGGGATTCCGATTCGACCGGGGCGATTGCCGGGAATATCCTCGGGGCGTTGTTGGGAAGGGGTGCGATTCGCGGGGGATGGCTGGAGGAGGTGGAGATGCGGGAGGTTATCGAGGGGATGGCGGTGGAGCTGTTCTCCGTCAACGCAGGGAAGGGTGAAGAGTGAAATAGGAAGTGTCCCCATCTTCTCGTACTCCGAAAGCATCGAAACCTAAGGAAGGAGTGTGCCGTGCAGATAAAAAGGCCTGTTGCGATGTTGCTTCGCAAGCAGGCCTTTTTATCTGCTCTCGGTGCAGGGTTTATGGCAGGATTGCCTGGATTTCGGTCAGTCGGTTCTCAGATGAACAGGTTGTTGTCGGCCTTCTCCGAAGCCTCCAGGTAGGAGGCGACCCCGCCGACCTGAATGCCGTCGATGAGCTCCTCCTTGCGGATGCCCATCAGGTCCATGGACATCTGGCAGGCAACGAGATTTGCGCCACCTTTTATTGCCAGGGACATCATCTCCTCCAGCGCGGGAACGTTCTTGTTCTTCATGATGCCGCGTATCAACATCCCGCCCATGCCGCCCATGCTCATATTAGACAGGGCAAGTTTGCCGCTGCCGCGCGGCATCATCCAGCCGAAGGCCGCCTCGATGAGGTTTTTGCCGAGTCCGCCGACCTTTTCCGGTTTGCGCAGGACATTCAGCCCCCAGAAGGTGAAGAACAGGGTCACCTTGCGGCCCATGGACAGGGCGCCGTTGGCGATGATGAAAGCGGCTATGGCCTTGTCCAGATCTCCGGAAAAAACGACGATGGTCTTGTCGTTCCCGCTGGCAGGGGCCGGTGCGGGTTCGTCGTCACCCTTCTCGATAACCGCGGTAACGATGCCCTTTTCCACGCTGATGTCGCGCACGACATTGCCGGTCGCCCTGGCCCAGGAAGGCGCATCGCTGTAAAAGCCCGGATCGCTTGCCGTGATGGCGATCGCCTCGCCCGGGGCGATGGAGTCCATCTCCTGCTTGAGCCGCATAACCGGGCCCGGACACTGCAGGCCGCAGGCGTTCACTTCAACAATCTTCGCGCTTTTCTCTTTGGCTCTGTGCATGGCAATCACCTTCCCTGTATCGGTTTTGTGTTCAGATGCCATTTCTGCGACGGATTCCTGGGGACCCGTGGCAGTATGGTACGTCTCATAACCTCCGGAAAGGTTGGCGTAGTTGGTTATGCCGCGGGCTTCGAGGATGCGCGCCGCGTTGTAGGCGATGTGCCCCACCTTGCAGTAGAGGATGATCCGTTTGTCGCGGGGAATCTCGTCCAACCGTTCCCGGAACTCGGCCAAGGGGATATTGACCGCTCCGGGCATGCCGCCGGTGGCGAATTCCGCCGGGGTGCGCACGTCGAGCATGAACAGCTGCGACTGGTCGGCGCTGTGGACATCCTCCCAGGTCGTGCTCCTGACCAGCCCGTCCAGGATGTTCTGGGCAACGAATCCGGCCATGTTGACCGGATCCTTTGCCGAGGAATAGGGGGGCGCGTAGGCGTGCTCTATCTCGGCCAGGTCGTCCACGGACATGTTCCCCTTGATGGCCGTGGCAATCACGTCGATGCGCTTGTCCACGCCGCCGTAGCCCGTTGCCTGGACCCCGAGCACCCGGCGGTTCTCGGGGGAGAAGACCAGCTTCAGGCTCATCTTCATGGCACCGGGGTAGTACCCGGCATAGTCGTTCGGGTGGATTATCACCGAGTCGTACGGGATACCCTTTGCCTTGCAGAATTTTTCCGAGACCCCGGTCATGCCCACGGTGAGATCGAACACCTTGGCGATGGCGGTTCCCATGGTGCCGCCGTACGTGCGCGGCTTTTTGCCGTGCATGTTGTCGGCAGCGATGCGTCCCTGCTTGTTGGCCGGCCCTGCCAACGGGATGGCCGTTTTCTCGTTCGTCAGCGGATGCCGCACCTCGATGGCGTCGCCCGCGGCAAAGATGTGTTCCTGGCTGGTCTTCAGGTAGTCATCCGTTTCGATATGGCCCCGAGCGCCGAGCTTGATTCCGGAGTCTGCGAGGAAGCCGGTGTTTGGCTTCACTCCGATGGAGAGCAGCACCAGGTCTGCGGCAACGGTCCTGCCGCTGGTGAGGCGGGCAACCACGCCGCCGTCGGCCGTCGGCTCGAATGCCGCAACGCCGTCTTCAAGGTAGAGCCCGACCTTGTGCATGCGCAGCTCGCGGTGGACCATGGCCGCGATTTCGTAGTCGATGACGTTCATGGCCTGCTTCGCCATCTCCACCACCGTAACGCTGATTCCGCGTGCCTGTAGGTTTTCCGCCATCTCCAGGCCGATGAACCCTGCGCCCACCACCAGCGCGGTCCTGACCTTTCCTTCATCCACCATGGCGCGGATCCGGTCCGAATCCGGGATGGTCCAGAGGGTATGGATCGCCGGATGGTCCGAGCCGGGGATTGTCGGCTTCACCGGCGAGCCGCCGGGAGTGAGGAGGAGTTTGTCATACGATTCATCGTATTCGCGGCCCGTTTCCAGGTCTTTCACCCGTATGCTTTTTGCCTCGGAACGGACGGCGAGCACCTCGTTCCGGGTGCGCACCTCGATGTTGAACAGGGTCCTGAATCCTTCGGCAGTCTGCACGAGCAGCCGCTCCCGCTCAGTTATGGTGTCGCCGATGTAGTAGGGGAGACCGCAATTGGCGTAGGAGACATAACCACCCCGTTCAAAAACGATGATCTCCGCAGTTTCGTCGAGACGTCTGAGTCGCGTCGCCGCCGACATGCCGGCTGCAACGCCGCCCACGATTAGGTATTTGGCCATGATGTTCCTCCTGGTGATGAAAGTATGAATTTGCAAGGTTTCGGGTGTCTCGCCGCAATTTTCAGGGTATAATATTTGGTGTTTAATATATATAATAAATTGAATGTATATGTCAACCTTTTTGGTCGGAGAAAATTGCAGGATCTATCGGTAACCACTTCCCGATTTCTGGGCTGACGTGTGGTGAGTGTTCAATTTGTTGAGTCTTACCAGTGATATGATAAGAAATAACGTATGCTGTCCCTTGAACTTCGGAGCCGGTGACGCTCGGGAAATATCTGCCGCAAGTGCACGAATGACCTGAATTCCCGGAATAGCCCAAAGGAAACCTATGTCATCACATGAAACAACGAGAAAATCCGGCGCGGGCTGGAATTTTGACAACAGCTATGCCCGTCTGCCGGAGTCACTGTATGCACGACTGGACTCGGTTCCGGTGCGTGCGCCACGTATGGTGGTGTTCAACCGTCCGCTCTCCGAGTCGCTCGGTTTGGATACGCGCGTGCTGGAAGGCGAGGAAGGCGCAGCCATCTTCGCCGGCAACCGGATTCCGGAAGGCGCGGAGCCGATTGCCCAGGCCTATGCAGGGCATCAGTTCGGGCATTTCACCAAACTGGGCGATGGGCGGGCCATCCTGCTGGGCGAACAGATAACGCCCGGCGGCGTACGCTTCGACATCCAGCTCAAAGGCTCCGGCCGGACGCCGTTTTCCCGCCGTGGCGACGGGCGTGCGGCGCTCGGGCCAATGCTGAGGGAATACATCATCAGCGAGGCGCTACACGCGCTCGGTATCCCCACGACACGCAGCCTCGCGGTCGTGACCACCGGCGAGCAGGTGTTCCGCGAAACCCCGCTCACGGGCGCGGTCCTCACCCGCGTGGCAGCCAGCCACATCCGCGGGGGAACGTTTGAATACCTGGCGGAGCGAAGGGACCGGGAGGGAATCCGAACCCTCGCAGAGTACACCATCCGGCGCCACTACCCCGCCCTTGTTACCACCGATAACCCTTATCTTGCACTGCTTAATGCGGTAATGGAGCGGCAGGCATCACTGGTGGCGAAGTGGCTGCATGCGGGCTTCATCCACGGGGTGATGAACACCGACAACATGGCGCTCAGCGGAGAAACCATCGATTACGGACCGTGCGCGTTCATGGATGCGTATGACCCTGCCACGGTATTCAGTTCCATTGACCTTGACGGCCGCTACGCCTATGGCAACCAGCCGAATATCGCGCAGTGGAATCTCGCCCGTTTTGCCGAAACGCTCCTGCCGCTGCTGCATGAGGATCAGGAAAAGGCACTTCGGCTTGCGGAAGAGGCAATCACATCGTTTCCGGAGATATTCCGCCGCTATCGGTTCTCCGGTATGCGGGCAAAGCTGGGATTGTTCACCGAAGAAGGCGATGACGGCGCCCTGATGGAAGACCTTCTCACCTGCATGCATCAGGGCCACGCGGATTACACCAACACGTTTCGCGATCTTGCCGCGGAAACACTTACTGATACGCCCCTGTTCCGTGACGCGGCGTTTACGGAATGGTACCGGCGCTGGCAGGACCGGCTCGCGCGGCAACCTCAATCCGCTGAAGCCTCCCGCACGCTCATGCGGGCGCACAACCCCGCTTTCATCCCCCGCAACCACCGGGTGGAAGAAGCTTTGGAAGCCGCCGTTGAAGGGAAGGATTACACGGTAATGGCGCAGTTGCTCGATGTCTTGTCCAGACCCTATGATGATTCGTCCGAACATGGCCGCTATCGCTTGCCGCCCGAGCCTGCGGAGCACGGCTATCAAACCTTCTGCGGGACGTGATTCGGATTTCGACAGCGGTAAACGAGTGAAGAGTGAAATTGAACTTCTGAAGAATTTTGAAGAGTGAAATGGAGAGGGGTGAAATGGAACAGCCGAAGCGGGATTTACCGGAGCGGCCCTTCGAGTTTGCTCGGCGTGTGGTGAAGCTTTGCCGGGCATTGGATCAGGGCCGGCGTGAACAAA
>CAYSPF010000124.1:0-7075 GCA_964432775.1 uncultured Geobacter sp.
AAATGCAAAAGCCGTGACGGGCCTGATTTACTGGCCTGGCGCGGCTTTTTTGCGTCGGATGATTGCATAATATGGATTATCGGATGGCCCGCCGGTTGATGGGATTCATCAATCTCCGGCTGCGAGCAGTCGGCAAAGCAGTTTTCTTTTCAGATGGGACCAATGGGGTCGTGCAGATACATCTGAACATATTGGGGTCTGCATTCTTCAGAAAATGAAATCTGAAGTCGCGGTTCTGATGGGGGTGGCTCAAGAGAAATAGAAAACAGGCGGTGATAACAGCGGTCAGGATTGCGAGACACCCGGCAAGCTTCAGAGCAGCTTGAGTCATGAATCCTTCTGTTAGTTTGTCAGGGATTTGCACGGGTCCTTTTCAAAATAGTCATGCCGTGTAGCCCCCAGAAAAGATTCTGCTGCAGCTCCACTTCGCCGCGCGTGTCGGCGACCTCGTTCTTCGCCGGTCGCCAACACACATCGAGGCGATGTGCCCGGTCTTCGTCGAGCATCAGCCTGACTTCCGGGCAGTGTTTGTTGATAAGCTTTCCACTGAGGCCGGAGTGACAGAGGAATGTGCCTTCAGTCTTGACGGACGCCTTTGTCGCCCCGGAGAACGGACGCCGGCAACACAAAATGAGATTCGACGCCGGCGTCGAGTCCGGCCGGTCGTCTCAAGGCAGCTGGTTGATCCACTCCCTGCTTTTAAACCACCTGTCCTGTAGAAAGGTGATATCTCCGGATCCGACCAGCATTTTTATGAAGTTATCCAAGGCATTCATGAACAGGGCATCTTCCTGGACAGCAATCCCTAAAGGTTCGTAACTCAGCTTCGTTTCCCCGACGACCAGCTCCTTTTCGGGATATCGAGCAGCTATATACGCGCAGAACGGATAGTCTGCAATCATGATATCAACTTTATCCCGAGATAGCATATTCAACGCTTCGTCGTATGAGCCGGCCAGAATCAGAGAGGCCTTTGGAGCGACAGCTTTGACAATTTCCTGGCTTGTCGAACCGCTCAGCGTCGTCACCTTGAATTTTTCGCTGTTTATCCCTTCTTTTTTCAGCTTCTCAACTTTCTTATGCTTGAGAAGTATCCCCTTGCCCGATACAAGGTAGGGGCCGATGAAGGCCACCTTGGAATTCCGCTCCGGTGTCATGGTCATGCCGGAAATGACCATGTCCACTTTTCCGGCCTGCAGCGCCGTAAGAAGCTCGGAAAAAGGCATTTTGGAAAACCTGATTTTCACATCCAGATTCGATGCAATGGAATTGGCAATATCTGCATCGAGGCCGATGATCCTACCCTCTTTTGTTGTGGCATTCAACGGCGGCTGATCACCTGAAATCCCCACTACGAGCTCACCCTTCTTCAGAATGCCGTCAAGGATTGCTCCCGCGCACGCAATGCTTCCGGACAGAAGCGCAAGAGAAAGGACAAACACCGTGCATAAAAGCGTTTTCTTCATGAGTACCTCCACTATGGTATTTTTTACAATGGATCTCTTAAATTACCCCAGTACTATACATCCGCAGAATAATTCCTCAAGAAATCTTTATTGACTTGCAGCGCACCCGGTACCCTGGAGGATCGAGGACCTTGCAGGGGAAATCGTACCATCCCGGCAGGAGGGTATTCATCCCGGCCCGCTTGGTTGTACCGGGGACTCTAAAGGATCGGGCATGACTTTCCGAGATTCGCTGTTATTCTTCATGCATGGCACGAAAACCACTCATCCACTATCCGGCGCTGCCTGCCGTGTCTTTTTTCGCGACAACGCAGGCGACCAAATCTTCGTCGAAAACAGGGGGATCTCGTCCCGGCTTCCTTTTCCGCAGGTCACAACGGATCTGATTCGGGAGGGCGTATGCGTCTCAGCCTCATTCTCATCATGTGCCTGCTTCTGTGCGCAACTCTCCTGCCCGCCGGGCAGGGGAAAATACGCGTTGTCGGCATCAGTGACCCGATCACCCCGGTGGTTGCGAATTTCTTGCGCCGCAACCTTGAAGAGGCGGCCAGACAGGGAGACCCTCTCCTGCTGATCGAAATCGATACTCCCGGGGGTCTGGATACGGCCATGCGGGAGATCGTCAAGGACATCTTTGCCAGCCCGGTGCCGGTGGCGGTGTATGTGTCGCCGTCCGGCGCACGCGCCGCCTCGGCGGGCGCCATCATCACCCTGGCGGCGGATGTGAGCGCCATGGCGCCCGGCACCAATATCGGCGCGGCCCACCCGGTTTCCATCGGCGAAAAGCCCGACAAGACAATGGAGGAGAAGATTGTCAACGATGCCGAGGCCTACATAGAGGGGATCGCCGGAAAATCCGGGCGGAATGAGGCGCTGGCGCGACGGATGGTGCGCGACAGCATTTCCCTGAGTGCGGATAAGGCAGTGGAAGGCAGGGTGGTCGACCTGATCGCCCGTGATCGCTCCGATCTGTTGCGCCAATTGGAAGGAAGACACATCCTGCGGGCCGGAAAGGATACGGTCCTGCATCTGGCGAGCGCCCGGGTGGCGCCTGCGGAGATGCGGTGGGTAGAGCGGGTTCTCACTATCATCAGCAACCCCAACGTAGCCTATATGCTGATGATTCTCGGAATGCTGGGACTGTTCTTCGAGCTCTCGATTCCGGGCGTCATCCTGCCGGGTGTGGTCGGCGGGATATCCCTGATCCTGGCCTTCTTCGCCTTCCAGGTCCTGCCGATCAACTATGCCGGCGTACTGCTGATCCTGCTGGCGTTGATACTCTTCATCGCCGAGATCAAGATTGTATCGCACGGGGTGTTGACGGTCGGAGGGGTGATCGCCATGATACTGGGATCGATGCTGCTGTTCGATTCTCCGGAGCCCTATCTGAGAGTTTCCCGGAGCGTGATTGCCGTGACTGCAGTGACCGTCGCCGGGTTCTTCGTCCTTGCCGTCACCAAGGCCCTGCGCGCCCATCATCAACGGCCGACCACCGGGCGGGAAGGCTTGATCGGCAAGGAGGGGCTTGCCGACAGCGGGATCGCCCCCGAGGGAAAGGTTTTCGTCCGCGGCGAGTACTGGGATGCCTGGAGCGAAGACCCGATTACCGCCGGGGATAAGGTGGTAGTGGAGGCGGTGGAGGGGATGCGGCTCAAGGTGAAAAGGTATCAACAACAGTAATCCTTCTCAGTTTTTTATCCCGTCCACGGCATAAACGGTTACCTCGCTATGCCCCCTGATCCTGGCCGCCCCCAGCGGCCGGACAATCGCCCTGCCCCTCACCTGTTCATACACGGCATGGCTGATCAGGATTCCTTCGCCGTACTCCTTTGTCAGCTCTTCCATGCGGGAGGCGATATTGGTGTTGTCGCCGACTGCCCCGTAGACCATTTTTTTCACGGATCCGATATTGCCTACGATCGTTTCCCCGTAATGAACCCCGATGCCTATCCTCATGTCCGCAACCCCGTATTCCCGCCATTTCGACGCCAAGCATGTGATCCGCTCCTGCATCTGCAGCGCGGACTTCACCGCGTCGAAGGCGGGGTCTTCCACCTCCAGCGGAGCGCCGAAGAATGCGAACAAGCCGTCTCCGATCAGCTGTGAAACCGTGCCGTTGTTGGCCAGGACAATCTCCGTCATCTCTTTATGATAGGTGTTGAGGAAATCGACCACCGTCCGGGGATCATCCCTGTTTTTTTCAGCATACGGTGTAAAGCCCCGCATGTCGCAGAACAACAGCGCCAGATATCTCTTTTTTCCTTCAGTGAGCTGTTCGATAGTCACATCCACGAGGTGCTCGATGATGTTCTCCGGCACATACGATGCGAAACGCTGCCGGATCTTTATCTTCTTCCGCTCTTCGGAATAATAGTGAAAGACGGTGGTCGCCGAGTAGGCCAGAATAATTGCCGACAGCAATGGAATGACGCGAATACTATACAGGTGATCAAACGCATACAGGGAAACACCAGCGAGGATGCACACTTCACCGGCGCACAGGGCCGCGGCAGGCAGAGGGCGGCGATTGCGACAGAGCAAAACGGTCAGAACAGCAACAAACAGAATAAGGATAGAACCGGACAGATAGTCCGGTTCATGGAAAATGCTTCCCGAAAGGAGCGTATTCAGCGTCGCCGCCTGTATCACGACTCCCCCCGTCCGTTTGTCGGAGGAGCCCTGGCGGAAACAGTCGAGCGGGGTCGAATGCTCGTCCTCAAACGACAATCGTGTCCCGATAATGACTGCCTTGTCCCTGAACGGGTTTTTTTGATCCGAGTTCTGCTGAGCGCTCAATCGGTATACATCGGCAAAAGAATAGACGGGAATATCGTGGGCCGGCGTGAAGTCGATGAGGACCGTCCGCTCAGACGTAAGGGGGGCGCCGTTGGTGAATTTGCGGGCAATCAGGTAGGGAAAGGAATCGTATCGCCGACCTTGATCGAGGAAATACAGATGCTGCCGCCGGATGAAATCGTCCGAATCTTCGGTCAGGCTGAACGCTGCCAGGGAATCCTTTCCGGCGGCCGCCAGATAGGCCGGGAGGGGCGCATTTTCCCGGGAGGAAAAACCGATGACGATATCGACGCCATTTTTTCGGGCATTCAGGAAGGAACGGGCATAGATGCTTTCATAACCGCCTTTGACCCGGTTCTCAAGAGAGATGGAGGGCAATTCGATATCCAGGGCGATTACCTTGGCCCCGCTCCGGACCAGATAATCGATTACTCCGGATATATGCTCATGATAGAAAATGAGCGGCTGGTTCAGGCTTTTATAGCTCTTCTCGTCAATGACAATCAGGGCAATGTTCCCGGCCGTGTTATTCCGGGGTTTTCCCCTGAACAGGAAGCGCATGTCCAGGGTTTTCAGTTCGAGGACATTCCATGTCCCGTTGCCGGGAATGATCGTATGGTCGCTCCACATGACGGGTATGGATAGCAGAAAGGCAATCAATAGATACGGGACAAGAGATGTGCGCGACATTGAGCGGGCCTCGACAGGAATCAATCAGCGGCCGAAAAAGTACAGTCGGACTGCATGAGCCGGATAAGTTTCTCCTCTCTCCGCTTCAACGATTCGCTCTTCCCGTGGATTCTTCGCAGGACGCCGTATTGCTCCAGGGCATGGTCGTACAGATGCGTATCTTCGAGAAAGAAAATCATCTTGAGCCGGCTGACGGTATCGCCCGGATTGCTCGCCAGTTGCTGCTGATATACTGTCATCTTCTGATGTAGGGCAGTGAGTTCTTCTCTCTTCGGGAGGTAGAAGCAGCTTCGTTTTTCCGCGATTACCCTGTCGCTCCTGAACGCCTCCACATGCCACTCGTAGCGGGAATCTGCAGTAAGTGCAGGTTCATCCGCGGGATACGGCAGTTCCGCCCCGACGGAGTTCTTCCGCCATAGCAGCGTATTCCCGTCAGAGAGATACAGCGCGACCTGGTAGCTGTCGGCGCCGGATACACCGCTCCAGCGAAAAACCGGCCTTTCCTCCAGGGTACACGTATTGGACAGGTCATTCACCTGTACGCGGTGATTGTTCCCCACGCCTCTCGGCCTGTAGCTTCTCAGCCTGAAGGCGCCCGCTTGCGGATTTTCCAGCCTCGGCAGGACGATTTTCTTGTTTCTCGTTATCACAGAGGAATGGGTTGGCCTGCTCCGCTGTTTATCGATGATGAACTTCATCTTTCCCGGCCATTGTTCTTCCTGCCCGGACTCCAGGTAATGGACGGTCACGGAGGCGCCCTTCGCGGTTTCGACCATATCTCCGGCATACAGCAGATAGCCGAGATCCACCGGCATCTTTTTCCGGTCCCGCTGGACTTCCACCTTTCCCTTGACATCCATTACGATGGCGCTATAGGGCACTTCCGCTGCACGACAGATCAACGGAACCGCCAGGAAAATCACCAGAACTATGAAATTCGGCATTTCCTCTCTCCCTTCCCACTACCTCATCACGATCGATGACATCAGAAGGAGTAGCCGAACGGTCGGCCGGGACCCTGCCGAATCCGGATAATCGCTCAAGAGACTTCAGAAATGTCATTGTCCGCTTCGCCGCCGTTATTGCCCGGAGCAGGATCCGGCGCCACGGCTCAGGGTCCGCGCATAGTCACTCCCCCGTGCGTTAAATATACCATATCGAAAATGACTTTCTGCGATTCGCTGCTATTCTTCACGCATGGCGCAGGATTGACTAAGAAAGCCTGACATGCCCCCACTGTGCGCGTTTTCCGTCAGCAGGGCAACAGTACCACGAGGATAGAAACCCATGTCAAATCCCATGAAAATCGACTATCTTTTTCGTTTCAGGAACGGGGATACAAGAGAAATACCACTCCTGCTCGACGGGAATACCCTCGCGCTTCTTTCCGAAATTAAACTCGCGCCTCCGTTCTGGTCGGAGTTATCCTTTCATCAATGCAGCGTTTGCCCGCTTGAGCCGGGACGTCATCCCCATTGTCCCATCGCCCTGCACCTGGGTGAGATTGTGAACACCTTCCAGGACCATGATTCCTACGAGGATGTGACGGTCGAGGTCAGCGACAGCCGGCGGCGCTATCTCAAGGAAACCTCACTTCAGAATGGACTCGGCCCCTTGATGGGGATACTGATGGCAACCGGAGGGTGTCCGGTTATGGACCCCCTCCGGCCGCTGGTCCGCTTCCATCTTCCTTTTGCCACCATGGAGGAAACGGAGTTCCGCATCGTTTCCATGTACCTGGTAGCCCAATACTTCAGACAGAAAAGGGGCAAAAAACCGGACTGGTCCCTTGACGAATTGCAGGTGATCTATAACAAGGTGCAGGATGTAAACAAATACTTTGCCGAGCGGCTTCGTTTCGCAACCACGAAGGATGCAAGCGTCAACGCCATAATCATTCTGGATTGTTTTGCCAAGGGGGTACCGTTTGCTGTCCGGACCACTCTCCGTGAGTACGAGAAGCATTTCGAATCATATATTCGGTGAACCGGCTGTCTTGCGGGTAAATGGGAGGGAAAGGCAGGAGCGAAAGAAAAGGCCGCAAAATGAGGCACGGCCCGATGATGCGGGACACGAAACCCGCTCCTCCACCGGCGAAATAGCAGAACTCCCGACTTCAACAA
>CAYSPF010000125.1:0-7045 GCA_964432775.1 uncultured Geobacter sp.
TTCGTCTTCTGGTGGCCGTATCGCGTTGTCGTTGTTGTTCAGCATAAAATCTCCGAAGAAAGGGTAACAGATGAAAGCCGATTCGCTAGTGACCCGCGTCCACATGTAATTGATAAACCGGGGCTGGAGACAAGGGATGGAATATGAGGGCGGAGACTGGGGGGCAGGGGCTGATAAAAAAACTCTGACTTTCACCCACTACCTTTTCTTTTATGGTCCGTTGCAGGCCCCGTGACTACAGTACTTCGGCAGCCTCATAACCTCCAGAACCGGATGCCTGCCGCGCGAACCACCTTTTGATCAAAGATCCCCTTAATGTCGATAAGGACACTTCCGCTCATCAATGACCGGAAGGCTTCCAACGGCAATTCCCGATACTGCTGATGGGCTACCGCCACGACAACCGCAGCGGCAGGACGCAGTTCTTCAAAGGGAGACATCTTCAATCCGTACTCGTGCTCCACCTCGGAAGCATCGGCGAGAGGGTCATGGACCTGGGCGACTATTCCGTACTCCTCCAATTCGCGTATGATATCAATTACTTTGGAGTTCCTGATGTCCGGGCAGTTCTCTTTGAACGTCAATCCGAGAATGGTGACCGTGGAACCGAGGATGTTGGATCCGGAAAGGATCATCTCCCTGATGGTCCGTTGGGCAATGAATTTCCCCACACCGTCATTGATGCGTCGGCCCGCCAGGATAACCTGGGGGATGTAGCCTACCTGCTCCGCCTTGTGAGTCAGGTAATAGGGGTCAACGCCGATACAGTGCCCCCCCACCAGACCGGGACGGAAGGGGAGGAAATTCCACTTGGTTCCGGCAGCATTCAGAACGTCGAGGGTATCGATGCCGAGCCGGTCGAATATAAGGGCCAGCTCGTTCATCAGAGCGATGTTGAGGTCCCGCTGGGTATTTTCGATGACCTTCGCCGCCTCTGCCACCTTGATACTCGCGGCCCGGTGCACCCCGGCCGCGACCACGGACTCGTACACGCAAGCGACGATCTCCAGGGTTTCCGGATCGGAGCCGGATACGATTTTCGTTATCCTGGTGAAGGTATGCTCCCTGTCACCGGGGTTGATCCTCTCCGGGCTGTAGCCGACGCTGAAGTCGCTGCCGAAGGAGAGGCCCGACACCCGCTCCAGCACCGGTACGCACTCATCTTCGGTGACGCCCGGATAGACGGTGGATTCGTACACAACGATATCCCCCTTCTTGAGGGCCTTTGCAACGGTCTCCGATGCCTTCAGAAGCAGGGAAAGGTCCGGACGCTTGGCGTCGTCCACCGGAGTCGGGACGGCTATGATGTGAAAGTCCGCCTGCCTGAGGTCATCGGTCGAGTCGGTAAAGAGGAGGTCGCCCGGGTTCAGTTCCCCGGATGAAACCTCTCCGGTACGGTCATATCCCTGCCGCAGTTCGCGGATACGTTCCCGGTTCAGATCGAACCCGATGGTGCGCCCCGCCTTGCCGAAGGCCACCGCCACAGGGAGACCCACGTAGCCGAGACCGATGACGGATATATTTCTGGTCGTTCTCATAATTTCCTGTTCAGATTTCACAGAGTACGGTTCGATTTCGCTATCGCCCGGAAGCTGTTTATTTCAAGCCTATGAACACCGTGCCGGCGGACAGGGCAATCTGGGAGATGATGGTGGTGATGTCCTTGATGGTCCGAAGCCAGGCGGTTTTCTCCAGCTGCTTCGGAACCACGATGGTGTCTCCCGGCTGCGGCTGCAGTGAGTAGAAGCCGCCGAAGGTCCACTTCTTGCCTTCCGTATCCCAGTGTATGCCGAAGGAGGACTGCTGTCTGCTGGTTACCGAGCCGTCGGCCTTCACCAGGTAGATCTCATCCTCTTCGGCGCCTCCGGTCGGTCCGCCCGCTTCGTTCAGGTAGTAGGCCAGATCCCGCCCCGGCAGCTGGAGAAGTGTTGTCTGGTTGTATACCTCCCCGAGGACCGCAACGGCGCCGATAGACTGGGGAATGGTGAGAGTATCCCCCCCCATCAACTCCAGGTCGTAGGGGGTTTTACGGAGGGTGTCGAGCGGGGTAAGGCTGATGGTCATCCGTCCCTCCGCCTTGAGCTGCTTCAGCTTATCCAGGCTCCGCTGCACACCTTCCAGAGAAGCCTTCGTCGCATCCAGTTCTTCCTTGGAGGAGGCGGTGGAGGAAAGGCTCTGCATCTTTGAGGCGATGTCCTGTTCGGTCCGGGAAATGAATTCATCCATGCGTTGCTGCTGGAGTTCGCGGACCGGGACACGGGTAAACTTCGCGCCGTAGAGATATGCCTTGGATGTGTAGCCGCCGGCCCTCTCCAGGACCGAGCTGAGACGTTCGCCCTTGTAGATGGGATAGGTACCTGGGAACATCACCTCTCCCGTAATGCTTACGTAGCGTCCGGTCTCCTCTACCCAGTTGGGTATGCGGCGGATCTGAACGGAGTCGTAGGGTTCCAGCGGGATGTTGTGGTCCGGATTGCCCGCCAGCGCCTCCTTCAGGTTAACGTTGATCGGCAGGGAAGTGACCTCCTTGCCGGTTATCTTGATCCTGGTTATCTCCACGTTATCGAGGTAGGCGGTATTCTTCAGGTTGCCGGCGTCGTAGACCAGATCGCGCAGCCGCATGTTGTCCAGCAGGCGGTATTCTCCCGGTTTCTGCACATCGCCGTTGATGCGCACCACCGGTTTCTCTTCCATTTCCCAGCGGGAAAAGATCTTCAGACGATCGAACTCGTGCAGCTCCACGTTGTGTGTTTCGTCCCCGGCAAGGGCCTTGCCCAGGTCGATGGAGAATTTTTCCGGGTGATAGTCGGGGGGGAGCAGCCTGGTAATGACCGCGACATGGTTATAGGTTTCCGGAAGGATGTCGTCCTTGCCGAAGAGGTCCTTGACGCGCATGCCTTTTTTCAGGGCGTAGTCGCCGGGACGGCGGACATATCCCTCTATCCGCACCTGGTCGCGCAGGGTGGTGTCGATCTGGAAGACGCGAACCAGGTCGAAATTCTCGATCTTGATGGCGCCGGTGATGTCCAGGAGGGATTTCTTTTCCGCCCGGGGATCAATACTGAAATCGCTGACAAGTTTCTTATCATGGGCCTTGACCCTGACCACCTGGACGCGCTGCAGTGAGCCGGTGGGGTTGATTCCGCCGGCGAGGGCGAGAAGCTCCGTAAGGGTCTTCTCGTTCCTGAGCTCAAAGATGGCGGGACGGCGCACATTACCGGCAATGCCAGCCACTCTCCGAATGACGGGGACATAGATGGTGTCGCCCGGAAGCAGTCTGACGTCGCAACTCTTGTCACCCTTGAGAAAGAAGTGATACAGATCGACCTCGACCGCAGGTTTGCCCTGCCTGCGGACAGTAATTTTGCGGAGACTGCCGTTTTTCGTGGGCCCTCCGGCCGCGCTGAGCGCGTTGAGGACCGTGGAAAGGGAACTGACGTTGTATCCGCCCGGAGACTGGACCTCCCCGACGATATAGATCTTCATCATGCGCAGCTTGCCCATATTCACGTTCAGTTGAAAATCCTTCAGCTCGCGCGCAAGGTGGGAGCGGAAGAGTTCCTGCAGGCGCCCGAAGGGTACTCCCCACACCCTGATTGCACCGGCCCGGGGGAGATAGACCTCGCCGCTCCGGTTCACCTCCAGGTCATAGGAGCCGGTGGCGCTGCCCCAGAGTTGGAGGGTAATCTGGTCACCCGGCCCCACCAGGTAGTCGTCACCCACCGGGACATCGGACTGGGGAGGAAAGCCGGTCGCCTCGGGACGAAAGAAGTTGTAACCGAACTGGGACAATTCTCCCTTTGTGAAGGGTTGCGGCTTGAACATGTCGTCATCGGTCTGGGGATCCGACATATTTTTTTCTATTTCGGATCTCTCGGCCGGTTCTACCGGTTTAGGTTTTTCGACGGGGACGACTTCCACAGTCTTAACAACGGTCTTTTCGGTGAGCTTTTCCGTGGGTTTTTCCGTGGGTTTTTCGGTTGTGCTCAGGGGGGTCGTTCCATGAAGGGGAACAAAGTTCCCCGAATTCTTCAATGCGCCGGTGTTAGAGGGTATCGAGCCGGCAGGCGCCGTTGAGAGCAGCGCCCTGGCTTCTTCCTGTGTAAGAGCAAAGGAGTCCGGAAGCGGAAGCAAGGCCAGAGAGAGAACGACTACTACACACAACAGCGAAACAGCTTTCTGAATCATAGAAACCTCGTGAAAATGGGTCACCGCAGGGTATGAAGGCGAAAAAAGATTCCTAATACAATACTCATCTATCAAAAAAAGTCAAAGGCATTACTACCCGCACGCCGATCATTTTCTGATCGGAACGCGCCGATGACGGACCGGGACGGCAACGCAGGGCGGACATTTCCATGCATTTGGCGGTTCACATTTGCTGGGACTGTGCATTTCGGTTCTTGGGATAACGAGGCCGAAGACGATCACGGGGCTGGGGGGAAACGTTGTGAACGGCCTTTAAAACATGTAAAGGATCAACGTGAGATGGAGGACACTTTTCCCGTCTTTGGGATAGAGCAAAAGGGACCAGCTTCGCTGCCGGTCCCCTTGAATGTATTGGCGTCCCCGAGACGATTCGAACGTCCGGCCCCTTCCTTAGGAGGGAAGTGCTCTATCCTGCTGAGCTACGGGGACAAAATTATGCTTTTTTATATACCAGCCCCCCCGATTTCGCAAGGGGTTTTCTCTCCGGGGAGATATCAGAAGGCCACGGCTATCCGATCAGAACGTGAGGAGAGAGAAGACCTTCCCGGCCGGCAGGCGGTTACGGCCGTTCAGGAAAGCAAGCTCCGCCATGAAGCAGCAGTCGACAATCTCCCCACCCATTCCGTCCACCATCTCGACAACCGCGGAGATGGTGCCTCCGGTGGCCAGCAGGTCATCGGCAATAAGAATCCGTTCCCCCTTGGTTATGGCGCCCACATGAATTTCGAGGGTGTCCGTCCCGTACTCCAGTTCGTAGGTCTTCTTGATGGTCTCCCCGGGGAGCTTTCCCGGTTTCCTCACCAGCACGACACCCGCTCCCAGCTTGTAGGCCAGCGCCGCGCCGATGATAAAACCCCGCGCCTCGACTCCCACGACCTTGTCGATCTTCTTGCCCACATAGCGGTGTGCAATCAGGTCAACCATCCTCTGGTATGACGGAGCATCGGCCAGCAGTGTCGTGATATCCTTGAATATGATCCCCTTTTTTGGAAAGTCGGGGATGTCCCTGATAAAATTTTTCAGATCTTCCATGAATAACTCCTAGTCTTTATTTGCTTCACTGCTCACCCTGGGACCGCTTGCCTGTAGCATCTTTCTCAATTTTTCCAGCGATTTCGCCTCGATCTGGCGGATGCGCTCCCTGGTGACGCCGAAACTCCGCCCGATGGTGTCGAGGGTCTGGGGCTCATTGTCCTCAAGGCCGAAACGCATGGTGATAATCTTCCGCTCGTTTTCAGAAAGGTCGTCCAGCCATCCGGAGACCATCTCGAATTTGTTGATGTCTTCCAGAAGCGTTTCAGGGGAAATGTTGGAGGTGTCCTCAATGGTGTCGATGAGGAAGTAGTCATTATTTTCGCCCATGGGCATCTCGATGGAGTAGGTCTTTTTCAGGAGGACCATCAGTCTCCGCACATAGGCGGGATTGACCCCCAACTCCGTGGAAACCTCCTTGATGCTCGGTTCGCGATTCAGTCGCTGGACGAGTTGTCGCGTAACCTTCAGCATCCGGTTGATGTCATCGGAAACGTGGACCGGAAGACGAATGATCCGCGACTGGTTCACCAGCGCCCGTTCAATCGACTGGCGGATCCACCAGGTGGCATAGGTGGAGAAGCGGCACTCCTTGGAAAGCTTGAAACGCTCCACCGCCTTTATCAGGCCGATGTTTCCCTCTTCGATGAGGTCGATGAAGGGAAGCCCCCGATTGATGTAGCGCTTGGCTATCTTGACCACCAGCCGCAGGTTCGATTCGATCATCCTGTCCCGGGCGGCCTTATCTCCCCGGTCAATCCTGGCAGCCAGCTCCTTCTCTTCATCAGCGGTCAGTAGCGTTGTCTTCTGGATCTCACGGAGATAATGCTTGATGGCGTCATCATAATGGCCGTCGTAGACAACCTTGGCGACTTTTTCGATTTCTTCCGGCGCCAGGTCTTCCGGTTCTTCCGCGACGTCGGGTTCCTCCTGCTCGAATTTTTCAGGCTCCTCAATCTCTTCCAGAAGTTTATCTGTCACGGTGGTATGTCCCTTCTTCAGATAGAATTGCCTTCAGAAAACTTTTTATTCGCTCTCCCACCCGTGCCTGCCGATAAGTTTCACGAAACGGCAGCCGATGGAATCCTCGATGGTGCAGGAACCGTCCTGCTGCTTGACGATTCTGACCAGGGTCTGGGAAAATTGATCGCCCACGGGGAGCACCAGGCGACCTCCCACCGCAAGCTGCGCCACGAGGGTGTCCGGAATCTCCGGGGCTCCCGCGGTCACCAGGATGGCGTCAAAGGGGGCCTCTTCCTCCCAGCCGCAGGTCCCGTCCGCTACCCGGATATTCACGTTCAGCAGCCCGAGGCCGTCCAGCACCTTCCTGGCACGCAGGGCGAGCGAACGGATTCGCTCCATGGTGCAGACACGTTCGGCCAGGACGGCAAGCACCGCCGCCTGGTACCCGGAACCGGTGCCGATTTCCAGCACTTTTTCCTTCCCCCTCAGTTCCAGAAGCTCCGACATCAGGGAAACAATATAGGGCTGGGAGATGGTCTGTTTCTCGCCGATGGGCAGGGGGTTGTCATTGTATGCTTGCGCAGCCATGGCTTCTTCGACGAACAGATGCCGCGGAATCTTCTGCATCGCCTCGATGACGCGCCGATCCCGGATGCCCCGTGCAATAACCTGGGCTTCCACCATTCGTCTTCTGGCAATTTCAAAATTCATGATAAGAAACCTCTGTGTAATCCGCGGAGACAGATATATAGCAAACCCGGGATGAAAAGTCCATGCTAACTCGTGTCCATCCGGAAACTCCGAATAATTGCTGAACCGGGCCGGGTTGGGGCTTTCACGG
>CAYSPF010000126.1:0-7039 GCA_964432775.1 uncultured Geobacter sp.
AAGGTAGGCTTCTATCATACTGGTACGCTCCGCATGTTTCATTCTCCGCTCACATCCAACGCCGCAATTCTCAGCGACGGTGAGCCGACCTCGCCGAAGAAGCGCAGGTCGTTACCAATCAACTCAACGGAGCCGAAGAGATCCATGATGTTGCCGGAAAGGGCAAGCTCTTTCACCGGATAGGCCACGACTCCGTTCTCCACATAGAATCCGGACGCGCCCACGGAAAAATCTCCCGATATGGGATTTGCTGTATGCATCCCCATCACATCGGTGATAAGTACGCCCTTGTCTATCCCTCGAAGCAGATCGGCGCTCGGGACCGAGCCGTTTTCAATATAAAAATTGGTAATCCCCAGATGCGGCGGGCTTTTAACGCCTCCCCGAGTGGAGTTTCCCGTGGACACGGCGCCGTCCCTGCGTGCCCAGTATCCGTCATAGAGAAATTTCGCCAGGAAGCCGTCTTCCACCAGCAGGGTGTCCTGCTGTGGAACGCCTTCCGCATCGAACGGAGCCGTGGCCATCCCTTGGTGAAGAATGCCGTTGTCACGGATGCGCAGGCACGGGGAAAAGACCTTGGCGCCCAGGCGGCCGGCAAGCATCGATTTTCCCTTGAGGACATTCTCCGCCAGGAACGAGGGGGCGAGAACCTCCAGGATGTCCGAAGCGACCTGGTTGTCGAGGACTACCGGGCAGCGCATGGTGGCGATCTTCTTCGCTCCGAGAAGAGCAAGCGCCCTGGAAGCGGCGGTAGCAGCAATCTTGGCAACTTCAATATCCGAAAAATGAGTACCGAACCCGAAATCCCATCCCATCTGGGAGTCGTCACCCTCTTCGGCCACGGCCGACACGCTCGCCGAGACCGAAGTACCGCGAAAACCTCCCTCGATCCCCTCGGAATTTCTGATATATACCGCATACTCCGATTCACCGTAGGAAGCCTTGCGAACTCGCTTTATGCGGCCATCCGCTGCAAGTGTCAGGCGCTCCAGTTCCATGGCTTGCCCGACCTTTTCCCTTTCATCGATGGCGGCAAGTCCGTGATCGAAGAGTCCCTCGATAACGGGAAACGGAGACGGAGCGGAAAAACCATGCCAGGGATCGGGCGTCTGGTTCTCCGCGGCCACCAGCGCTGCATCCACCATCCGCTCCAGGTCACCATCGGAGAGGCTCGTGGAGAAGGAGAAACCCATTCCCCGGGATTTCAGCAGCCGGACGCTGACGCCGACGGGCGCCGAGCATTTGAAGGAATCTATCTTCCGCTCCTTCACCTCAAGGGAAAGGTTGCGGGACGTGCCAACGGAGATCTCAAACCCCGTCACGGACCGCCCCGATATAATCTTTTCTATTCTTCCGGCCAGTTCTTTCAAATTCATGTAGTTTTCCTGTTTTTGTCAGCGGTTCAGACCGCAGGGGATTCCAGTTTCAGTACCATGGCTATCTCGTCGCAGTCCGGGAACTTCACGCAATTCATGCAATCCCGCCACACCTTCTGGGGAAGCTCGGATTTATCCACTACGGTGAAGCCGAAACGACCGAAAAAATCCGGTTTATAGGTAAGACAGAACACCTTTTTCAGGCCCAACGCGCGGGCCTCGTCAAGACAGGACTGCACCAGCCGCGTACCGATGCCCTGCCGCCCCGCCTCCTCAACGACCGCGACCGACCGAATCTCGGCCAAGTCCTCCCACATGATATGCAGTGCACAGGCACCCATAAGCTTGCCTCCCTCTTCGAGGACATAGAAGTCACGCACCGACTCGTAGAGCTCCGACAGGGAGCGCGAAAGCATCACACCCTTGTTTGCGTAATAGGTCAGCAGTTTCTGAATTTCCCGTACATCCTTGATCTGGGCTTTGCGGAGCATATCTCTATCCTTTCCCGTGCACGTCGTTGAAATCATCTCCTCACCGATCGATCCGGCATCCATCCTCCATCATTTCCCGGGCGTGTTCAAGGGCCTTTTCCGACAACTTCGCCCCGCCCAGCATGCGGGCCAGCTCATGCACCCGCATGTCGTCGGAAAGCATTTCCAGCGAGGTTCGCGTCCGCCCCGATTCCGTATGCTTCTCAACTTTGAAGTGATGGTCGGCGCAAGCGGCAACCTGTGGAAGGTGGGTGATACAGAGGACCTGTTGGTTCCCGGCGACCCGTTTCAGCTTTATTCCAACCGTGGAGGAGACTGCCCCTCCGATGCCTGAATCCACTTCGTCAAAGATGAGGGTGGGCACGTCGCTTTCCGGATGGATCTGCTTCAGCGCCAGCATGAGTCGGGAAAGTTCTCCTCCGGAGGCTATCCGGGCAAGGGGTTTCGGCGCCTCTCCCGGATTAGGGGCAAAGAGAAACTCGATCCGTTCCATACCCGCTGCCTTCAGTTCATCATAGGGGAAAAATGCGACCTGAAAGCATGCGTTCTTCATGGCGAGCCCCGAGAGTTCCCTTTCCATGGCGGCCTGCAGCTCCTTTGCCGTCTCAGCTCGCCTCCGTGACAACTCCCCACCCGCCTCTATGAGTGACAGCTCCAGTTCACCGAGCCTTGCCTGCAGTTCGCCGAGAGTCTCATCCCGGCGAGTCAGTTTGCGCAGTTCCCCGTCAACCTCATCCCTGAAAGTAAGGATCTCTTCAATGGTAGGGGCGTACTTCCTTTCCAGACGACGGATCTGGTCAAGACGGTCGTCCACCTCACGCAGACGGTCCGGGTCGGCCTCCAGCTTCGCGCCGTAATCACGCAGGGAAAGGGCAGTGTCTTCCAGTTGCAGGTATGCCTCACGCAGTCGGGATGCATAGGGCAGAAGTTCCGCGTCGATTTTGCCGGTATCATCCAGATCGGTGATGATGCGACGAAGACTTCCGAGCAGGGCGCCTTCACCGTCGTACAGGACATCATACGCTCCCCGGCTCACACGAAGCAGTCTCTCTCCGTGGACAAGCCGTTGCTTTTCTTCCGCAAGGGCTGCGTCCTCGCCGGGAAGCAGCGCAGTTTCGTCTATCTCCCGTATCTGGAAGGAGAGGAGATCGATGCGTCGGGAAACCTCCCGTTCGCCCTGTTCCAGGGTCAGGATTTCTTCGCGAGTCCTCCTGTATTCCTCATGGAGGGAACGATAGCGCTCCCGAACGGGTCCGAGCCGTCCGTAACCGTCCAGCAGGTACAGGTGATTTTCCGGGCGCAGCAGCGTCTGGGATTCATGCTGGCCGTAGATATTCACCAACATCGAGGAAATCTCAGCCAGCAGGGAAAGCGTGGACGGCCCGCCGTTCATGAATACCCGGTTCCTGCCCGAGCGGGAAACGGTGCGCTTCACCAGGAGTTCTCCCCCTGCGTCAATACCCGCCTCGGCGAGTCGCAGCGCGACCTGTTCCGCTCCGGAAAGATCGAACAGGCATTCCACGGATGCCTCCTCCTCACCGGTACGAATCAGGTCCGTTGAGGCTCTTCCACCGAGGATCAGATTCACGGCATCGATGATGATGGATTTCCCGGCCCCGGTTTCACCGGTCAGCACGTTCAGACCCTGCTGAAACGACACGTGAAGGGCATCGATGATGGCGATATTTTTAATAAAAAGGTCGGTAAGCATAGCGTCTATCGGGACGATCACACCGACGCGTCGGGATGGAAAGTGAAGGATACCCGGCTACGCCCTGTCTTCCCCTATCTTTCCCCCCATTTCAGCTTGGTCCGAAGAACTTCGTAGTAGTCGGTCGCGCCAGACACCATCAGTCGAGTCCTGTGCTCCGCCCTGCGGACGGATAGTACATCGCGGTACTCAAGGGGGACACCCACCTGGCCGTCAAGGGTGAGCATCACGTTCTCTATCCGGGAATCCAGGGTAATGATGACCTTTGCATCGGCGCTCACCACGAGGGGCCGGTTGGTAAGGGTGTGGGAGCAGATCGGGGTAATAAGGAGACAGTCGTTGCCGGGGTCGACAATTGGCCCGCCGGCTGACAGGGAATAGCCGGTGGAGCCGGTGGGACTGGCGATGATCAGTCCGTCCGCCTTGAAGGTGGCGAGAAACGAGCTGTCCACGGAGGTGTTGAGAGAGATGATCTTCGCAGGAGCGCCCTTGTTGATAACGGCATCATTCAATGCCTCGTATACCCCTATTGTTTCCCCTCCCCTGGTATGGGACACGCTCAGCATCATCCGTCGTGAGGTCGTATAGTCTCCCCTGAGGTAGGATTCCAGCGCGGGATAGAGGCCGCTCACCGGTATCTCGGTCAGGAACCCGAGGCTTCCCAGGTTAATCCCCAGGATCGGCACTTCCTGCTTCCGCACCAGACGGGCTACCGACAGAAGGGTCCCGTCGCCACCCAGGACGACCACCAGGTCCGCCTTCGAAGGTATCTCTTCTCCCGGAAAGCCGTTTTCGCACTCAAGGTACCGCGACAGGCGCTCCTCAACCAGGGGAACCAGTCCGCGATTTATCAGCCAGACCAGCAACTCGCCAGCCACCTCGCGACAGCGGGGATCCTGGACCTTGGCGAAGATACCGATATTCCTGCTCGATGAAACGGTGGTGGAAACTGACAGTGACGGCACGGATCCGACTCCCGGCGCGGGCCGCTGAAGGCCCGATGAATGAGGTTTTGAGGTCCATTAGTACCATGAAAAAGCTATCCTGTCCAATGGTAACGCGTTGTTGCGTTGCCCTGACATTCCCGATATACTGCAACGACTCACCAGCTTTCCTGACGGGAAAGGAGACTTCCATGTCCAATCACACTCATGACCATTTCCTCGAGAACAGGACCATCGAGGCGCTTACCCCCGCGAACCTGCGCCGCATGTTCCTGAAACACCTGGAATACACGCTGGGCAAGGACAACTTTTCCGTTACCCGATACGACCTCTACCTGGCGTTTGCCTATGCTGTCCGTGACCTGCTGGTGGAAAGATGGCGCGATACCCAGCAGGCCTACTATGATCAGAACGCCAAACGTGTTTACTACCTCTCCATGGAATTCATGATCGGACGTTCCCTGGGCAACAGCCTCATCAATCTTGATCTGGTCGATGAATGGAATGAGGTACTGAAGGATCTGCACCTTGAGCTTGAATGCGTGGAAGAACTGGAGGTGGAGGCAGGGCTCGGCAATGGCGGTCTGGGGCGACTGGCGGCCTGCTTCCTCGACTCAATGGCGACCCTGTCGATCCCGGCTTACGGATACGGTATCAGGTATGAATACGGCATCTTCTTCCAGAAGATAGTCGACGGCTCTCAGATGGAACTACCTGACAACTGGCTGCGGTATGACAACCCTTGGGAATTCAGCCGCAAAGAGCATCTCCACCACATCCAGTTTTACGGCAAGGTAGTAACGGAACGTGACGAAAGCGGCAGCGAGTGCAAATCCTGGGTCGACACGGATGACGTCATGGCCATGGCCTACGATACCCCGGTTCCCGGATACGGCAATAACGTGGTCAACACCATGCGTCTCTGGAGCGCGAAATCGACACGTGATTTCGACCTCCACTTCTTTACCGAAGGGAAATATATCGAGGCGGTGCAGAAGAAGATGCTCACGGAGAACATCTCCAAGGTGCTCTATCCGTCGGACAAGGTAATCGAAGGGAGAGAACTGCGCCTGAAACAGGAGTACTTCCTTGCTTCAGCCACGGTTCAGGACATCCTCTATCGTTTCAAGAAGAAATATTCCGACCCGAGGCTTCTTCCCGAAAATGTCGCCATTCAACTGAACGATACCCACCCTTCTCTCGCCATTCCCGAATTGATGCGTCTCCTCACCTGTCACGAACGCCTTGACTGGGACACGGCATGGGATATCTCCGTCCGTACGTTTGCCTATACCAACCACACGATTCTGTCGGAAGCCCTGGAGACATGGCCGGTCTGGCTGCTCGGGAAGATACTCCCCCACCACCTTGAGATCATCTACCAGATTAACGAACAATTTCTGGCCGAAGTCCAGAGAC
Source organism: uncultured Geobacter sp. (assembly GCA_964432775.1). GTDB lineage: Bacteria > Desulfobacterota > Desulfuromonadia > Geobacterales > Geobacteraceae > RPRC01. The sequence continues at coordinate 5,942 of CAYSPF010000126.1, forward strand.
GCTTTCCCGACGACCCGCAGCGGGTAAAACGCGTCTCGATAATCGAGGAAGGCCCTGAGAAAAAGGTCAGGATGGCCCATTTGTCCATCGTCGGCAGCCACGCCGTGAACGGGGTCTCCCGTCTGCACACCGAAATTCTGGAAAAAGAGGTCTTCAGGGATTTCTACGAGTTGTTTCCCGGGAGATTCAGCAACAAGACCAACGGCATCACCCAGCGCAGATGGCTGAAAAAGGCGAATCCGGCACTGAGCGCCCTCATTACCGAGTACATCGGTAACGGATGGCTTACCGATCTCAATCTGTTGAAGAAACTCCGACCACTGGCGGATGACAGGAAATTTCTCGACCGATGGCGTAAAGTGAAACGTGAGAACAAGGCGGAACTGTCGACATACATCCTCGATCAGAATGATATCCATGTTTCCGCCGACTCCCTGTTCGACTGCCAGGTGAAGAGATTCCATGAATACAAGCGGCAGATCCTGAACGTACTCCATATCATCACACTCTATAATCGAATAAAGGCGGACCCCGGCAGGGAGATTACCCCGCGCACCTTTCTTTTCAGCGGCAAGGCCGCCCCCTCCTACCTCATCGCCAAACTGGTTATTACCTTGATCAACGCCGTGGCCGGCGCCGTCAACGCGGACCGGATTGTCTGGGACCGACTCAAGGTGGTTTTTCTGGCCAATTACGGCGTTACCCTGGCGGAAAAAATCTTTCCCGCCGCCGACCTGTCCGAGCAGATCTCCACTGCCGGAACCGAGGCGTCCGGAACCGGCAACATGAAGTTCGCCTTGAACGGCGCCCTGACCATCGGCACCCTGGACGGAGCAAACATCGAGATCAGGGAAGAGGTGGGAAAGGATAATTTTTTCCTGTTCGGCCTGCAAGCAGACCAGGTGGCCGACCTGAAAAGAAAGGGATACAATCCGAGGGAGTACTACCATCGCCTTCCTGAACTGAAGCTGGCCCTTGACATGATTGCGGATGGTGTCTTCAGTCCTGAAGCTCCTGACCTGTTCCGGCCGCTCACGGATTCCCTGCTGAACCAGGGCGACCCGTACCTGGTCCTTGCCGACTACGAGGACTATATCC
>CAYSPF010000127.1:0-7003 GCA_964432775.1 uncultured Geobacter sp.
GTTTTTCAGGGAGCACTCGCGTTCCCAGGCGAGGTAGCCGTCACCGCGTATCTTCCGGAATGATTCAATCCTTTCTTCATAATAGGGGATATCCGCGCACTCACGCTCAACGTCCGACCAATAGTCCGCGGAGATGAGCCCCTCTTCGTGAAGGAAGCGGAAAAGCTCTCGCACTCCCTTCAGAAGGCCGGAAAGTTCCAGGATGCTCGGTTCGAGGGTGGAGATGATGTACCAGGTGGCCGCGAAGCGGCGCACCAGACCCGGCGCCTCGTCAAAGGGATTGCATCTCCGGGCGGAAACCACGAAGTCGCGAAGGAAGTAATCCGCGCCGTGCGCATGGCATCCGGCCTCCAGCGGCTCCGTGCCCCGTTCCAGCAGATTCCCGTGAAATTCCCACAACAGGTCGCGGCAGAGTCCGTCGACACGCACCTCATCATCGTCGTTCGTAATGCGGAAAGTGCCTTTGTCCGGTTTCATCATGGCAGTCTCACCTGTTCAGGCGAGGGTCGAGGGCGTCCCGAATCCCTTCTCCCAGGAGGTTGTACGCCAGAACGGTAACCAGGATGGCAAGCCCCGGGAAGAGGGAGAGCCACCAGGCGAATTCCAGATAGTCCTTTCCCGACGTGAGAATATTCCCCCAACTCGGGGTGGGAGGCTGGACCCCGATACCGAGGAAGGAGAGGGCCGATTCCGTGAGGATCGCTCCGGCGATGCCGAGAGTCGCGGCAACCAGCACCGGTGCGGCGGCATTGGGCAGGATGTGGCGGAAGATGATGCGCGCATCCGAGGCGCCGATGGTGCGTGCCGCCATGATGTAGTCCCGCTCCTTGATGGAAAGCACTTCCGCACGCACCAGTCGGGCTACCCCCATCCAGCCGGTGACGCCGATAATCAGCATGATGTTCCAGATGGACGGCTCCAGCAGGGCGATCACCGCCAGGATCAGGAAGAAGGTGGGAAAACAGAGCATGATATCCACAAAACGCATCAGGATGCCGTCAATCCAGCCCCCATAGAATCCGGCCAGAAGGCCGGCCACGGTACCGATGACCACGGCGATGCCGACGGCGACGAAACCCACGTAGAGGGAGATCCTGGTGCCGAAGATCACCCGGGAGAACACGTCGCGGCCCAGTTCGTCGGTCCCCATCCAGTGGGAGGCCGATGGCGGAAGCAGTACTTGGTAGGCATTGATGGCGGCCGGGTCCCAGGGTGTGATGAAAGAGGCCAGGAGGGAAACGGCGAACAGGACCGCCACGACGACTCCCCCTGCCAGGGCGAAGCGGTTGCGGCGGAAGCGTTTCCAGAAGATCGAATAGAAATAGGATTTCCTGAAATTCATGGGAGGATTCACCTCATGTCCTGCCGTGGCGGATGCGCGGATCGGCCAGGGAATAGCAGATATCCGCGAGCAGATTGCCAACCAGGGTAAGAAAGGCCCCGATAACCAGGATTCCCATGATCAGCGGATAGTCGCGGGCCATGACCCCGGCATAGAAAAGCTGGCCCATACCGGGTATGGCGAAAATTGTCTCGAAGATGACGCTTCCGCCAATCAGGGCGGGGAGTGAAAAACCGAGGATGGTAATTGCCGGCAGCAGGGCGTTCCTGAGGGCGTGCCGGAGAATCACCGTCCGTTCCCGGAGACCCTTGGCCCGTGCCGTGGTGATGTAGTCCTGCCGGATTACTTCCAGCATGGTGGAGCGCATGTAGCGTGACAGCCCTGCCAGGCTGCCGAAGGTCATGATACCGATGGGCAGGATGAGATGTTTCGCCAGATCCAGGAACCAGGCGACCGGGCCGAGCCGGTCGCTCCCCAGGGAGTGGAGGCCGGAAATGGGTAGCCAGCCCAGCTTCACCCCGAAAAAGTACATCATCAGCAGGGCCAGCCAGAAGGTGGGTACGGCGAAACCGAGAAAGACGAAAACCGTAATCCCCTTGTCCAGCAGGGTGTCCCGCCGGATCGCGGCGAGTATGCCGATGGGGACCGCCAGGCCGAACTCCAGGATCAGCGCGATAATGTTCAGGGAAAGGGTAATCGGGATCCTCTCGGCTATCTTGTCCGTCACCGGCCGGTTGTCCGGGGCAAAGGAGCGGCCGAAATCGAGGCGGGCCATCCGTCCCAGCCACTGGACGTACTGGACATGGAGCGGTTTATCCAGACCGTAGAATTCACGGATCCTCTGGCGCGCCTCGGCCGAGACCTTGGGGCTCATGGCGATCTGCATGTCCACCGGTTCGCCGGGCGCCAGGTGGATAACGGCGAAGGTGATCAGGGTGATGCCGAACAGGAGCGGGATCAGCATCAGGATGCGTTTTGCGAGATAAGTGATCATGGTAGATGAATGCGATAATGATGTAGGGGCAAACCTTGTGTTTGCCCGGCTGTTGGGCGATCACAAGGATCGCCCCTACGAGTTGAATTATTTGTACAGCTGCTCTTCCTTGGGCACGTACCAGCGGATGAAATTGTACGAGATGCCCGCCGGCGCCGGTTCGATGCCCCTGAAACGGGCGTTGACAACCGGCAAGGCGTCCGGGACATAGAGGAAGGTATAGGGCTGTTCCTCGGCCAGGATCTCCTGGATGCGATAATAACAATCCCTTCGCTTCCGCATGTCGAAAGTCCCGCGACCCTCTTCAATGAGGCGATCCACCTCGGCGTTTTTGAAACTGATGAAGTTCAGTTCCTTGGGACCGGTCTTGCTGGAATGCCAGACATCGTAGCCGTCCGGATCCGGTGTGATGGTCCAGGCGAGGAGAACAGCCTCGAAGTTTCTCTTGTCAATGAAGTGGGTGATGAAAGAGGACCATTCCAGAACCCGTATCTTGACCTCGATCCCGATGCTCTTCAGACGCTGCTGGATAATCTGGGCCGTCTTCAGGCGCTGGTCGTTTCCCTGGTTGGTGAGGACGGTGAAGCGGAACGGTTTTCCGTCTTTTACCAGCATCCCGTCGGAGTTCCTCTTTTTCCATCCCGCATCGGCCAGGAGTGCCCGTGCCCTTTCAGGGTTGTAGCCGAAGTCCTTCCCCTTTGGATTGTGTGCCCAGGTGCCCGGCTTGAAGGGGCCGTTCGCGACTTGCCCCATACCCAGCAGAACACCCTGGACGATTTCGTCCTTGTTGATGGCGGAGGTTAGCGCCTGCCGGACCCTTTTGTCGGCGAACAGCGGATTGCGCAGATTGTAGCCGAGGTAGAGATAGGTAGAGGATGGATAACGATACTTGTTGAAGCGCGCGCGGAATTCGTCGGTCCCGGTCTGGCGTTGATACTGGACCGGGGTGAGCGGCATCATGTCCAGCCCGCCCGCCTTCAGTTCCATGTACATGGTGGAGGTGTCCGGGATGATGCGGTAGACGTAGCGATCGATGTAGGGGCGTCCCTCGAAGTAATCGGCAAAGGACTCCAGGACCACCTTCTGCCCGGCGATCCACTCCTTGAAGCGGTAAGGTCCGGTCCCTACCGGGTTCCGGGAGAGGGGGCTCTTGGTGATGTCTTTTCCTTCCAGGAGGTGGGCGGGAAGCATCGGCATTCCCCATGAGGCCAGGGCCGGGGCAAAGGGCCTCCCATACGTGACCCGGAAGGTAAAGGGGTCCGGCGCTTCGGCCTTTTGTACCTGTTTGAAATCCTCGGCATAGGCTGTGGGGGTCTTTGGGTCGATGATGACGCGGTACGTGTAGAGGACATCCCTGGAGGTGAAGTCGGTCCCGTCGTGCCATTTCACCCCCCGGCGGAGATGAAAGGTAATGGTGAGCCCGTCCGGCGAGATCCCCCACGACTCTGCCAGGTCTCCGGTCAGGTTCAGGTTCCTGTCGTACTTCACCAGTCCGTTATAGACCAGTCCCGCCACGTCAATGGATGCGCTGTCTGTTGCGAGGATTGGTATCAGGTTGGACGGTTCGCCGATGGAGCCGTCCACCAGGGTGTCGCCGTGGGCCGGTTTCCCCTGGCCGCGGGACAGGGGTGTTTGAGGTTTTTTCCCGCCGTCATCGCACGAGCAGAGGCACAGAGCGGCCAGGGCAAGGACCAGGAGGGCACGGACCCTTCCTCTCATTTCCCACCCGTCTCGGTCTTGAGTTTTCTGATTTTCTCGGCGACGGACTTGTTATCCGGGTCCAGTTTCAGCGCCCGTTGCAGGGTGGACAGGGCGCGACGATAATCTTTTTTCGCCGCGAAGGCCTCCGCGAGATGCTCAAGGATCGTCGCGTCGTCATCAGACAGTTTTACGGCTTTTTCAAGGGTGGAGATGGCTTCGTCGTAGCGCTTCATCTTAAAATGGATCCATCCGAGACTGTCCAGGATATAACCGTCATCGGGGCGGAGGGCCACGGCCTTCTTCAGGTAGCCGAGCGCCTCGTTCAGGTGGATGCCCATTTCCGCATAGGTGTAGCCCAGGTAGTTGAGGACCTGCGGGTCATCGGGCGACAGCACAAGAACCTTTTTCAGTCGGACGATACTTGCTTCCCGGTCACCGGTCTTGTCGAAAAGGACGGCGATGCGGAACTGGATGGCCGGGTTGGAAGGAAATTTCCTGTCTACGTCGGTGAGCACCTTCAGGGCTTCCACGTTCCGTTCCAGCGACTCGTAGATGCCGGACAGGTAGAGGTACGGTTCCGGCTTGTCCGGCTGGGCGGCGACGGCATCCTTCAGAAAGGTGATGCCCCGCTCCGGCTCCCCCTTTTCCTTGTAGAGAAAGGCAATCTGACCCAGCGCATCATAGTAGACGGCAGATGTCTTCTGAATGAGCGAGAACTCCTTGATGGCCCGGTCGTAATCTTCCTTCTCCGAATAGGCGGTTGCCAGGTAGAGGCGGATGGTGTCGGCCTGGGGATCCTGGGCGAGGAGGGAGGTGAATTCCGTGATAGCCTCGTCGTATCGTTCCAGTTCGAGGTAAATAAGTCCTATTTTTCTCCGAACCTCCCTGCCTTCCAGTCCCTGCGCCGGGATTGTCCGAAGGAGAGCGAGAGCCTCTTCCATGCGCTCCTGCTGAATGTAGAGCTGAACGAGGTGCTGCGTCACGTTCAGGTTTGACGGGTTGGTGGCGAGCACTTCCCGGTAGACGTCGGCCGCCTCATCGTAAAGGCCTTCCCCTTCCAGGGAAAGACCCAGGTCGGTCATTGCCTGCTCGAAGTCCGGTTTCAGTTCGACGGCCTTGCGGAAGTAGCCGGCGGCCTCACGGTTCAGTTTCATCCGGTCATAGGCTTTTCCCAGGTAGTAGTAGCCCACCGGAGAGTCCGGGGAGACTTTCAGGAGGTTCTTCAGTACCTTGACGGCGTCTTCGTATTCGTAAACTTTCAGGTAGGAGACCGCCAGGTTGATGTACGCGTCTTCCTTGTCGGGCGCCAGTTCCAGCGCCCTGGTGAAGTGGGGAATGGCGTCCTTGTCCTTTCCCATGGCGGACAGAATCATGCCGAGGAGCATATGGGCGGGACGATAGTCCGGGTTGAATCCCAGCGCGGTTTCGCAGGCATCGATGGCTTCCTGGGGTTTGTTGAGCTTCAGGGATGCTTCCGCGACCTTTTTGTGAAGAAACGGTGACTGGGGATCCTCGGTAAGCGCTTCCTTCAAAAGCATCAGTGCGCCTTCGGGATCTCCCTCCAGGACGCGGATGCGTGACAGGGAGTAGATGTAGAGGCCGCGCGATGCCTTTTTTGTTCCAATCATCTTCACGGAAGGACCGGGAACGGCCGGAGAACGGGTTGAGCCGCTGTAGCTGCAGGCGGGAACCAGTACCAGAGAGAGGGTGACGAGGACTGAAGTGATGTTCATCGGGATAATCCGGCAGAAAAAACCAGACAGGCAGGAGAAAAGGGCATTTCGAGCAGGTTTCTCCGCGGCTCTGTCTGGTTGGGTTAGGGTTATTGCATGCAACGATTGTCGGAATTTTTCAGGAAAAGAAAACCGTGTCTGCATCCGTCTCCGGCACTGCCGGAGGAAGGGACTGGGTATTTCGGAAAAAATCTGTACAATTAAAAATGAAACGGTCTTCGGATTTATGTAAAGTGTTGAAAAAAGCTACCACAAATAGGTAGTATCGTCAAATGAATATGCATAGTTTTCTGCCGCGGTTTTTCCGTGTCGGGCAAAGGGTTTCCCATGGATCGGAATCATCTTGACGCACTGCTTGATCCCGCCGCATACGCTGAGCGGACAACGTCCGTGAGCCTCGTGCAGACGCATGTCTCGTTTCTTTTTCTCACCGATACCCACGTCTATAAAGTCAAAAAGCCGGTCGATTTCGGATTCCTCAACTTCACTACCGTTGATCGACGCCGGTTCTTCTGTGAAGAGGAAGTGCGCCTCAACCGGCGGCTCTGCCCGGACGTCTACCTGGGTGTGGTGGAACTGCGTGAATCTCCCTCAGGGGTATCCTTTCTCGGGACGGGTAAGGTGATAGACTATGCGGTCAAGATGAAAAGGCTTCCCGGGGATCGGATGCTGGACAGGCTCCTGGAAGAGGGGAAGGTCAGTGAAGAGGGCATCCGGCGCATTGCCCGCGTCATCGGCGAGTTCCACCTCAACGCTGAACGGAGCGGAGAGATCGACGGGTATGGTAGTGCCGAGGTAATCCGGCGCAATTGGGAGGAGAATTTTCGCCAGATTGCCCCCTACGTTTCCCGCACCCTGGCTGAGAGCGATCTGCGGCTGCTTCGCGCATGGGTGGAACGCTTTCTGGAAGAACAGGCGGGCCTGTTCGCGCAGCGCGTGTCGGGCGGCCATATCCGGGACTGTGACGGGGATCTCCACAGCGAAAATATCTGCCTGGACGACAGGGTGTATATCTTCGATTGCATCGAATTCAACTCCCGTTTCCGCTATTCCGATACCTCGGCGGATATCGCCTTCCTCCTCATGGACCTGGAATTCCGGGGAAGGCGCGACCTTGCGGAGGTACTGCTCCATGAATATCTGACGGTTACCGGCGACCGGGAGATGCTTGGGGTGCTGGATTTCTACCGGGTCTACCGGGCCTTCGTGCGGGGCAAGGTGGAGAGCTTCCGG
>CAYSPF010000128.1:0-2409 GCA_964432775.1 uncultured Geobacter sp.
TCGTTTATTTGGGGTGATGCTACAGGGGTGAACATGGGCACTAGTCGAGGAATGGATTTATATAAACTGCTATCCTTCTATTTGTCAACACAATTCTCCGGATACTTCGCGACTCTTTCACGATACTTATCAAGAAAGCATGATTCGGCTTTCACCCGACAACCCTTTTCGGGAAATCGAAATAACGGACTACCCCGGACCCAGCGGCCACATCGCGCCAGGAATCAACGGGGAACTCGATGCAAACAACCCCGCAGGTGGGGAGGTTGTCAATGGTGAGGTCGGAAACGAGATTACACAATTCGGTAAGACCGGGATTATGTCCGCACAGAACGACAGATCCATGGATGTCCTCAATCTCCAGAATGATACTGAGGAGATCCCGGGCTCCGGCCTCATATACACGGCAGTCCCTTACAATTCGGGACTCGGCGAAACCTATCTCCAGGGCGATCCTGTTTATCGTGGAAACAGCCCTTTTCGCCGGACTGGTTACGATCAGTTCGGGCCGCTCTCCCCGTGCCGCTAGACGCCTTCCCATTTCCGGGGCATCGTCCTTGCCCCTCCTGTTCAGCGGTCGGTCAAAATCGGCGATATCCGGGTCTTTCCAACTGGATTTCCCGTGCCGGATGAGCGTCAGCCTCTTCATGTACCCTCCCCATGGCGGACAGGGGGAGCAAGTCGCCTCTCCTCAACATATCCCTTTACAGCCTCCACTGTCCGGCGAACTCCTTCTGTAGCGGGAAGCGTCTGCGCGATCCCGTGGACAGCGTCTCTCTCGGCAACCATCCTGAAGGACTCCGGAAACGTGAGGTCATAGACCCACGAAAGCTGAACAAGCTTGAAATCGTTCAGTGTTCGCGCGGACGACAACCGGGCGATTTCTCCGTTGGCAACCGTATCCAGGACCTCCGGAGAACACTCCGACCGGTCGGGGAAACCGAGCCCCGCGACCGATGAACGCTCCGATTCCGGCTGTTCATAATACTCGGTGAAAACCCGCCAGATATCCAGTTTGTCGGCATCCCGGACAAGCTGCAGGAAATAGCGATGTTCTCCCTGGATTTTTTTCGGGACAGCAAAAATATTGTGGGACTCCACGGAGTCATTGACCAGATCCCGTTCACGGGGAGAAAGGTCGGCCAGCAGGTCGATCTCACGGATGATTTCCGCGCCCAATGCCGCGTGATTCACTGAGATGCTGTCCCGAAACGTCCGGTACTGCCGGTACTGCTCGAATCTCCCCACATCATGGAGCAGCGCAATCGTCTCGGCCAGCAGCAGATCGTCCTGATTCAGACCTTCAGCGGCGGCAATCCTGATGATGTTGGCACAGACGAGATGGGTGTGCTTCTCCTTCAGGAGAATATTCCGCTGATCCTCAACATTCTCCGAGTAGAAAGACTGACAGTAGCCGGCAAACCAGCCGCGAACAAATCCCAGGTTTTTTTCATCCATGCGCCTGACCTCCTTCACTGCGCTTTTCCGAAGAGAGTCGCATCCGGTTCAGTCTGTTCCGTTCTTGAGAACCCGGAATGCCCTCAAGGCCACCAGCGCCGCATTGTGAACATGTTCCCGGTAGTCGGCAAGAAAGGTTCCCTCATAGCGCTTGTTTATCACGACGCAGATTACTCCGGCCCGGTATCCGACAGCCCCAAGAAAGTGGAGAAAAAAGCTCGCCTCCATCTCCATATTCTCCATCTTCAATCCCGATATCCCGGTGTCCACGGAAGAGAGCAGATCCGCCAGTCCAGGAACCGAGCACGGGATCCTGCCGATGCTTCGTCCCTGTTCGGCAAAGAAACCGGGGCTGGTCACCGTCACGCCCCTCTTGCACGGCACCCCCAGATGCAATGCTTCCCGCTCCAGCGCCACCCGAATCCGGCAATCGGCGCGTGCCGCATAGGGGCGGAAACTTCCACGAAACCTACCCCCCTCGGACAGTGCCCCATCTATCGACGACCTGACCCTCCTCTCCAGAAGGCCGCACTCGGAATCGGGCAGGGGAGCATTGTAATACAAGCCGGTGTTGTCGAGGCCGATTCCGTAATCAGTGACAATAAGGGTGCCCAGCTCGGTTTCCGGCTGAAGCCCGCCGCAGGTACCGACCCGCACGATGGTGAGAGGCTCGAACGTGTCCTTTCTCCGTCTCGAGACGAAGTCGAACTCGTTAAGCGCCGTAAGCTCATTGAGGACAATCTCCATGGAGGGAGTACCCATACCGGACGTGGTAATGGTTATCCTTTCTCCGGTTTCCCGTGCATATCCGGTAATGGTCCGAAGCCCCCGATGACAACGATCCGCTTCACGCTCCACCAGAAACTCGTCAGCGAAAAAAGGAACTCTATCGGGATCGCCGACAATCAGCACATTCGGCGCCAGTTCATGGGGCGCCAGATCAAGGTGATA
>CAYSPF010000128.1:2509-6925 GCA_964432775.1 uncultured Geobacter sp.
TTCCTAGAAGAAGTAGAACAGCGCCAGACGGGCGACATTCGCCGTGCCGGTACCCGACAAACCCGCCAAGGCGTCTTTTCCATCAACCACATGGCCATACTGGGTATTCAGGTTCTGATATTCGGCCGCGACCCGCACCGCGGCGTTCAGGTCATAGGCAACATTGAAATAGATATTTGTGTTTGATTTTTCGAAGTTATTTCCATAACTGGCGTAGTTGGAGGCATTTCTTCTCTCATAGCCCGCGGTAAAACCGAGGTCCTGGATCGGGTAGAAGATTACCTGACCATACAGGCCGTAACCCTTTGCGCCGGTAGGAGTTGCAGCGGCGCCGACCGTAGTGCCTGCCGTGGCCGAGTTGAAGGCCATATTCGCGGCCATGAAGGCTTGAGCCTCGAAGGACATGGTCATGGCGCGGCTCTTGCCGTCCGTTGACTTGAGCACCGGGACAAATGCATACAATCCGTATCCCCAGGAATCGACGGACTTGTCACCGGTGGCAAGAGTTTTCTTTTCGCTGCCCCACAGGCCGAATACACCCGCGGAGAAGGAGTTCATCGCCATGCCGTAGAAGCCGGGCCCAACACCCAGGGCCTTGCTCACCAGCATAGCCTGTCCCGTCACGTTAACCACGGTCCCGTAGGTTCCGCCGGTGGCGGTGAAATTGTCCTGGGGAGGATTCTGGAGACCTACCACCAGCTTCAGGGCGTTGTCCGCGTTGAAATTGACCTTCTGGGTAACTCTGAGTTGAGGGACGCGTGGCTGGTTCGGCGTGCCGTAGGGCCCGCCCTGGCTGAAATCGATGGTGGACGCAACAGCCGGACCGAAGATGTCGTTGGTCTGGCCGAACAGGATCTGGGTGTTTGCCCAGTCGATCGAGCCATACGCATGGCGCAGCCGGAAGTCGGCCGCTTCGTTGCTCGCTCCCGCGCCGTAAAAGTCGGCCTCTATCAAGGCATTGGTCTTGGCGCCGAGGAATGACGGGCCAGCTACCTTGAACCACAGCCGGGACTGTCGTGCAGTGAACACGGACTGGTCGGCCTGACCCTGGAGTGAGCTGGTCTTGGGTACCTGAACCGGCGCACGTGCAGGGATGGCGTTGCCGAAGTTCACCGAGTTGTAGGCATAGTCCAGCTTGACGAAACCGCCGATGGAGAGCTTGAACTTGCTCGTCACCGGTGTCTCCATCTTCCCGTAGACGCCCGGGGCCACTTCACACGACGGCTGAAAGTCGCAGTTGTAGGCCGTAGCGGCGCCCTGGGGAGCATCCGCTGCCAGGACCGGAGCTGCCAGCAATAAGCCGGCGGCAAGTGAAACAAAAACCGTTTTCTTCATAGACTGCCTCCTTCATGGAATATAAGGACCGCACTGGTGGCGGTCCAACAGAACATGGTCATGCAATTTGCTGCCTTACGGCCCCGCCCCTCTACCGCACCAGACGGGGCGCCTACTATAATAATCATTACGACGTACTATGCCCTACTCGACACCCACCAGGTCGGAAGGCTGGGCCTTTCCACCCTGCTTCACAATCCCGTAGGCGCCGTCCGTACCGACAAAACCGGTGATCTCCAGAATACCGATCTTCTGACCGGGTGCGAATCCCAGCTTTTCCACTACCTTTCCACTGCGGTAGAGGTTCAACACCAGACCGAGGCCGATGCCCGTTTCCTTACCGGCATTGATGTAAACCCTTTCTCCTTCAACGGTGACTACCCTTCCGTACCACGGCGCGAGAGCCACTACATCTTTAACCTCGCCGGACAGCTTCCGCAGAGCGGACGCAATCGCCGCCTCCCGCGCCGACGCATTCGTCGGGTTATACGGCGGTATCACTGCATCGAGTTTCCTGAGAAGGGTACCGCCCTGGCCTTCATGCAATTCCGCGGTAATCACTCTCCCAGGCCCCGTCCCTTCAGGCGCGGCAATGAAGAGCAGCAGGTTAGCGCCGAAATCCTCTTGCAGCTTCACTGCCATCGCGGAACGCTCCGCCGACGTACCGACAGCGGCATAGCGTGAAACAAAAGCTGCCCGGGCCGGGTCGAGGATGGTGCCTGCGGAGGCCTGTTTCAATGCCTCGCCGGTGCGTGACAGGAGATCGTTGCTCCCTATCTCCACAACAAGAATCCGGTTCCTGACAGCGGGGGTAACAACCGTCTTCGACGGAACAGGAAGCGGAACCGGCGCGGCAGCGACAGTTGCCGCAGGCGCCTGCACTGCCGGGGCCGCCGGCTCGGGCGCCCGGGCCGCCGCCGGCTGCCCGCTACCGGAAAGCTTTCCCCGAACCGATTCGTAGCCTTTTTCCAGGAGTTCACCACCACGGGGAATACCGCTGTCCACGTAGCGACGGGGTACCCAAATGGTGGAAGGCGCATCGGGTGACATGGTGAAGGCGGGATTGTCTATTTCAACATAATCCTCGGGAGGAGAAACCGTACCCTGATTCCCTGCGCAGCCAACGAGAAAGCATACTGATAAAATACTAATGATAATTGCGCGCGTTCCCACGTGATTCCTCCCTGAACATACCGGTACAAGCCGTTACTTTGCCGGGACAAAGGTAGTGTTAATGAAAGATCCGGGCATTCCGGTTTCTTCCCCGCAAAACGGGGATTACACGGCATGTTCTTGAAAACCCTTGAATATGTGTAGAAATAATTGAGCTGTCATGCCCGAAATGTGCAGAACAGTAAATGTTTATGCGAGCAGAAGTCAAGAAAAAAAACGGCGTTTGGCGGGGAAAAGCGGGCATGTAACGGTATGTGGCGCTGGTGGGCACTGATATGCACAACGATACCGGAAGGTTGCGGCGCAACAACTGCGTAATTACTTCATGAGCGGAATGGAATCTACGGGGTTACGACTGAAAGGATTTTCACTTCCGAACCGTTTTTGGAAAGGAATCGGTGCTTCATGGTGGAATCAAAGTAGATACTGTCCCCTTCCTCAAGGGTGACACGTTCGTCATCCAGCCAAATTTCGGCGGTTCCCTTCAGGATGTAGAGAAATTTCTCTCCTTCGTGACTGTAGGTCGTATATTCGGAGACAGTGTCGTTCAGGGTAAGGATGAACGGCTCCATCTTCTTGCTTTGCTTCCGGAATGAGAGTGACTCATAGGAGTAGCCGTGGCTGGTGCCGGTGGGGGAGATGACCCGGGGGATCTCCTTGCGCTCAAGCTTCCGCACGATCTCGAACTTGCACTCTTCCTCGTTCTCGGTGAAGAACATGCCAATCTTTACATCGAAGAACTTGGCAATCCTGGAAAGGGTTGCTATGGGAGGAGAAACATTGTTGTTTTCAATTTGGGAAATCAGTGCGGGAGAGAAGCCGGTTTCCTTGGCAACAGCCTGCAGGGTAAGCTTCTTGGACAGGCGCAGGCTCTTCAGTTTCGCACCGATATTGTACTCACTCATCGGGAACCCCTACTTCGTCGGAGATACATTTCTCGTACCGGATGGTTGATTGGATGAAAGCAACTATTCAAAAATTTGTCTCTAATGTCAATAAAAAAGTCTTTATTCTACATAAAACGCCTGGCAAGCCTGAGGTTCCGGCTAGCCAGGGAAAGAAACTACTCTGGATGGTTTCCCTGCCTGACCGGAACCGAGCGGGCCAGAATTTCCAACACATGCAGAACGCGCGTCCCGACCGCTCCCCGGTGCAGGCCGTCGGCCAGTTGCAGCATGCATCCGGGACAGGCTGTTGCCACCACATCCACCGACGCATTCCGGATTGCGTCGGTTTTGCGGACGTTTATCCCCATGGAGGCGCCATAGTGATAGACAGTGAAGGTGCCGCCGAGACCGCAGCAAGCATCGGCGGCCTCCATTTCCACGAACCGGACGCCCGGCAAATCCTCCAGCAATTCCCGCGGCTGCCGGGTAATACCCCGCGACCGCAGGTGGCAGGGGTCGTGATAGGTGACCCTCCATGACGTCCCGGCGCCGCCCTTTCCGGGACGAAAGCCGAGCATGCGGAGCAGCGCCGAAGCGTCGACCGCCTTCTCCGCGAGGGTACGGAAGCGGTCAGCCAGGTCCGGATAGCGTTCACCGAGCACACGGGGGTACATTCGGTGAAATGCCCCGCCGCAGGAGGCGCACGCGGTCATGATGTAATCGGCCTGATGTTTTTCCAGCGCGTTCAGGTTCTGTTCCGCGAGCTTCCGGAATGTGGCCATGTCGCCGCCGGACAGGGCGGGGAAGCCGCAGCACTGCTGATCCTTCGGGATGATGATCGTGCAACCGAGGCTCGCCAGGAGTGTGATCGCAGCCTCGCCGATCTCCGGGTAGAGATAATTCGTCATGCAGCCGACGAAATAGACGATGCGCGGCTTTCCGGGAACACCCGGGATGACCTCCGGATAGCGATGCAGAAAAGGCTTCGCGGCTATCTTCGGAAGGTGCCGTTTCCCACCGA
>CAYSPF010000129.1:0-6902 GCA_964432775.1 uncultured Geobacter sp.
TGACCTTAACGACGGGATACCTGCTCACCGGCTGCAACAGTTCAACGGCGAGCGCCGCGAACACGGATGAGTCCAAGACGACGGGCCAATTAAGCGAGTATTTCAAATCCACTGATTGGGTGGCGCAGCATTCCGGCGACTCCAATTTCGTGATTGTCGATGTCCGTCCGGTCGCCGCTTATGCAGCAGGTCACCTGCCCGGCGCGATCAGCATCCCGCGCGACAAATTCTATTTCCCGAGAAACGTCATCGACCCGGCAACCGGCGCCTACAAGGTCGATTCGAGCGGCCAACCGATAAAAATCGCCTACGATATACCCACGCCCGCGGAGTTGATAGACATTCTCACCAATAATGGAATAACGCCCGACACAACGGTTGTGGCCTATGACAATGACACCTCTTCCTATGGCGGCCGTTTTCCCTGGGTATTGAAAGTATACGGGCATGCAAAGGCGTACGTGATAGACGGCGGCATTGATAAATGGAAGGACGCGGACGGGCGGCCTCTCAATACGATAGCCGTTACTCCGACGCCAAGCGCGAAGCCCTATAAGATTGCGAGCTATCAGAACCATCGCATTGTCAAAAGCGACCTTACCGCGGTTATCGACACAGCTAACGGCAATGCGACCAAAGCCGGGTATGTGATTTCCGATGTAAGAACACCCAGCGAATATACGGGCTTCGCCACTACCGTCGCTTCCGGTTCCGCCTCCACGGGCACGTGGAGCGTTTCTTCCACGCCCTTTGTCTACAGTACGAACCAGGGTGCGCGTCCGGGCCATATCCCCTATGCAAAATTCAGCGACTATGCCACTGCCGTTTTTACCGATTACATCAGCCCTTCAACCGGCAAGCCGGTCGCGAGCACGCTTCAATCAAATCATAATGTCCAGGTTCTCAAGAGTGAGGCCGACCTGAGGGCGCACTTTCAGAGTCTCGGGATAACGCCCGACAAGATTATCTACAATTATTGCGAAGGCGGTTTTCGTTCAGGCGTCTATACCTTGATCCTTCTCGGCCTCGGGTATCCCAACGTCTACAATTATGACGGTTCGTGGAACGAGTGGAGCATTCAGGGTTCGGCCTATCCGGTTGTTACCGGCGACGGTCGCGTCAGCGGACCGTAACATCGAAATAATGAACGGCGATGAAAACATGAAACGTGGGGGAGCGGTCGGCATGACGCCCCCCCTAGGTTTGAAACGAGGAGATACCACCTTGAAACGAGCAGCTATCAGAACAATCATGGCGATGATGCTTGTGGCCGCCTTCGCCGGCGCAAGCTTTGCCGGCGCCTGGACCCGGCCCGCGAACGGCCTGTACGACAAGCTGGCCTATAACTTCTACTATTCCCATAAAAACTTCAATTCCGAAGGCGGCTGGACCGAGATGCCAGACAACGGCACGTTCCGGGATTATAACATCAGCAATTACCTTGAGTACGGCCTGACGGACAATCTGACCCTGATCAATTCCCTGGTCTTCAAGGTGCTCAACAAATCCGACTCGAACGGATCAACCACCACCGGCGGGGTAGGGGATATCGATGTGGCGGCCCGCTACAAGCTGGCTGAGGGGAAGTTCGGAATTCTTTCCGCCCAGGGGTTGATCAAGATTCCTTCCGGCTACAGCGACAAGAGGAGTCTGCCCCTCGGCAACGGCCAGGTCGACCTGGAAGGAAAACTCCTCTACGGTCGTTCGCTCTGGCCGGCGTTTCCCGGCTACTACAACCTGGAACTCGGCTACCGGTCTCGTTTCGGCGATCCGTCCGACGAGTTCAGGTACCTGGTGGAGGTGGGCTTCGACTTCACCAGGACAATCTACGGCAGGGTGAAGCTGGACGGCATCATGAGTGTAGACAACGGCAACAAGTACGCCTCTGACGGCAATCCCACGACCACCAATAATTTTGACCTCGGTAAGCTGGAAGTAACCGCCGGGTACAAGTTCACCCCGAAATTGGGGCTTGAGCTCTCCTACACCCCGGCAGTGTACGGCCAGAATACGGCCGTGGGAAGCACGTATGCCCTGGGGCTCTTTTACCAGACACCCTGAAAAAAAGGATACCGACCATGAACGGGTCAGCAGCAACGGCAATCCGTCCCACCCTGCGGGATCTGACGAAGACAACAAGCGCCCGGTGCAGTCAGTGCGGCGCCTGTATCCGGGAATGCGCCTTTCTGCAAAAGTACGGCTCGCCGAAAAGCATCGCCGACACCTTTGACGCGGAGGAGAGGAAGACCTTTTCCCGAGCCTTCGAATGCGATCTCTGCGGGCTCTGCTCCGCGCTCTGCCCGAAAGGGCTTGACCTGGACGGCCTGTTTCTCGAAATGCGCCGCGAAGCCGTAGACAGGGGTTTCGGCGCATTTGCGGAGCATCGGCCGTTGCTCACGTACGAGCGGTTGGGGACCTCCCGCCGCTTTACACTGTACCGCCTGCCGGAGGGGTGCTCAACAGTCTTCTTTCCCGGCTGCGCCCTGTCCGGCACCCGGCCCGATGCGGTCATAAAGGTCTTTGCCGCACTGCGCGAGATCGCCCCCCGCATCGGCATTGTATTCGACTGCTGCATGAAACCATCCTACAGCCTGGGGAGGGAGGAGCATGCCGGCGCCATGTTCGAAGAGATGCGCGTCTATCTGGTCGACCAGGGGGTCAACGAGGTGCTGACGGCCTGCCCCAACTGCCAGGTGATGTTCAGCGCCCTTGGCCGGGGAATGGTCGTGAGGAGCATCTATGAGGCATTGGCGGAGGCAGATCAGCCGTTGGCGAGAGCGTCAGGCTCGGTAACCGTCCATGACCCCTGCGTGATACGACATGCAGAACCTGTGCAGCGGGCAGTCCGTGATCTGCTGCTGCGTCAGGGGCTCACCGTGGAGGAAATGCCCCACAGCGGAAAGACGACTCTCTGCTGCGGGCTGGGCGGCGGAGTAAAGCTGCTTGCTCCCGATTTGGCGGAAGAATCCGCCTCCAGGCGGAAAGATGAGGCAAAAGGCCGAAGGGTCATCACCTATTGTGCCGGTTGCGTCCAGGCCCTGGGTCCGCAAATGCCCACCAGTCACCTGGTGGATCTGCTCTTTGCCCCGGAACAGACCATGGCCGGGAAGAAAAAGGGGGCCGCGGCGCCGTTCACCTACCTGAACAGGCTCCGTATCAAAAAGAGATTCAAGAGTATGGAGGGATTTGCCGTGACACGAGAAAGAACATTCGTACCTGACCGGGAACAGGCAAAAAAGCGCTCCTGGAAGCCGGTCATTCTTCTGACCCTGCTGGTGGCCGCCGTTGCCGGGGTACAGCTGTCCGGCGCCGGACGCTACCTTCAGCAGGATACGCTCCGGTCGCTGATCGCCGGTTACGGGGCCCTGGCCCCGGCCATCTACATCCTGATCTATACCCTGGCGCCGGTGCTCTTCCTGCCCGGGCTTCCCATCACCATCGTGGGAGGCATCCTGTTCGGTCCTTTCTGGGGGGTTGTCTACACCATCACCGGTTCGACCCTGGGCGCATCTCTTGCGTTCCTGACGGCCCGTTACCTGGCCCGCGACTGGGTGGCCGCAAAGCTGACCGGCCCCAAATGGGAAAAGCTCGATCGGGAGGTGGAGCAGCACGGCTGGAAGGTGGTGGCCTTTACCCGCCTGATACCGGCCTTTCCCTTCAACCTCCTGAACTATGCTTTCGGCCTGACCAAGGTCTCCTTTACCCACTATCTTCTTGCCACCTTTTTCTGCATGCTGCCCGCATGCATCGCCTTCATCGTCTTTTCCAGCTCACTGTTGGGGCTGATTCGGGGGAACCTGTCGTCAACAGCATTGCTGGGCATCGCCCTGATCGTTGTTGTGTCCCTGATTCCGGTGTTCTACCGGAAATTCAAGGCGCGCAAGCTGGAAGATCGGTTACAGGGTGAGTCCGACTAATTTTACCGGAGGAAACAATGAAAAGAAGAAACACGAACGTAGCGAAATTTTTCGCGAAATCTTTGTTCATGAGGTTTTTTATTGCGGCAACCATTATTGTCGCGTGCTCGGTCGGCGCTCTGGCGGCTGACCTGGGGCTTATCGATGCAACCACCCTGAAGAATAATGCATCCACGTGGATAGTTCTTGACGCCCGCCCCAAGGCGGAGTGGGAAGCGGGCCACATCCCGGGCGCCAGGTCGTTTTCGTGGGATAGCTATACCAGAACCGATGAAAAAGGTGTACAGTACAGCTCGTTTTCGCCCCGGGAACTGGCCGCGGCCCTGGCCGGACTGGGGATTGACGAAAAGACCCCGGTGGTGGTATACGGAGATGCGGACAAGAGCTGGGGCGGCGAGGGATACGATGTCTGGCTGCTTTCCTGGCTCGGCCACAAGGGGCCGATACGGCTGCTGAACGGCGGCATCCAGGCCTGGAAAGGCCGGAACCTGCCGTTGGTGAAGGGCGCGGAAGGGCCGGGCGTAAAAAAGGCCCGCTACCAGTTTGCACTCAAGCCGCAATTTGTTGTCTCAACGGAAGAGGTTCAGCAACAGAAGGGCTCTTTTACGCTGGTTGACGTCCGCTTCAACTGGGAATGGATCAAGGGAAAGATCCCCGGCGCCGTCCATATCCCCTGGGATGATTTTTACACGGGCAAGGACCGCCATCCGCTTCCACCGGCCGAACTGAAAAAGCTGCTCGCGAAACATGGCGTCGATACCTCCAAACCGGTCGTCTATTACTGCCTGGGAGGCGTCCGTTCATCCTATGCCTGGCTGACCCACCACCTGGCGGGACTGCCGGAGGCTCGAAATTACAAGGGAAGCTGGGCCGCCTGGCAGAAGAGACCGGGACAGTAACAGGACATTTTCGGTAATGACATATTTTCCTTATAAACAAGCCGTTTTCCGGCTGATAGCCGTAACGATACTCTGGTGCGCCATGGCGGAGCCGGCTCTCTGCGGAGAGCCGCGCTCCTCAATGGATACACAGGCTGTCGGGAGACAGCGTTCGCGCCAATGCACGCTGGCATTGTACGCCAAGGATCCGAAAACCTGGAAGATCCGTCCGTCCGGCGCACAGGGTACCCTCATTTTCAATAAGAAGACCGGACGCTTCAGCTTCACGGCGGGCAAGCTGAAGCCGCTCTGCGGGTATGTGCTGGTTCGGAATGCCGACACCCCGCCGACCGGAGACCTGCTTGCCCGTGGGACGACCAACAAGGCCGGAGAGTTGCGCCTGAGCGGCAGATGGAATAACTGGACGAAAAAAATCTGGCTGGTGGCCGGCAGCGACCTCACCGTAAAGGGAAACCGGGTGAAACAGATTGCCTGGAACCCGGATCAGTACCTCTTTGAGGAGAAAGTGCTGGGAGTACACTGTGGAGAGTGTGATGAATAATGGCTGTGCCGACATGGCGACTACCCCCGCGGCAACCCATGAGCAGTATTGTGTTACGAAATCTTTCAGATACGATTTTCGCCGGATGGTCGAAAACGTCGATCCGGCCTGTGCCCGCTTCGACGAGCTTCGAACCCTGCAGCTCAACCTGGGAAACCGCTGCAACCTGTCCTGTGTCCATTGCCACGTGGCAGCATCCCCCAATGGTTCCCGTCTCATGGACAGAGATGTCATGGATCGGGTCATCGACTTCCTCGGCTCGCGCCGGTGCGTCACGCTGGACATCACCGGCGGCTGCCCGGAGATGAACCCCCTTTTCCCCTATCTCATCGAACGGACGGATGCCCTGAGCATCCGCCGGATCGTGAGGACCAACCTGACCATTGCCGGAGAGCCGGGCATGGAGCGGCTGCCGGAATTCTACCGTGATCACGGTCTGGCCCTGGTAGCCTCGCTCCCCTGCTTCAACCAGGCTACTGTTGATCGCCAGCGCGGCAGCGGCGCATTTCAGCGCTCCATCACTACCCTGCGGAGACTGAATGATCTCGGGTACGGCGAGTCATTGGAACTGAATCTTGTGTACAATCCCGAGGGGAATGCCCTGCCCGGTTCGCAGCGGTTCCTCGAGTCGCTGTATCGCAAGGAGTTGATGGACAGATACGGGATTCGGTTTACCAACCTCTTTACCATCACCAATGTTCCCATCGGTCGATTCCGGGACCATCTGGAAATCCGGGGAGAGCTCACAACCTATCACTATACCCTTGTTGAGCGTTTTAACGGGGCCGCCGCGCCGACCATCATGTGCCGATCACTGATCAGCGTGGATTGGAAAGGCTGCCTTTACAACTGCGACTTCAATCAGGCCGCGGGCCTGCCGATTTGTACCAAAGAAGGTGAGCCCCTGACCGTCCGCCACTTGGCAGAGGCAACGCGGCACGGTACGCCCCTGATCCTGGGAGAGCACTGCTTCAGCTGCACTGCCGGTGAAGGATCGAGCTGCTCCGGGGCAACGATTGCATGAGATCCTTCCGGATCGAATTCCTGAAATTGTGATGATCTGCTATGACTCCTGATTTTGGCGCCGTTGCGGCGCTTATTCATTTTTCCGCCTTGGGGGCACTTTCCCTGTACGGCTTGCATCGCATCTGGCTGCTGGTAAATTGGAGCTTGCAACGCAGATCCCGTCCGAAAGCCGTCCCATCTCTACCTGAATATCTGCCATTGGTAACCGTTCAACTCCCCGTCTTCAACGAGCGTTTCGTAGCACAAAGGCTTGTGGACGCGGTAGCCCGCCTGGATTGGCCCGCAGACCGCCTGGAGATCCAGGTCCTGGACGATTCCACCGATGACACGAGCGACATCGTTGCCCGGAGGGTGGCCCACTGGCAGGGCCTGGGCATCAGTATCAGCCATATCCACCGCACCCATCGCGGCGGCTTCAAGGCCGGGGCCCTGGCCGAAGGGCTGAAGGAGGCCCGCGGCGAGTTCGTGGCCATCTTTGACGCCGACTTCATCCCGGCTCCCGACTTTCTCACAAAGACC
>CAYSPF010000130.1:0-4360 GCA_964432775.1 uncultured Geobacter sp.
TTGATACCGCTGCATAACGACTTGACATTTTTTCACGTAAAGCACACCTTTACAAATCACCGTACAGCAATAGGATCCTTCTCCCGGTCCCACACCGGTTCGGTCCCCGGCGCCGGCTTTCATCATTTTTCAAACCGCAAACCATGCTTGCCCGCAGGGCCGGCATATTTTACTATAAGGAAACGATACGCTATGACGATACGATGGTACCCCGGACACATGAGCAAGGCACTGGAGCAGATCGCAGATCTGATCAAGCGCATAGACGTAGTGATCGAGGTGCTGGACGCCCGCCTGCCGTATTCCAGCTCCAACCACAAACTGGCGGAGCTGCGCTGGAACAAACCCTGGATCAAGGTGCTGAACAAGCACGACCTTGCCGATCCGGCCGTCACCAGGGCCTGGGTGCGTGATTACGAACGCCAGTCGGGTGTGAGAGCTCTCCCCCTGATGGCAAAAAAGCACGCGGACACGAAGCCGCTGATAAAGCTCTGCCAGGGACTGGTGCCGAAGCGGGGCAGGCCGGGTTTTTCCATCCGCGCCATGGTGGTGGGCATCCCCAACGTGGGCAAATCCACCCTGATCAATACCCTGGCCGGGAAAAGCATTGCAAAGGTAGGCGACCGGCCGGCGGTGACCACCACCACCCAGCAGATCGACCTGCATAACGGCATCGTGCTGTCCGATACGCCGGGGATGCTCTGGCCGGATATGAGCGACCAGGAGGGGGCCTACCGTCTGGCAGCCAGCGGCGCCATCGGGGACAATGCCCTGGACTATACGTCCGTCGGCCTTTTTGCCGGAGAATACCTGCTGCGGCACTACCCGGGGCTGCTGAAAGGCCGTTACGGTCTGCAGGAGCTTCCCGAATCCCCCCACGATTTGATGGAAGCCGTCGGACGCCGTCTGGGGCTTTTGGCCGTCGGCGGGGTGGTGGACCTGCACCGGGCCGCGGAGACGTTTCTGCGAGAGCTGCGGGCGGGCAAGATCGGCCGGATCAGCTTTGAGACCCCGCCTTCAGACGCTCCCTAACCTGAATGACGGTCTCTTCGAAACCCTGATTGTCACGAACAGTGTGCCCCTGAGTTTTGGGGCGCGTACTACTTACCCGAAGGAGTTACGTACTATCTTGGTTACCTCACTACAAAGATTATTAGGAAAATCGCTTTCTACCGGTATCGTTGGCTTTATCCTCACCGTAAGTCTCGTTTCATCGGCCGCCGCCCGGGAAAAGTTCGCCGCATATCCCTCCCTGCCGTCCGGTTATACCTCCATAAAGGTCTTTGACAGACAGGGAAAGTTTGTCGGCAGGATACCGGCGGAGGACAAATACTGGGTTTCCATCGACCGTATCCCCGCATTCCTGCAAAAGGCGGTGGTTGCCATCGAAGACTCCCGTTTTTACGAACATAGCGGGATTGATATTCGAGGGATTGCCAGGGCTCTGGTGAAGGATGTGATGAAGGGAAAAATGGCCGAAGGGGGCTCGACCATCACTCAGCAGCTGATCAAGAACAAATTGTTGTCCGGAGAGAAAACCCTTGACAGAAAGCTGAAGGAAGCGCAGCTGGCAATGGAGTATGAGCGCAAGTACACCAAGAAGCAGATCCTGGAGATGTATCTGAATGAGATATATTACGGCAACGGAGCATGGGGAATTGCCCAGGCCTCCCGTCTCTATTTCGACAAGACCCCGGAGCAGCTTAGCGAAGCGGAGTGCGCGTTGCTGGCCGGAGTCCCTAAAAATCCGTCACGCTACAACCCGCTGGCAAAGTCTTCCGCTGCCGGCGCCAGGCGCAACCTGGTCATCGCGCGCATGGCGGAACTCAATATTATCACGCAACGGAAAAAGCATGCCCTGTCGGCACGTCCGGTAACATTCGTGAAACGCGGGGAGGCCCCGCAGTATATGGCCCATATCCGCAACAAACTTATCGAACGCTATGGAGCGAATATCATAGAGCAGGGCGGTCTTGAAGTAACCTCGGCCATGGATCTGACCATGCAGAAACAGGCTGAGAAGATACTTCGGGAAGGAGTCAGACGGATTTCCCCCGACCTGCAGGGCGCCCTGGTGAGCCTCGATCCCGCCACCGGAGACGTTCTGGCTGCCGTAGGGGGTGTCGATCTCACCAGGAATTCCTATAACCGGGCCTTCTATGCAAGGCGACAGCCCGGCTCGGCCATCAAGCCGCTGATTTATGCGGCGGCTTTGGAGAAGGGGATTACCGCCGGCAGTATGTGGAATGATTCTCCGGTAACCTATAGTCGGGGGAATGGTGAGGTCTGGCAACCGCAGAATTATGGAAACGAACGACAGGGCGAACTTTCCCTTCGAAAGGCCCTTGCCTATTCCAATAACATTATCGCGGTAAAAGTGCTGGATACCGTCGGGGTCTCCTATTTTACCGGTTTCGCCGGGAATATGGGGCTCTCGCTGCACGACGGAAATGGTCTCTCCCTGGCCCTCGGAACGGAAGAGGTCACGTTGAGCGACCTGGTCTCCTCCTATGCTCCTCTGGCCAACGGTGGCTCACGTCCGGTACCGAGGACCATTGTCCGCATTTATGACCGGAATCGTAATGCCTGGACGGAGAATCCTCCGTCGGTAAGCCGGGCACTTTCGCCTGCCGCCGCCTTTATCACGACACAGATGCTGAAGGATGTCATGACGTATGGTACCGCCAAATCTCTGAAGACATTCGGCCGGGAACGTCCGTCCGCCGGAAAAACCGGCACAACCAACGATTATCGGGATGCCTGGTTCATCGGCTACACCCCTCAGCTGGTAACCGGCGTCTGGGTGGGGTATGACAAGCCACGGCCCGGCGGCAGGGGTTTCACCGGAGGGGCGATTAGCGCCCCTATCTGGGGACGATTCATGCGCTCGGCCCTGGCCGCCAAACCGGCCGTTGATTTCTCGAAACCGGATACGGTGGTTTCCGTTTCAATCGACCCCGCGACAGGGTGCCCGGCGACCCCTGACAGTCCGTCAAAACGTGAAGAATTCTTCGCCGCGGGGACACAGCCGACCGATAACTGTCCCGAACATGGCGGAGATATCCTCAAAGCCCCCACTCCAGTGGAACCTTCCGGGGATTTCCTGAGAGATGGAAAGCAGGAGGGGCAGGACTCATCGATGCCGGAAGAAACAGGAGCGGGCAACTGACAGCCGGGGATTATCAAGGAGGGCGCATGTCCAAAACCTATGAAACAGCGACGCTTGGTGGTGGATGTTTCTGGTGCGTTGAGGCGGTATTCCAGGGCCTGAAGGGTGTTGAGAGCGTGGTTTCGGGCTATGCGGGGGGGAATGTCCCCTACCCCCTGTACGAACAGGTCTGCCTGGGAACGACCGGCCATGCCGAGGTGGTGCAGATCACCTATGATCCGGGTGTGATTTCCTTTGAGGAGATCCTTGACGTGTTCTGGCGCACCCATGACCCTACCACGCACAACCGGCAGGGGCATGACGCCGGACCCCAGTACCGATCGATTATCCTGTACCACAGCGAAGAGCAGAGGATTGCAGCGGAAAAATCAAAAGAGGAGGCGGACGCCTCCGGCTCCTGGCCCGCTCCAATCGTGACGGAGATAGTGCCGTTCACCGCATTTTACCGGGCCGACTCGCGGCATCAGGAGTTTTACCGGATACATCCGGAAGAGGCGTATTGCCAGGTCGTTATCGACCCCAAGCTCCGCATAGTGAGGAAGGAGTTTCCGGGCAAGGTGAAGGAAGAACCTCCGGATGCCGAGTGACAGGGAACATGCGGGCTCGTGATTCGAACGATTCGTGTGAGCGGGACCGATTGCGGCGCCCCGTCGGCTTCTATGTCCGTACCCTTTCAAGCGCCTCCGCCACGAACGGATAGACCGTCTCCATCACAATGCGGTACCCTTCCGCCGTGGGATGGATGCCGTCGCCCCGATTGAGGCGCGGTTCCCCTGCCACTCCGGAGAGGAACAGGGGAATAAGGATGACACCTTCTTCTTCGGCAATCTCCGGATAGGCGCGGGCGAAGACCTCATCGTAGTCCCCTTTGCGTCGCTTCAGGTTCTCCATTCCGGCCAGCACTACCGTGATCCCGTGGCCGATGAGAGTGCGGACGATTGCCCGGATATTCCCTTTCATCTCCTCCGGGGAAACGCCGCGCAATCCGTCGTTGGTACCTGTCTGAAGGATGACGATATCCGGTTCCAGTGACAGAATCGCATCGATGCGCGCCAGGGACTCACCGCTCTTTTCACCGTTTATCCCTGCGTTGATCACCCGGTAGTCATAGCCTTCAGCCCGGAGTTTCCGTTCCAGAAGCGCGGGATAGGATTCATCGTCGGCAACGCCGAATCCTGCCGTCAGGCTGTC
>CAYSPF010000130.1:4460-6901 GCA_964432775.1 uncultured Geobacter sp.
TCCGTCACCAACTCGTGGGATGACTTCCATGCAGTTGTTTACCGGTTCGAACAGGTGGACGGCGAATGGAAGAGGGTGGGCCGGGGTGTTCCCGCGGTTGTAGGAGAGAAGGGGCTTGCCTGGGACCCGATGGCTCCGGAGAGGGACACCGGCCGTGCGCCGAAGAGGGAAGGCGACCTCCGTGCGCCCGCGGGCAGATTCGATCTTTCCGGCGCCATGGCCCCGTCCTCCGCCCGTCCTCCCGCCATTACCATCCCCTTTCGGGCCATAGAACCCGGAACCCACTGCGTGGATGATGCCGCATCCGGCTTTTACAACTGCATCGTCGACGAAGGCGAGATTCCCGGATACCACGAAGGAGTGTGGAAATCATCCGAGCGCATGTGGCTGGAAACCGTCCGGTACCGCCTTCTTCTCCTCGTGGATTACAACGTGCGGGACCCGAAACCGGGGAACGGCAGCTGCATCTTCATGCACATCTGGCTCGCTGAAGGGAAGGCCACGACCGGTTGCACGGCCATGGCGGCCGCCGATCTCGAGGAGATCGTGACGTGGCTCAAACCCGAGGGGCATCCGGTGCTGGTGCAGCTTCCCCGTGAGGTTTATCGGCAGGTATGGCGAAAATGGCGACTCCCCGCGCCGGAGCTTGTGGGGGGAACGGGTGCAACGAAGTGAATACAGCCCTCTTCGGGTAGTAACGGGAAATATCATCACGATTGGACTACGGATGAGACACTGATGAGGAATGATTGAGATAGAGCAGAGAACAGGCTGGCCCCCGGACCCCTCTCAGTCCTTGTCCAGCACTTCCCGCACCTTCATTAATAAATCATTTTTCGAGAAAGGCTTCGTGACAAATTCCACGCCCTCTTCAATTATGCCCCTTTTCTGGATGATATCCGCCGTGTAACCGCTGATGAAAATTACTTTTATTTCAGGATTTATCTCTTTTATCTCTGCAAGGATCTCCTTGCCGTTTTTCCCGGGCATTACCACATCGGACAGAACCAGGGAAATATCATCGTGCTCCCTGAACCGTGCCACGGCCTCGATCCCGTCACCCGCGACTATTACCCGGTAGCCGGCCTTTTCAAGGGTTCTCTTCAGGTACGCTTTTACGATTTCTTCATCCTCGGCGATCAGCAGGGTCTCGGCGCCGCCTGCAACGGGTGCGGACAGCTTTGCCTCTTCTTTGCCCGCGCGCCCCTCAATCAGCGGCAGGTAGATGTCGAAGGTCGTTCCCTTGCCGGGTTCGCTGCCGGCCAGGATCGAACCGTCATGCTGCTTGATGATCCCGTGGACTATGGACAGCCCGAGGCCTGTCCCCTTGCCGACCGCTTTCGTGGTATAAAACGGCTCGAAGATCCTTTCCATTGTCGTCCGGTCCATCCCGGCGCCGGTATCGGCAATGGATATCCGGGCATAGTTGCCTGGCGACGAAAGATCATACAGCGCTTGTGATTCCTCCTTGACCCCCACCTCGCTTGTTGCTATCGACAGGCAGCCGCCCCGGGGCATGGCGTCACGGGCATTAACCGCCAAGTTCATCAAGACCTGTTCGATCTGACCGCTATCGGCCATCACGAGCAGCTCTTTGCCCGATTGAGCCGTGCGCAGTTCGATATCTTCTCCGATAACCCTGCGAATGAATTTGCCGGCTTTATCGATGATACTGTCAATCATCACGGGCTTCCGATTCAGCTCCTGTTTCCTGCTGAAGGCAAGCAGGCTTCGGGTAAGGTCCGCTGCCCGATCCACGCCTGCAATCACCTGCGCGACGCTTTCCTGCAACTCGTCGTCCGCGGGTACACTGTCCTGAATTATCTGCGCATAGCCGCCTATGCCGGTAAGCAGGTTATTGAAGTCGTGGGCCACACCCCCGGCCAGGAGGCCTATGGATTCCATCTTCTGCGACTGCAGGAGTTGCTGTTCGATCTTTTCGCGCTCGACGGTCTCCTTGCGCAAGGCCAGTTCCGCTTCCCGGCGGCGGCTCTCCCGGAGGATATTGTCGAGGGCGAAAGAGATGTCCGCGCCCATCTGGCGGAGCAGTTCGAGTTGCTGCGCGTCAAAAAAGTCCTTTTTGTCCGCATAGAGGGTAAGAGCGCCGACCACCCGCTCCTCCTGTTTCAGGGCGATACTCGCCGAGGCGCGAATTCCGTGAGCCCGACCCCTTTCATGCCAGGGGCGGGTAATCGGGGAACCGAGAAAATCATTGCAGATGTAATAGGTGCCTTCGCGAATCGCTTTGCCGGTGGGTCCGAGTCCTGCCGGTTCGTCGTTGACCGTGATTCTGATGTCCTCCAGGTAACCGGTGGCGCCATTGGCGGCCACCACCTTCAACTCGCCGGTCTCTTCGTCCACCAGGCCGACCCAGGCCAGCGTGAAGTTGCCGTCCTGCACGGCAATCCGGCAGAAATCGTTGAAAAGGGTATCCCTGTCCC
>CAYSPF010000131.1:0-2403 GCA_964432775.1 uncultured Geobacter sp.
CGTTTCTTCAATGCCCGTGCCAGTTCCAGGCTGCGAGGCGGATTGTTCCAGAACAGGTCGTCGGCCACGAAGATCGCGTCGCCGGAGGTGGCGAAGTCTTCTACCACCGCGGCGATGCTCCGCTCCCGGTAGGAACGGTCGTAGAGTTGCCAGACCGAGCAGAAGGAACAGCGGAACGGACAGCCGCGGGCCGTTTCGATGAGCCACACCGGCTTGAACAGCAGGCAGTGGTAGCCGGAGCGGTGCCGGGACACCAGGTCCCGTGCCGGCAGGGGAACAAGGTCAAGGCTGGTGCGTGCCGCAAGGGGTTCGGTGGTGATCCAGCCGTCAGCCGTCCTGAGCCGAAGCGCCGGGACTTCCCGGAGGGGGATGCCTTGGACAAGCGCCTGCACCAGGGCCGGCATTACCTCCTCACCGTCGTCGAGGGTAATGGCGTCGATGGAATCGTCCTCCAGCGGGCCGTGGAACGCCATGGCCGCGTGGCCGCCCACCACGATAAAGGCATCGGGTGCGCTCCTTCTCACCTCACGGGCCGTCTCCACCACACGGTCGTATTCCAGGGCATGGAGGCAGGAGATGCCAACAAGGCGGGGTCGGGCGCGGCGCACCCTGGAGGCTGCGCCGGGGTGGAATCGAAGGTCGGCGATGGTGACGGCGTGGCCGAGGGGCAGCAGTGCTGCGGCCACGTATTCGAGGCCCAGGGGCTCCACCCGGAAAAAGGGGCCGAGACCGAACTGTTCATTGCCCGGATGGGGACGGAGAAGAAGAATGTTCATGGTCAGCCTCGTACCGCCTCAAGTTCCTCCCACCTGAAATACGCCTCTTCAAGCTTATTTTCCAGTTCATGCATCCGGTTCGTCAGCCCTACCACCTCATCACCCGCCGTCCGGTAGAATTCCGGGTCTGCCAGTCTTATGTGGATATCTTCCACTTCCTTTTCCATCCCGGCGATGGCATCAGGCAACGCCTCCAACTCCCGCTCCTCCTTGAAGGTGAGCTTACGGGGTTTCTCCGTGCGCGGACGTTCCTTTTTCCGTTCAACAGGAGGGGGGGTAGAGAGGGCTGACGGCGCTTCCGCAGCCGACTGCCGCAGCCAGTCGTCGTAGCCGCCCACGTATTCCCTGACCCGTCCGTCCTGCCCGATGGAGAGAGTGCTCGTGACCACGTTGTTGAGGAAGTCCCGGTCGTGGCTCACCAGGAGCAGGGTGCCGGAATACTCGAGGAGGAGGTCTTCCAGCAGGTCGAGGGTCTCGGCGTCCAGGTCGTTGGTCGGCTCGTCCATGACCAGCACGTTGGAGGGCTTGGTAAAGAGCTTAGCCAACAGCAGCCGGTTGCGTTCGCCGCCGGAAAGGATGCGCACCGGGCTCCGCGCCCGTTCAGGGGAAAAGAGGAAGTCCTGCAGGTAGCCGATGACGTGGCGCTGCCTGCCGTTGATGATCAGGGTGTCGTTTCCCTCTCCCACGTTCTCCTGGACAGTCTTTTCCGGGTCCAGCTGTTCGCGCATCTGGTCGAAGTAGAGCACCTCCCGACGGGTGCCGAGGCAGACCTCCCCTGTTTGGGGCGCCAGTTCTCCCAGCAGCAGACGCAGCAGGGTGCTTTTGCCCGATCCGTTGGGGCCGATTATCCCGATTCGGTCGCCGCGCAGGATGATGGTGGAAAAATCCCTGATCACCGGCTTGCCGTCATAGGCAAAGGAAACACCCTCCGCTTCCGCCACCAGCCTGCCGGACCGTTCCGCCTCCTGGAGCTGTATCCTGGCAGCGCCGACCCGCTCCCTCCGTTCAAGGCGTTCCTCGCGCATCTTCTTCAAGGCCCGGACCCGTCCCTCGTTGCGGGTGCGTCGCGCCTTTATCCCCTGACGTATCCATGCCTCTTCCCGGGCCAGTTTTTTGTCGAACAGCGCCCGGCGTGAGATCTCTGCTTCAAGGAGTTCCTCCCGGCGTTCCACGAAAGAGTCGTATCCGCAGGAAAATGTATAGAGCGCTCCCCTGTCCAGCTCGGCGACCCGGTTCGCCATTCGCCGGGCAAAGGCCCGGTCGTGGGTGACGAAGAGGAAGGTTTTTACCTCGCGCAGCAGAAACTCCTCCAGCCAGATGATGGTATCGATGTCCAGGTGGTTGGTCGGTTCATCAAGGAGCAGGATGTCCGGCGCGGCAACCAGTGCCCGAGCCAGGAGCGCCCGCCGTTTCGTGCCCCCGGAAAGAGTGGAAAATTCTGTGTCCGGGTCCAGGGAAAGACGGCCAAGGATCCTTTCCACCTCCTGGTGAAGACTCCACCCGCCGGTCTCTTCCAGAGTCTTGTGGATTTCTTCCAGCCGCTTCAGCAGGTCGTCGCCTCCTTCCGCGGCGAGGCGGATTCCCACATGGTGGTATTCGGCCAGCAGTTCCGCCGCAGCCCCCATCC
>CAYSPF010000131.1:2503-6838 GCA_964432775.1 uncultured Geobacter sp.
AGGCGGATTCCCACATGGTGGTATTCGGCCAGCAGTTCCGCCGCAGCCCCCATCCCCCCGGCAACCACGTCGAAGACCGAACCGGAAATGTCCGGGGGCGATTCCTGGGAAACAAGGGAGATGCGCAGACCCTGACGTCGGGTGATCTCCCCGCCGTCGGGGATCAGATCCCCGTTCAGCAGCTTCAGCAGGGTGGATTTGCCCGCGCCGTTCCGTCCCAGGAGACAGAGGCGGTCTCCTTCTTCAATCTGCAGGCAGACCCCGTCCAGGAGGTGCGGTCCGCCAAATGCGAGATGTATGTCCCGTAATGCTATGAGTGACAAACTGTTCCTTTCGTTCAGCAGTGTCCGTCAGGATTTTGCATCCAAAAAGTCCCCCCTCTCCCACGAGGGGAGAGGGAATATATGGTCTCCCCTCCCTTTGATGGGAAGGGTCGTGGGGGCAAGGATGAAGGTGAAGCAGGGAGGGTTTTCGTGTTATCTGCGCCGCCCGCCGCCGAACAGGGAGCCGAGTACGCCGCGGATGATCTGACGTCCCAGTTGGCTGCCGATGGCATGGGCCGCGCTCGTCGCCAGCGCGCCGATGAGTTTTCCCGCCTGGGAAGGCTCGGTTTTCTCCTCCCTGCTCCCCGTTTCCGGCTGCGGATTATCGGGGAGCTGCTCAGCCTTCCGGCGCAGTTTTTCGTAGGCCGATTCCCGGTCCACGGTCTTTTCGTAGGCGCCGTACAGAACCGAACCCCGGACCACGTCGCGGATTTCGTCGGGTGTCAGGGGCGGCAGGCTGCTGCGGGGAGGCATGATGAGCGCCCGCTCCACCATGGCCGGGGTTCCCTTCTCATCCAGCAGGGAGACAAGCGCTTCACCCACGCCCAGTTCCAGGATCGTCGTTTCCGTGTCCAGACCGGGATTGGCGCGGAAGGTCTCGGCAGCGGCGCGCACCGCCTTCTGGTCCCGGGGGGTGAAGGCCCGCAGGGCGTGCTGGACACGGTTTCCCAGTTGACCGAGTACCTTGTCCGGTATGTCGAGGGGGTTCTGGGTGACAAACCAGACGCCGACACCCTTTGAGCGAATCAGGCGCACCACCTGTTCGATGCGCTCTTCCAGTGCCCGGGGCACGTCCTGAAACAGCAGGTGCGCCTCGTCGAAGAAGAAGACCAGTTTCGGCTTGTCCGGATCACCGACCTCGGGGAGCTGTTCGAAGAGTTCGGCCAGAAGCCAGAGGAGAAAGGTGGCATAGACCTTCGGCGACTCCATCAGCCGTTCGCTGGAAAGGATATTCACCATGCCTCTCCCGTTTGCGTCTGCCTGCAGCAGGTCATTGATATCCAGAGCCGGTTCGCCGAACAGCCGACCTCCTCCCTGCTCCTCCAGCACCAGCAGGTTGCGCTGGATGGCGCCGATACTGGCGGTGGAGATGTTGCCGTACTCCGTTTTGAAGTCGGCGGCATTTTCCCCCACGAACCGGGTCATCTCCCGCAGATCCTTCATATCCAGCAGGAGCAGCCCATTGTCGTCGGCTATCTTGAACACCAGGCTCAGGACGCCGCTCTGGGTGTCGTTCAGGGAGAGGATGCGCGACAGGAGCAGGGGACCCATCTCGGA
Source organism: uncultured Geobacter sp. (assembly GCA_964432775.1). Classification (GTDB taxonomy): domain Bacteria; phylum Desulfobacterota; class Desulfuromonadia; order Geobacterales; family Geobacteraceae; genus RPRC01. The sequence goes on from CAYSPF010000131.1 coordinate 4,105, forward strand.
AACCGTGGTACGCAACGGGTGACCCCTGTCGCCGAAGATATCCCAGAAGGTGACTGGGCACCCTTCGTAGCTGAAATCCGTCAGGCCCAGTTTTTCGGCCCGTTCCGCTATTTTAGGGTTGTCGCTTCCCGGCTTCGCCATGCCGGACAGGTCTCCCTTGATGTCCGCCAGAAAGACCGGTACCCCCAAGGCGCTGAACTGCTCGGCGAGCACCCGCAGGGTGACCGTCTTTCCCGTGCCGGTGGCGCCGGCTACCAGGGCGTGACGGTTTGCCATCCGGGGAGAAAGGATCAGTTCTTCTTTTGCCTTGGCGACACGTATCGATGCAGGCTGCATATGAGTATGGTCCCTCCTTACGACGAATTATGCCTCTTCCGTCAGCCACGCCTCAATCCTGGCCATTTCGCCTTCCCATCCGCTTCCGAGGCGGATTTCAAGAAACGCCGCGTACAGGCTGTCGAACAGCTGCAGGCCGGTTTCCAGCAGGTGCATCCGCTCGAAGAATACCGCTTCCCGTTCGCTTGCCGGATCAACGGTGTCGTCTTTCTCGATCTGCACCTTGGGCGACTTGAAGGAGGCGAAGTGGAACATCTCCCCCTTCAGGGTCAGCTTCCATTCATTCTCATCCTTTTCCAAATAGAGGGTTCCTTCGGTGATGTCCTTGCCGCTGCGCAGCGCCATGCGGACTTCGCCGAAGCGGTCCTGGGGGCCTGAAACCGTGATCTTCTGGGCGCCTTCATCGCTTCCGCCGCAGAGGACCAGCCGGTCGTTCACGTATGCCGTGAAGGCCTCTCCCTCTGTCGCGGGACCGGGCCGGGAGATGCGGTACTCTGACGACTCGTTCAGGGTACGATAGGCGCTCCAGAGAAGGAAGTCCCGTCCCAGCCACAGGTTGCTGCGGATCAGGTCCAGAACAGCCTCGGAACCGGCCCTGTTCGAAGCCTGGAGGGCCTCCGAGAGGTTTTCCGGCGTAACCTGTTCCGCCCGTGCAAAGGGGTGTACAGCAACAAGGCGCAGCCCCTCGAAGGTCTTTTTGAACTGCGCGTCGAAGAGGTCGACCGTCTTGGTGCTGATGGAGGCGATGGTGAGGATCTTGCTCCGGGTATCCCAGACGGCGTCGCAGGTGGAGGGGACAGGCAGGGTGCGCGCCAGCAGGGACGTGCGCACCGATTCGCGCATCTCTTCCTTCTTCTGTTTCGGAACCCGGCGGAAGCCGGGGTTGGCGGCGAGGTATTCCTCTTCAGCCACTCTCAGGTAAGCCCGCAGCAGCGCCCCGGGAATGGAGCGTTTGTCCTGGCGCAGGGTGAAGAACAGGTAATGATCGCGCCAGAATGCCGCCGGGGCGCTGAAGTCGCTGATACGATGGTCGTCCGGGGTCACCCAGCCGACGGACAATTCCTCGATTCCCTGGTCGATGGGGGTAAAGCCGTTGTTCGTCAGGCGTCCGGAGATCCATTCAAAAAGATCCATGACCGGGATGTCGCCCACCACCCTGAACTGGCAGATGCTGACGGTATTGGAGAGGATTCCCATGGGGTTAGCTCCTTTGTGATATCAAAAAGAACAATGGATACACTCTTTTTCAGGAACGGGCAAGCAAAAATCGGACGCACAAAAAAAGCCCGTACAGCGGGCTTTTTTTGTTGCTTTTTGTGGGGCGAACTATTTCGCCGGAGGAGTCGCGGGTTTTTTGTCGTGCATCATCGGGCCGTGCCCCATTCCACGGCCTCCGCCGCTGCACATGTCTTTCGTGCCGAACTTTGTCTTCTGCTCCGGGGTAAGAATCGCACCGATGCTGTCCTGGAATTTCGTGCGCAGGACCTGCATCTTTTGCATTCTCTGGTCACGGGTGAGTTTGGCGTCATCGTGCAGCGCCTTCATTTCTTTTGTCTGCTCAGCCAGGATCGGCGCCATCTTCGCCTTCTGGTCGGCGGTCAGTCCGAGGCAGGTGGACATTCTTTCCAGTCGTGCCGCGGGGTCCATCCGGTGCATGCCCCCCTGTCGTGCCTTGCCGCGCTGCATGGCCGTGGCGCGCATTTCATCGGCCTTGATCTTCTGCTCCGGTGTCAGGGTAGCGGATATTTTCGCATGGTAGGTGGTGCGGAGTTCTTCCATCTTCGCCCGTCGCTGATCCCTAGTGAGCGAGCCGTCTTCGCGGATTGCCTTCTTCTTGGCGAACTGCTCGTCCAGAATGGGAAGAAGCTTGATTCGTTGCTCTTCACTGAGCGTGAGGCGAGCCGTCAGCATGTCCAGTTGAGCCCCCGGTCCCTTGAAGTGAGCCCCTGCTGTACAGTGTTTTTTCCCGTGTCCCCATTTCGGTCCCATTCCCGGACCCGGTTCCGCCAGGGAGGTGTGTGCCGTCCCGGCAAGCAATGCGAGTACCGCCGCCGATGCAATCGCCAGTTTCATTCTTTTCATTTCTTTTTTCTCCTTTCCGTGCGCCCTTGTTACGAAAGACGAAGTGTTTGACTGGTACAACGGAAAAGTGCGCCTAAGGTTGACGCGGATGAAAAAGAAAACTCCCGTAACCCTGGATTGGGTTGCGGGAGTTCGTCACTTCATGATGATGCAGGGCTCTTATCCTTCCCTGGAACGCCGTCGAAAGTTCAGTGTGAGTGCTGGGTGCGCCGGACGGCGGGCGTCGCGGATGGTGACGCGCTCCGTCCGTTCCGTTGAGCAGCCTTTGCCGGTTGCGCCCCCCGGGCGGTCGTCTTTGTTGACGGCGCCTGTTTGC
>CAYSPF010000132.1:0-6657 GCA_964432775.1 uncultured Geobacter sp.
CTTCTACTTCAAAGGAAAAAATGTGCTCAACGGCAAAAAGATAATCGTGGTGCTTCCCGCGTATAACTCAGCCAAAACTCTTGAAATGACTTTCCGGGAGATCCCTTTCGAATTTGTGGACGACGTAGTGTTGGTTGATGACGCCAGCCGGGACGAAACAGTCGATGTGGCGCATTTTCTCGGCATCCGCACCATCATCCACCCGGAAAACAAGGGATATGGCGGAAATCAGAAGACCTGCTACAGTACCGCGCTTGAGCTGGGAGCGGATATTGTCGTGATGCTGCACCCCGATTATCAGTACACTCCGAAACTGATTACCGCGATGGCCGCCATGATTGCCTACGGCGAGTTTGATGCGGTGCTTGCCTCCCGGATTCTCGGTGTCGGCGCGCTCAAGGGTGGAATGCCGCTCTACAAGTATATCGCCAATCGCTGCCTCACCTTCACGGAAAATCTGCTCCTGAGCCACAAGCTCTCCGAATACCATACGGGTTACCGAGCTTTTTCACGGCAGGTACTCGAACAGCTTCCCCTGGCAACCAACTCGGATGACTTCGTATTCGACAACCAGATGCTTGCCCAGTTGGTCTGGTTCGGGTATCGAATCGGCGAAGTGTCCTGCCCGACCAAATACTTTGCCGATGCCTCGTCGATCAATTTCCGGCGAAGTGTGGTCTACGGGCTCGGGGTGCTCCGGACCGCCATCCGGTTCAGGCTGTGCAAGATGAAACTCCTGTGTTGCGACATCTTCGGAAAGGGATAGTAACCAAGCAAATCCTTTCTTCACGAATCAAGAGAGATGATGCCCTCTTGCTGATACTGATGTTTTTTTCCGCTCTCGCCGTCCGGCTCTATTTCCTGCGTTTCTATGCGGTGATTTCGGCAGACGGTATCTCCTACATCGACATCGCAAAGCAATTCATTGCGGGCAACGGGCTTGCGAGCGCAACCCATTATCCACCCTTTTACCCTATCCTCGTGGGACTCGCCAGTGTTGTCACCAAGGATTTCGAGACAGCCGGGCTGGCTGTGTCCATACTCATGGGCAGCTTGGTGGTGGTGCCCGTCTTTTTGCTGGGCGTGGAGTTCTTCGACAAAAAAACGGGATATCTGGCGGCGCTGCTTACCGTAACATGGCCCAGCATACTGCTATGGTCAGTCAATGTGATGAGCCAGGCCACGTACATTACTCTTCTGTTGTTCGGGGTCTATTTTCTCCGGCGGGCGCACAAAAAAGAAGCCTTCCTCCCTGCGATCTTCGCTGGACTGTGCTTCGGCTGCGCTAATCTAACCCGTTCCGAAGGGATACTGGTCTTTTTTGCCGTTACGGCGGTACTGCTGGCCTTTACTTTCATCAACCGCATGCCCGCCCGGAGTCTCGGCTATGTCGTGATAAGCTGGGGCGTCTTTCTTGCCGTCTTCTTTCCCTATTTGAACCTGCTGCATGAAACGACGGGTAAATGGCAACTGACGGGCAAAAGTCGTATCACCATCGCAGACGCCCTGAGCGAATACCTGAAAAAGCCCGATATCAAGCATGATCCTTCGTTCCGGGAGATGGGGTACCTGGATCTCTTTCGTTTCTACCCCGAGTACATCCGCACGAATTATCTGCATAACCTGAAGAGATGCTGGAACGAAATGCTTCCCTTTTTCGGCTGGATTCTTGCCGCAGCGGGTTTTCTGGCCGGTGACTGGAGAAGGGAGCGTCTGCTGGAGCGAGCCTACCTCCTTGCCACCTTTGCTCCACTGGCGGTCATCATCATCTTTTTCTTCATCGGGCCCGAATATACCCAGCCCTACCTGCCGGTACTCTTTCTCTGGATATGCAGCGGTCTTTTCCTGGTCGCGGCTGTTGCTGAAAGGGGCGTTGACTCGATTTCAGGAAGATCCCCGGAACGATATTTCTGGTGCGTGCCCGTTTTGCTCGTACTTATCTTTGGAGCATGGAACGTTGTCAAGAGTATCCCGGCAGACCATAGCAAACCATACGAGTTTTCCCGGGACGGAGGACGATTCGATGATAAACGAATAGGGCTCAGGTTAAAGAAATTGTTGCCGGAAAACGCGGCCATTATGACCCGTTCCGGGAGAATCGGCTTCTATTCCGGGCTCAGATACTCGATGCCTCCCCAGGCATCATATGCCGAGATCATAGCCTACGCCAAAAAGAACAAGATCGATTACCTTATCGCTACTCCTCAATTGTACGCGATACGTCCGCCTCTCCAGTTCCTTTTCGCACCACTTCTGGAACCTGAGAGGCAATTCACGCCACCTCCCGAACTTGAACTCGTACACATCGGCCAGGAACCCGGTGGCGCGTCATTTCTGATTTATCGGTTCAGATGACAACCGGGCAGGCTGCATACGACTCGCGGTTGATGTAGAGGGTCGAGCAGATGAGAGATGCGCTTATCGAAAACCAGCAAGTCTGACCTGAGCCCGTGAGTTTCTCCATGATTTTCCCGCCAAAAGATAATGTGCCAAAGCAGAATTAAATGGAATCTATTTTAGATACGTTGGAAAAATATATACAATTAGAAAATGCTATTGACAAAGTACGGCAAGCATGGTAGTTGACGCAAAAACTAAAAACATACGTTAATCCGTAAACACCATCGAAAAGGCGAATCCCGGGTAACCGGGCGACGCAAAGCCACCTGTCCGCTTCCATCGGATAGAGGGGTTGCCGAAATGGCTGTTGCGACCGGTATCAATCGGTAAGCCTGCCCATCAAAGCAGGCTTTTTTGTTTTCGGGTGAAACAGCGTAAAACCTGCTCCCAACTTTAATCTGTCAGGAGAAGGATGATTCATGCCAACCCGCAATCAATGGACTTGATTGCCATACCGGAGGAGGCAGTCGGGTATCCGGGTAGAGAGAAGAAGAATATAGGGATATCCGTCAGGATATCGTCAAAACAAAGGGAGAAACATCATGTTACGAAAGGTACTCGTAGTTGACGATTCAGACCTGATTCACAGAATGTACCAGCTTGTGTTGTGTCGCTTCAATTGCGAACTTGTCAAAGCCATGAACGGCCGGGAGGCGCTGGAAATACTGTCGGAGCAGCACGATTTCCAATTGATTCTGCTCGATATAAACATGCCGGTGATGAACGGTATCCAATTCATGGAGCAGGCTGCCGCACAGGGGCTTCCCGAAAGGTACCCGATAGTGATCCTCAGTTCCGAGGGAACGGAAGCAGAAACCGCGCGCGGACTGAAGCTGGGCGCCCGGGGTTTTTTGCGGAAGCCTTTTAAATCCTCGGACCTCTACGACATTATGGCGAAAATCTTTCCCCGGATGGATTTTCCCGGTGTGAATGATTGTCAACAGCCGGGATAGGAGTGACTGGTGACAAACGAGACGGATTTTTCGATTCTGCTGGATGATTTCCTGGAAGATGCGACAAGCCATCTGGATGCCGTGGAAACGGCCGTTATGGAGCTGGAAAATGGAATCCGCGCGGGAAGCCCGGACACGGGATTCCTGACGCTTGTTCTCGGCCATTTCCATACCCTGAAGGGGAATGCGGGGATGATGGGATTTGTCTCCTTTCAGCGTTTCATCCATACATTCGAATCGTTGCTGAAGCCGTTTGCCGACGGCGCCGCCGTCATCGACCCTCTCCTGTGCGAATCCTGCCTCAACGCGGTCTGCGTGCTGCGCAACGCGTTGCGCCATTTGTCGGATGATCCCGCGGCACAACCGGACCTTGATCATGAAGTGAAGTCCCTGGGCAGCCTCGATCTGCACGGCGCCGGTTCCCGGCCTGTCACGGCCCCGCGGGTCGGGGACGGGGAAGACGTCAGCCGCATTACCCGGAAATCGGGAGTGATGAAGGTCGATTTTGAAAAGCTCGACGAAATGCTCAACCTGGTGGGTGAACTCGTCATCCATAGAACCGCTTTGGCGTCTCTTGAGGCGCGGATCAGGGATAAGACGGGTGACCGGGAGTTAATCGCCGCCTTCAGCGAATCCAGCCAGTTGCTCGGCAGAACCGCCGACAACCTGCGCGAGGCGGTCATGAAGGCGCGCATGCTGCCTGTCAGGACGGTTTTCCAGCGCTTCAAACGCCTGGTTCGTGACCTCTCAAGCCGCCAGGGAAAGGAAGTGGACCTCGTTTTCGAGGGTGATGAAACAGGCCTGGACAAGACGATCATTGACGGAATCGGCGAGCCTCTCCTGCACCTGATCCGCAATGCGGTGGACCACGGAATCGAAATTCCCGAGGAACGCCGGCAAGCCGGCAAGAATCCGGTTGCGACCCTGAAATTGAAGGCCTGTCACGAAAGCAACAACATCGTGATAACGGTTGAAGATGACGGTCGGGGCATTGTGGCCGAAAAGCTCAGACAATCGGGGGTAGCCAAGGGATTGTTGAGCGATGCCGATTCCCGGGCGCTGAGCGATCATGACGCTCTGCAGCTCGTGTTTCTTCCGGGTTTTTCCACGAGACGTGAGGTGACCGACACGTCCGGACGGGGGATCGGGCTTGACGTGGTGAAAAAGAGCATAACGTCTTTTAACGGCATCATCGACATTCACAGCAACCCCGGTGCGGGAACACGGTTCACCATCAGGCTTCCCCTCACCCTTGCCATCATTTCCGCCCTCATGGTCGAGAGCGCCGGCTCCGTTTTCGCCATCCCGCTGGCCAATGTTCTTGAAAGCCTGATGGTGGACGAAGGGGATATACACCGGGTTGCGGCGGGTGAGATCTTTCAGCTGAGGGACCGGCTGGTCCCGGTATTTCACCTTGACCGCTTCTTCGGGCTGCGGGATTCAGCGCAAATGACGGAACGGCACATGGTTATCGTCGGTTTCGGCGAAAAACGGGGGGGGCTTGTCGTGGACCGACTTGTCGGCCAGCAGGAGATCGTAATCAAGGCCCTGGACGAGTATCTCGGCAATCCGCCCGGGATCTCCGGGGGGACGATCATGGGCGACGGAAGCATCTCTCTGATTCTGGACGCTGCTGCATTTCTCGGCGCATCAACAACATGAGGAGAAGAAATAATGGAAGAAAACGGGATGGTTAACCTGCCGGATTCCCGGGTTGCTGAGGATGTCCTTACACAATTTATCGATGGCGCCCAGAAGAAGGTGGACCGCAACCGTGAGACCATGGCGCCCCGGGAGACCGGAACGGTCTATCATCTCGTTGCCTTTCAGCTCGAACGGGAAACATACGGCGTGGAGATCGACAAGATCCAGGAGATCATCCGCGCCGCGGAGATCACCACCGTACCGGGTGCGCCCGCGCATGTACGCGGTGTCATTAATCTGCGGGGAAAAATAATCCCGGTGGTCGACCTCCGCGTACGCTTCAACATGCCGGAATCCGTTGCTTCCGACGAGCAGCGGATCATCGTCGTGGAACTCGGGAAAAAGAGGCTCGGCATGCTGGTCGACTCCGTATCGCACGTGATCAAGCTGTCGTCGGCGCATATCGAGGATATCCCGGAAGAGGCGATTGCCCTTGATGAGAATTACATAAAAGGGGTCGGCAAGCTGGATCAACAGCTGATCATCATTCTCGACCTTACTCGTTCCCTGCTTCTCACGGAAGGAAGCTGACTCCGGTCCGTTCCGTCACAGCGCGCTGTTGATGCGAATCGGCATGGTTCGCACTATCCATAGTATGTTCATCAGTTCCCGGAGGTATATCATGTTGACAAATAGCCGAAACTGGTCGCTCGGTAAAAAACTGATTGCGACGGAAGCAATCCTCGTGTTCCTGCTCCTCTCCCTGTTCACCTATTATGTGGGCGCATACTGTCAGAAACAGCTGCGGAAGAACTACATTGAAGACATGAGCCGCCAGGTGCAACTGACGAAAAGCATGCTTGAGGTATACGATCGCTCGGTCAGCAAAAGTACGGATAATTTCGAGAATGTCTTTTCCTCCTATTTCCCCGGACGATTCCAGCTTGACACCGGGCGCACCGTCAAGATCGGCACGGTTGACACGCCGACTTTGCTGTACGGCAATAAGCCGCTCAACCTTGACTTCGAAACCATCGACCGCTTCACCAAAATGACCGGAGCGGTTGCCACGGTTTTCGCGATAAGCGGCGACGACTTCATCCGCATTACCACTTCGCTCAAGAAACAGGACGGTTCGCGGGCGCTCGGAACGACACTGGGTAAAAACCATCCCGGGTACAGGCTTATCATGGCCGGAGAGGCTTACCTGGGCCGCGCCAACCTTTTCGGTCGCGATTATTCGACCAAATATGTTCCGATCAAGGGAAGCGACGGTCAGACCATCGGCATATTGTTCATCGGTTTTGAAACCAGCGAAGCCCTGGGTTTCATGAAACAGCAGATTAATGCGATCAAGATAGGGAAGACGGGCTTCATCTATGGATTGAACGCGGAAGATGGCGAACAGCAGGGGACGCTGGTGATTCACCCGCGTGCCGAAGGGCAAAACGTCCTCAAATGGAAAAGTACGGACGGGCGGGATATCGTCAGGGACATGATCAAAAGCCGCGAAGGAGTTGTCAATTTTTCTCTGAGTAGCGCTGATAAGGGAGAAACAGCCGGGCGCTCCATGCTGGTGGTCTATACGTACTTCGAAAAATGGAAACTGGTGATTGCGGCGAGCGCGTATGAAGATGAGATGAACGCCGACATAGGGCGC
>CAYSPF010000133.1:0-6635 GCA_964432775.1 uncultured Geobacter sp.
CCTATTTTGCCGGTAACCGGTTTCATAAGGTTACATGGCCATCCATTACTTCCTCCGGATGTGCGAAGCTACTTCTCCCTCCAATACGTCGAATCACATTAAGACTTGAATTCTAATACCAATCTTGTATGCTGCGATTGCAATTAGCCGCAAATGCACAACCATACTTGACTCAACCTATACCGTGACCAATTTATAGCCCGTTCAAAAACAGATAGTGTTTTCCGATAAGAGTAAACCTGGGGTAACCCAGGGGCGCAAAGCCTAGGGTCCGTGCACGCGGACAGCCGGGATGCCGAAGAAACCAGTCGACCTGACCCCCATCTTCGGCACAAGGATGGGGGTTTTGTTTTGCCTCCGGCGAGTTTGCGTGAATGCGTATGATGGAGGTTCGTTTGTTCCGGGCATGTTTTTCACCGAAGATAACTTGAGGTAAGTGACCATGATAATCGGCCAGTACAGGATCATCGAAAAGATAGGCCAAGGCGGCATGGGAGTAATTTACAAGGCCGAACACACCACTCTCGAACAGATTGTGGCAATCAAGGCGCTGCCTTCGGAGTTTGGCTCACATAGCGATATCTGCGAACGGTTTATTCGCGAGGCGAAGATCCAGGCGAAGCTCTCCCATCCCAATGTCGTCAATATTCTCAATTTCCTGGAACACGAAGGAAATAATTACATCGTGATGGAGTATGTCGACGGTGAAACCCTCGAGTCCATCATCAGAACTACCGGCCTCATTCCCCCTGACCGCTGCATTTCCATAGTGCGGCAGGTGCTGGACGGAATCGGATACGCCCACTCCCGGGGGGTTATCCACCGGGATATAAAGCCGAGCAACATCATGATTACCCGTCAGGGAATCGTCAAGATAACGGATTTCGGCATTGCCAAGATTGCCGGAGATTTGAAGCACACCCAGACGGGAGTGAAGGTCGGCACCCTTTGGTATATGTCTCCGGAGCAGGTACAAGGACAACAGGCCGACGTCACGTCCGATATCTATGCGCTCGGAATCACCCTGTTCGAGATGGTTACCGGCAAGGTCCCTTTTACCGGAGATTCCGAATATCACATTATGCACAATATCGTGCAAAATCCGCCCCCCGACCCGCGGGAATATTATCCCTACATCCCGGTTTCACTGGAAAAGACGATCCTGAAAGCCATTGCCAAATCGCCCCGAGACAGATTTCAGAACGTCAGGGATTTTGCAGAATCCCTTGATAAGGAGGATGTCAGCGCCGCCACAACCGCCGTGCAGACAGAAATATCCTCGATGACCGGCGCCGTTTCGGGCGGTACGGACAGTACGCCGAAAGGTGGGAAAATGCGTTGGGTGATACTGGGAACAGCTTCTGCTGTGGCTGTCGCGGCCGTTGCAGCCTTTTTTCTCTCCGGTTCTGGAAAAAAGGCGATACCAACGAAGGAAACGCCTGCCGCTTCTCTCCCGGCGCCGGTTGTGACAACCGACGGGACCGGGCACGGCCCAGCCGGGACAGGTGTCGCTCAGCAGGCCCCTGACCTCCGGAAGAAAGCCGCGCATAAGCAGGAAGTTCCGAAAACAAGCGCAGACAATGACCAGAGAAGTGACAGGAAAGGGAAACGACTTGCGTCGAAAGATCCGCGTCACCGGGAAAGACAGAGTCGGACCAGGGCTTCAGGGCGCTTTATCGAGAGAGATAGAACAGTGCAAGAGGCAGAACGGACGCCCGGTAGAACCAGGAGCACGATGCCGGATGGATCGTTTACCAAGGGTTTATCTCCAGAGTAACAGGTAGATTTCATTTTTGAAAACGGCTCATGAGCCGTTGAAAGTACGATCATTGGACAAGCACGGGGTTGATCCGAAGGCAATCCTTTTCGAGGAAGATAGGGGGGCATATGCAGTGCAAAAATTGCAAGTCACCATTACCCGAGGCGGCAAAGTTTTGCGGGCAATGCGGCGCGAAGGCCGACGTCAGTCTCTGTCCCAACGGACACGTCCTGGAAGCAGGGGAAACAGTCTGCCGATACTGTCCGCCGCCACGGACGGGAATGACGGACAGGGTCTCGGTTTCAACGTCCCTGGAGAGGCCGACCGCTATTGACAGGCCGACCATTATCGAGCGACCGACGGTTGTTGAGCAGCCGATGACCGTTGAACCGGCAAACACACATGACGCGGGAAAGACATCCGTGTTTTCCGGCACGAGGATATATGACCTGCAGGAAGCCGAACCCGCCAGGCTCGTCGGCTGGCTCGTTATTATGGATGGACCGGAAAGGGACAGGGACTTCAGGATAAAGGCGCCCAGGACGATAATCGGACGTACCCCTGACTGCGACGTCATTCTCGATAACCCTCACACGTCGACGAAACACGCCAGTATCCGGTTGCTGGATGAGGTCCTGTACATAACCGATCTGGACAGCAGCAACGGAACCTATGTCAACGCAAGGGAAATCACCAAGTCCGAACTGAAGGACAATGATACGGTCACCATCGGGGACATCTCCCTCAAGTTCCGGGCATACTGAGGAGTGATATGAGACTCCAGGCGTTCGGAATAACCGACAGGGGGATTGTACGTGCGGAGAACCAGGACAGCATTTCCGTCAGGGTTCTTCCCGGTGAAGGGGAAGGGAATTCCCTCTTCGCCGCCGTAGCCGACGGAGTCGGCGGCGGGAAGGCCGGGCATACGGCAAGCAGCACCGCGGTGGAAACGATACTGGAAAAGTACCTGGCTGCCCAAGAAAACGGTAGAGCCTGCATCAAGGCGGCGTTCGAGGCGGCAAACGATCGGATTATGGGGATGTCCGCTGAAAACCCGGCGTATGAGGGCATGGCCACCACATGTACCGGCATTGTTATTGAAAAGGACGAAGCCGCTGTCTGCCATGTGGGCGACAGTCGGCTGTACCGGATCAGAAACGGCGAAATCTGTCAGATCACCGAAGACCATACGGTTGCGCGAAGGCTCTACCGCGAAGGAACCATCGGTTCCGGCGACATTGAAAACCATCCCTACAACCATGTTTTGACCGATGCGCTCGGTGTCCGCCGGAAACCGAGAATCGATCTGGTGCAGTGCACGGTGAAGGAAAAGGATATTTATCTGATTTGCTCCGACGGATTGACCAAGTATCTCACCGCGGAGGAACTGCGTGACAGCGTGGTGTCTCAGTCCGCAGAAGAAGGCGCGGAGAGTCTTGTAGCCCTGGCAAAGGAGCGGGGAGGTGACGACAATATTTCCGTTGTCATTGTGAGGGTTGAGAGTGAACCGGTTGGAGGCGCTACTGCGAAAATTACCACGGGATCCATACCGGCGCCACCGGCGGCGAAAAATGGGCGGTTTCCTGTCACGGCCGGTATCGCGGCCCTTGTTGCGCTCGTCGCGCTAGGCCTCGTCGTTATATATACATACTTTCCGAGATAAAAAGTATTTGTGACCTGGACGCATCAATTGAAACAGAAGGAGGGACTGTATGCTTCGAATTGGTAAAGTAGCTGTTTTGATGGGCATTATGGCGCTTAGTATGACGGGGCATGCCTTTGCCTTGACGACGGAAGAGATCGTTGCCAAGAGCAAACCGGCAACGGTGCGGATCATGATCGAGGTGAGACCGGGACAGAGAGATCTGTTCGACTTTTACAGTTACCGGTTTGATCGCAGATTCAGTGAACCCAAGAGGGTTCCGGCAGGCTCCGGTGTAGTCATAAACCCTGACGGCTATATCCTCACCGCCTACCACGTGGTACGACCTTTCGACCGCCAGCCGGCTATCTATGTCAGGCTGCCGAAAGAGGGTGATTATCCGGCGGAGGTCGTGGCTGAGGACAAGGAAAGGGATTTGCTGTGTCTGAAAATCAAGAAGTTTGGACTGACTTCACTACCTCTGTACACGGGCAAGCTTGAGGATGGGAACAAGGTATTTGCCATGGGCTTCCCCCGGGCCGCCATAACCAGCGAGATCAGCGAACAGGAGTCCACCTTCACCGAGGGGAATATCGGCGCATTCAAGCAGACTCGCCAAGGCGCCACCCTGATCCAGACGAATGTCGCGATAAACCTCGGAAACGCAGGGGGGCCGCTGCTGAACACGGAAGCCCAGATTATCGGAATCATCACCGGCAGTGCCGACAAGCAACGAAGGGGAACATACAGCATGTTCGAAAGATGGTTCGGGGGAGAGGTGCCGGTGGGTATCGGCTTTGCTTCTTCCATCACGGCTGCCGCGGATATGATGAAGGCGGCTACCGTCCCCTTCGACCTGGCCGGGGAAACCCCGAAGGCAACGGAAAGCGGGGCTTCAGCAACGGGAGGCGGACCTGTAGCGCCGCAAGGCGAGCCTCAAGTCACGCCCCCTCCTCCACCCGCTCCGGCAACCATAGGGGGAAGTGTTCTGGCTGTGCTCTCACAATATAAATGGCTCTTTTTCGGATTCGGCTTGGTTCTGGTGGCGTTGATCGCCTTTGTCATACTTTCCCTCACCAGGAAAAAAACGAAACCTTCCGCCGGTGAACAACCACGGCAGGCGGCATCACCAGGGGCTAACTCTTCGTCCTCGCCAAGCCCATCCCCCGCGGCATCCCCTTCGGCGAAAAACACGACGTATTCTTTCGGCGCCATCAAATGCACCGGCGGCGAGCTTTCCGGAAGATCCTTCAACCTCTCGGAAAAGGGTCTTAACGTAGGCCGGGGCAGCGACATCGAGATTAGCCTGTCCTCGGAGACGGTTTCCCGCAAACATGCATGGATAGGGCCTGTTGCCGGAGAAATAACCATCAAGGACTTTGGTTCGACCAACGGTACGTTTGTCAACGGAAAACAGATTCAGGGCGCCGAACGGCTGAAAATAGGTGATGTTATTACCTTCGGCAAGAGCGGTCAGGATACCTTCACCGTTATCGGGTAATGAGTATTCGTTAGTGACTTTGCTTACGAAACTGCGAACACGCTATCATACGCCGCCATAAAAAAGGGGGCGGCCGCTTTTCCGAAAGTTGCCGCCCCCTTTACGGTTTCCCGCCTTTACTTCATGTATTGGGTACTGCTTCCCCGTCCTTCCTTTCCCGCCGTAATCACGAACAGAGATATTCCTCGATCTTTTTCGCCAGCGTCTCGAAGATCCTGCGGAACTCTTTCTCGTCCTTCTCCAGCAGCGTCACCCGGAATCCCTGAAGGTGAGTGGAAAAGGAGGAGAGCGGGACAACACAGATGCCGGTATTGGCCAGCAGGTGGTAGACGAACCGCTTGTCCGGGGCAACCCCCGGCGCCGTGACCAGGCCGTTTACCAGTTCCTTCACCTCCGGGTTCTCGATGGGGAGGGTCTGGCTGTGGTTCAGGAGCCCGTCCCGGAAGGCGACTGCCATGTAGAAGGCGCCGTTGGTGCGGTTCACGAGGAGCCCCGGCACTTCGCGCAGGCAGTCATAGGCGATGTTGCTCATCGTCTCGTAGCGGGCGATGCGTTCGTCCAGGTAGCCCCGGTACTCCGGGTGGGAGAAAATGGCCGGTAACGCCTTCTGCGGCAGGGTTGTGGAACAGACCTCGTTCATCTTGGTATTGAGGATGGCGTTGACGTACTTTTTAAACCGGGCATTCTTGTCGGTATTGTAGAATTCGATCCAGCCGCAACGGGAACCGGGCCAGGGGAATTCCTTGGAAATGCCGCGCATGGCAAGGGCCGGCACGTCTCCGATGATTGCCGAAATGGGCACCGTCTTTTGGCCGTTGTAAACGATATTGTTGTAGACCTCGTCGACAATGAGGAACAGGCCGAATTCCCGTGCGATCTCGACGATCTTGCGCAGTGTCTCCTCCGGGTAGACCATACCGGTGGGGTTATCCGGGTTGATGACCAGTATCCCGGCAATGGCAGGGTTGTATTTGACATGGTTGCGCATGTCCTCAATGTCGGGGTACCAGTTGTTCTCGGGCTGCAGCCGGTAGCAGACCGACGCGGCATTGGCGTGGGCCATTTCTCCGGTGGAGTGGGTGGTATAGGTGGGAGAAGGGGTCAGGATACGGGTTTCCGGCTTCAGGTTGCCGTAGACCTTGGCGATGGCGTCTCCCAGGCCGTTGAAGAAGATGATGTCGTCCGGCGTAATCTGCGCCCCGCCGCGCCGATTAGTCAGCTCGCAGAGAAACTTCCGGGTTTCCAGCACCCCGCGGGTATGACAGTAGCCGTATGTTTCGTCGTTCATCACCTCCGCGGCAACCACTTTCTTCATCCACAGGGGAACCTTCTCCCCCTTGGCAATGGGGTCCCCGATGTTTTCCCAGTTGATCCGGACCCCGAATTTCTGGAGTTTCTCGGCTACGTTGACGATGTTCCGGATTTCATAGGTTAGCTCCCCGGCACCCGGATTGACAAGCTCGTTTCTCATATTTCCCCCACAATAGTCCGCACTGGCCGGTGTTGATTCCACACGGGTCGTGCTGCGTTCGAAACCGAAAAAATAAAAAGGCCGCGGGGGGTACCCACGGCCTCTGAAAAACAATAATACGCGAAAACTCACATGGCAGCGGGTAGACGTGCGGCGTTACGCGCCGCTGCGCTGATAGCTCGTGCCGATGCCGCAAGTTTTTCCACGTGGAGTGCTTTCATAGGGTTTTTGAAATAACACAGCGTTTCCGGCAAGTCAACAT
>CAYSPF010000134.1:0-6498 GCA_964432775.1 uncultured Geobacter sp.
GGAAAGGAAACGAAATGGGTTTGCCCCGGCTTCTCCTTGTCGAACCGCCATTTTATCGGCTCCATACAGAAAACTACGGGTTGTGCAAATATCCTCTCGGTGTGGGTTCCCTGGCCGCCGTCGTAATGGAGAGCGGCCTGGCCGAGGTCAAGGTCATCAATTGTGATTTCCACCCCGACCCGGTCTTCTTTTCCGTCGATTTTCTGGCAGGAGAGGGCTTTCTCTCCTACCGCCGTAACCTGAAGAATCCCGACCATCCCGCCTATGCCGACCTGAAGCGGCTTGTGGAAAGCTATCGCCCGGATGTGGTCGGGATATCCGTCAAGACGCCGGTACTCGCCTCGTCCCTGGTCTGCGCCCATATCGTCAAGAAGTCCGCTCCCGAAGCTTTGGTCGTCTTTGGCGGCCCCCATCCGAGCGTCACCGGCGCTGATCTGCTCATCCATAGGGAAGTGGATATGGTGATACACGGCGAGGGAGAGGCCGTTATCCTTGATGTGATAAAGGCCGTTTCATCGGGGAAATGTCTTGAAGAAATCAGTGGAATTTCGTTTCGACAAGACGAAATTGCGGTAACCACCCCTTCCCGCCCCGTGATCGCTGATCTGGATGCTCTTCCGTGTATCCATCGTTATGCCCCGCAGGTTCTTGAGGGGTATGGACACTACCCGCTCCGGGCCTTCGGACATGTTTTTTCCGCGCGGGGCTGCCCTTTCACCTGTACCTTTTGTTCCTCCCGCGGTGTCTGGTCCGGGCCGGTCCGTTTCCGCCCGGAAGTAAGCCTGCTGGCCGAGTTGGCCGAGCTTCGCGCCATGGGCCTGGACCATGTTCATTTTGACGACGACACCTTCGGGGTCACAAGAAAACGCCTTCTCGCCCTGTGCCGATCTCTGGAAAAGACCCGCCTCGGTCTGACCTTCAGTTGCGAGACGCATGTTTCGCTTATTACGGAAGAAACCGCGACCGCCATGGTTCACGCGGGGTTCACTACGGTCCAGCTTGGGCTGGAGTCCGGTGACGACACCATGCTCCGGCGTATCGGCAAGAATTTTACGGTGAAGCAGGCACTGGAAGCCGCCGGTCTGGTCAAATCAGCCGGTTTGCGTCTGGAAGTTTTCATTATGGTCGGATTTCCCGATGAAACCGAGGACACCCTGAACGCCACCAAGCGGCTGATGGAAACCCTGGAAGCGGACAAGATGATTTACAGCATTTTTACCCCCTATCCGGGAACGCGTCTGTTCGAACAATGCCGGCGGTCTGGGTTGATAGGACAGGAGTACGATTATTCCATGCACAGCCACCAAAGTCCGGAAAACGGATTCTGTCCAAGGATAGGAAAGGAGCGGTTCCGGTCGCTTGCTTCGGACATTGAATCCCTTGTTGCCGCAAAAAATGCGGCATCACGGGAGAGCTTGATCGGATAAAGGAAAGCCCGGACAGGTCAAGGACTTTTCCGTGTCGGTCACATCCTGCCCGCGGCGGGCCAGCAACTCCTCCAACTCCTCAACGATGATGCGACCGATACGGAACCTGTCGAAGTCTCCCGATGAAGGACGGGCGGGTTGCTGATGCAGGGCTCTCAGATCGCTTTCCAGATCGCCGGACAGGCAGGCGCTCTCCGTGCGGACCAGAAGTCCGGGCCCGGACAGGGAGGCGGCCCGCCGCTCCTGCTCACCACTGGGATGAGGCTCCGGAATAATCAGTGCCTTGACTCCGGTGAGCATAACCTCGTTAATACTATTGTACCCTGCCCGGCATACCACCAGATCGGCCTTGGCCATGGCATCCACCAGGTGCGGAATGAACGGGGTGAACCGGACACCTTGGGAGGCAGGGTGAGCCTTGAGGTCCTTCAACGTTTCAGGTTTCAGGTACACGTCCGGGACAACCAGGATATCTCTCCCCTTGTCGAGTCCGATAGACCGGCATGCTTTTAAAATCCGTACATGGAGATCCTCAACCTGCCCGAAACGGCCCAGAACGAAGAGGATGAACGGCTTGTTCCCGGCCCAGGGATCAGCCGGAAATTCTTTCGGATTTCCCAGTTCATCCGCGTTTCTGGCGGATATGCGGCCCATATAGCGAATCTTGGCCTCAAGGGTCGGATCATTGCCGAAGAACTCCCGGTTTACGTCAACCGTCGTCTTTTCCTCGAACACATACAAGGCATCATACAGGTGCAGAATGCTGGTGTTCGGAGGCAGGCCGGGATAGTCGTTCGGAGCGGCAATGAACCGTGGAGCGAAACCATACATCCCGCGGGACAGATGGATCAGCGCCGGTCCGCCGTTTTCGGGACCCCGGGCCGCCCTGGCCGCCAACAGAGGCGCAACCTCTCCCATGAGCCCAGCCGGAGAGTGTTCAACCATGATCACATCCGGCTTGAAGTGAAGAAGGCATTCGTCGATTATCCGGCGACGCCATGCGATGATTTCGTGTACGTCGAAAGAACCCAGGCTCCTGGGGAGAAAAGGATGACCCGGTACGTCAAGGGCGTGCCTTACACCAGGCAGCTTTACTATCTCCACACCCTGATCCAGAAAAATCCGGGGGGCAGACGTTCCGGAAAGGACCAGCCATTCGATTTCCGAACCGGTCCTCCGCATGCCGTCAATGAGCGCCATGGTCCGTACCGCATGCCCCAGGCCGATGGAATTATGCGTATAGACCATAATACGACGAAGCATTTTTCCCTTATTCATGGTATTCCTTTACCGGCATGATCACATCTAGTGAAAAATGGTTGCATGTCTACCCCACCGAGCGAAAAGCCTTCCTCCGCATCGCCCTCTTGTTTTTTTTCATCTATTTCTTTCTGGGTCTGTTCCGCGTTTATGTGGAAGCATCTTTTCTTAAACGCTACGGACCGGCCAATATTCCGTTTATGCTTGTAGTAAACGGGGTCTTGTCTTTTTTCTTTTTCTATTTGTGCCGCCGCCTGGGAAGCCGATTCTCCGACGGAATCATGTTGGCCGGATTTCTTCTGCTGTTCAGTGTACTCCAGGGTGGCCTTTATTGGGGGGCCGGCCTGGGGATACCAATAACCTATGCCATATTATTCCAGATATTGTACCTCAAAGACGCCTTCCTGCTGGTCTACCTGTGGAACCTGACCCAGACGGAATTCGACGCCAGACAGGGCAAGAGATTATTCAGGCTGTTTATGGCTTCCCAGGTATTGGGGAGCACCCTGGGCAGCCTGGCTGCCCAGCCGTTGGCTCATACGATGGGACTGGACGCTATTTTACTCCTCTGCTCCGTAGCGGAACTCATTCTGCCGTTCATTGTGATCCTGGCCCGTTTTGGCCGAAATGAGCAGGGCCGACACGTGAATTCGGGGAAGGAGACGAGTGAACCGACCGGCGTTATCAAGGCGTTGCAACGGTATCCCATCTTTCGCTTCCTGTGTGTCTGCGCGCTGATTCCCAATATTCTCCTGCCGATTCTTACGTATCAATTCGGCGTGATAGCCGAAGGCGTCTTCCATTCGGAACATGCCCTGGCGGTCTTCCTGAGCTGGTTCAGGGCGGGCACTACACTTTTTGTTTTTGTATTCATTATGAGCCTGGGCCGGTTCTATACCCGGATTTCACCGAGGACGGCGGCGGTTATAACCCCGCTTAACCAGTGCTTGGTATTCAGCGGAATCGCCGGCTTTTTCACTCTCATCTCAGCAGCCTATGGTCAATTATCGGCTATCCTTTTTCAACGGGCAGTACTCGGTCCGATCACCAAGCAACTCTGCACCCTGTTACCGGAAGATATTACCAGGTGGGCGCAAATTTACGTACGGGGTACCTTGAGCCAGGCAGGAATGCTCGCCGGCGCGCTTCTGATGCTGATCATGAAACCCATGGTTTCCCCGCGGGAAATGGCGGTTGTCGCACTCGTTCCGGCTGTCTTCTGGAGCATCGAGGCGTTTTCCTTCAGGCGAAGATATCGTGAAGGTCTCAGACAGGTCATAGCCCATGAATGCCTGGATTATGACCGGTTCAGCGAACTGGCCACGGGGCGGTACACGGGTCGGCATGATAGCGGCGTATCCACACAACCGACAGTCGATGTTGAAAGCTATCCGGAGGAAATCCTGACCCTCATGGAGGAACTGGATATCCCCTGGATTGAACCGGAGGAAGCGCTGCTGCAGCTTGAAAGCTCCGACGAACGGATCAGGGCGCGGGCAGCTCTCTCGTTCGCCTTGAGCCGGGACTTCCGGGCGGTAAACAGGCTCATAGGACTATTGGAAGACGTTGACTCGGTCCGTCGCTCCGCCATGGAAGCACTATCCCGCTATGGTCCCCAGGTTCTGCCGATCTTCGAGGAATCTTTGCTTACATGTTCCGTCCACGTGCAGCGACAACTACTGGAAATAGTACGTTTGACCAGCTGGCCGGGTCTGGACGCCAAGCCCTTCCTAGGCAAAATCGTGATGAACATCTATGATGACCTCATTGCCGCCGGTGTACTGGAAACCGTCCCGGAGATACAGCCTGCTGCGCCGTTATGCAGACATCTTCGGGAGAGAATCCAGGAAAATCTGGACCTGGTCTTTCTGACCTTATGGATAACCCATGCTGATATGCGACTTGCATACTGGGGGATTACTTCGATGAAATCGTCGGTTGCGGTTGAGCTGCTGGAGACCTCGCTCGACGCGACAGAGGCAGATTGGCTTATCCCGCTCATCGACTCCCTACCCGAAGAAGAGAGGATCAATTGCGGCCGCCGGCTCTTTCCTTTACTGCGGAAAGACTCTCCCGACCGCATTCTTGCCGTCTTGTGCCGGGACGAAGATCCCCTGGCAAGGCTTCTGGCTCTGTGCGTTATCGGCCGGTTGTTTGCCGCCGGACATTTTTATCCGCTCGCCGAGCGAAGAGCGGGGGATGCCGATCCGGATGTCCGCCGGGCCGCATCCTATTGCATGAAGCGCTGTTTACACCAGGAGGAAATAATGCCGTCTATCATACACCTTGTTCAAGTCCTGGGCGGATTCAATCTCTTCAAGGGAATGGGAATACGGGAACTCCGCGCCGTGGCCTCAATCACCCGGGAGATGAATTGCCCCTCCGGCACGATTATTGTTGAGAGCAGACAACCGCTGGGCGGCCTGTATCTCGTCACGACAGGCCGGATCGCCAAGAGAGATACCCATGGCCATGTGGTCAATGTGATTGCCAAGGGAAACTCATTCGGTGAAATCGGTTTGTTTTCGGAACAGGAGGATGTCCATGAGTATGTTGCCCTGGAAGATACGCTGCTACTCATGGTCCGGACGGAACATTTCATTGAAATAATAAAACTCTATCCCCTGGTCGGCTTGAATCTCTGCCGCTATTTTACCGAATTACTTCTGAAGGACGGAACTGCATCGCCATAGGAGCTGCCCACTTTCCTGTTGCGCCCGGCGTAAGCGCTTGCTATAGAAAGTGAGTTATTTCCAAGACCGTGACCAGCCACATGCCTGGTGGGTACAATAAAACCATGGAGGTATCAGATGAAAAATCATGTTCTGCATGCACCCCCCCTCTTCATTGCCTTTGTCGCGCTCATGCTGCTTGTTTCCGGCATCGGCGTTGTATGGGCGGCGGATGACAAAGCGTCGATTGACAAGGTTCGCTCGGATTTTAATGCCGCGTTCAACGCGGGCAATGCCCGGGCAATGGCTCGCATCATTGACGGCAATGCCGTCTGGCTGCCCCCCGGAAGACCGTCCAGTGCCGGTAAAGACACCATCACGGCGATGTACGCGGACTATTTCAAAAAATTTCGCTCGAAGATCGAGTTGAAACCAGGAGATATCCAGGTAGGTAACGGGTACGCTTTCATGAGCAGTGATTTCAGCAGGGATGATTCGCCAAAGGCGGGTGGAACCGTCAAAAAGGTTTCCGGCCACTACCTGTTTGTTCTCAAGAAACAAGCGGACGGCACGTGGAGGATTGTCCGCGATATCTGGAACGAGTCCGCAAACCCGGCTGGAAAACCATAGGCCAAAAGAGATTGACAGCAAGCAGCGCGGGTTCTTCCGGCATCAGGGTCGGTTATGGCAGAGTGGAGAAAACGTCGGTTTTCTCCACTTCCCGTAGCTGCTTGCCAGGCGAGTGCCCGAGGTTCCTCAGTAGCGCGTCCATTCCGAACCGCCGAAACCGCCGATCTTCTTCACGGCAACCATTCTCCCGTCATCCAAAACCTCGAGGTGCAGAGTACCGCTGCCCATTGCCCCACCCTTCGGCACGTCGGCCCATTTCAGACGCAGCATGCTGCCGTGCAGTCTCCCATTGGCGACATTGCTCCACCCGGGGGAATCCGGTGACGCCTCGCCATACCACCAGACGTCATCCCCGAGCTGCCTGACATAATAGCTGCCCCCGTCATTACAACTCCAGACCCCGGTCAGATCATCCGCATACGCGGCAACGGCCCCGACACCGATCCATGCCGCCAACAGCCCGATCAACAAGGTTTTCTTCAGCATTGTGGAGCCTCCTTTGTCTCTTT
>CAYSPF010000135.1:0-6466 GCA_964432775.1 uncultured Geobacter sp.
GAAAACATGAAAAGCCAACGTGAAAGCTACGCACCCCCGAGCGCCGGGAAAAGCACCCGGATGACGGTTTCTCGTCCAGGCGGCTGAGACCGAGATAGCGTTCATTGCACTCCAGCAGACAGGACTGAAAAGATCATGAGAATCCTCCTGTTCTCTCACGGGGAGTTTCCGGATGGATAAATTCTCCGTGAGTACCGTTGAGTTCATGAATGGGTTTCCGGCATACTCGGGATTACATGCGGTATTCCCTTTGCCGCCGGAAAAATGCTCCGCGAAAGTGCCGTGCCCTATGCTTATAATCATACCATACCGGCAGGGAGGAGCTAGTTCAAGGTGCATTTTTCATTAAACGATGTCGTCGGCATCGTGTCGCTACGTAACGCACTCACCGGATTACGCCGGGACAATGGACGAAATAATTGGTGCGAACCCTGCCCCTCTTGGGGTACTATGCTTCCCTCGCCTATCCCTTCATTAACCCGGAAAAGAGAGAACCATGACAACCATCGATGCCCTGCTGCGGGACAGCCTCGCCGGATACCCCCTGAAGACGGCAGTGCGGCACAAGGAGTACGGCGTCTGGCGGGAAATTTCCTATCAGGACCTTCACGCCGATTGCATGCGGGTCGCCGCCGGACTTATGGACACCGGATTCGAGGCAGGAGACCGGGCAGCCATCATCGGACCCTCATCGCCCCGCTGGGTGGCCGCGTATTTCGGCATACTCCGCGCCGGCGGTATCGTGGTGCCCGTGGACAAGGAACTGAAGAGCTCGGAGCTGCGCCACATCCTGACTGATTGCGAGGCGCGGATACTCTTCGTCGACTTCCCGTACCTGGAACCGCTGCTGGAGATGGAGGACGCCCTGGCGCACGTGGACGCGATCGTCCTGCTCAACGGCCCGTCCCGCCCCGAATCCTCCCTTTCTCCGGAACTCCTCATTCTCCGGGAAGTGCATGAAGTATTGAAGACCCTGCCGGAGGCCCTCCCCCTTTCGCCGGAGCACAATGACCGATTGCGAGCCGTCGCGGCCAGGGTTTCCACCCATATCGCCGAAAAGACGGAGCTTACCGCCGAAAAAAGGGCGAGCGACACCCTGTTTTCCCCAAACCGTGCCGCCAGAAAAACGCCCGCCAGGAGCATGCTGATCCTGCCTCTCGAAGATTTCCTGCGGGAAGAGAGCCCTTCCCCGCCGTCCCATACCTCCGGCGACCCGGCCCTGATACTCTACACCTCGGGCACCACCGGCCGTTCCAAGGGCGCCGTACTCAGTCACGGCAATATCGTTTCCAACATCCGCGCCGCGGCCGGTCATTTTCAGGTGGACGACACAATGCACACCCTTTCGATCCTGCCCATCAACCATGTCTTCGAGCAGGTATGCGCCGTACTGCTCCCCCTGTCGGTGGGTGGAACGGTCTCCTTCGCCGAGTCCCTGAAAAAGCTGGGAGAGAACATGGTGGAGGTGCGGCCCACCTTCTTCACCGCCGTCCCGGCAATCTACCGCCTGTTCCACGACCGGATCCTGAAAAACATCAGGAGCAAGACCCTTTCCAATCTGCTTTTTTCCGTTCCCCTTGCCCGACAGTTGGTGGTCTCCCGGGTACGCAGGAATTTCGCCGGCGGGACCACGTTCATCAGCGGGGGCGCAGCCCTCGACCCGGAGATCGCCCGCGGCCTGACCCGCCTCGGGTTCACCATTCAGCAGGGGTACGGCGTTACTGAAACCTCTCCGGTCATTTCAGCGGAATGCCCCGGAAAAACCCGCCTCGGTTCGGTGGGTCCGGTAATGAAAGGTATCGAGGTGCGGATTAATCAGCCAAACGAGGATGGGGCCGGGGAAATTCTGGTGCGGGGGCCGAATGTGATGCAGGGATACTTCAGGAATCCCCAGGCAACGGAAGAGGCCCTTGCCGGCGGCTGGTACCATACCGGTGACCTGGGGAGGCTTGACAGGGATGGTTTCCTGTTCATCTGCGGCAGGGTCAGGAACCTGATTGTCACCCCCAACGGGAAGAACGTCTACCCGGAAGAAGTGGAGGCGGAACTCCTCAAGAGGCCGTTCATCGCCGAAGCCATGGTCTATGGCCACAAGATCGACGCGGTTTCGGAGGAGGTCCATGCCGTCATCTTCCCGAATCTCGAGGCGCTGGACGACCATGAGCGGAGCAGGCGGGGCGGCCCCCTGTCCGAGGCCGATGTGGAGGCACTGATCCGGCGGGAGGTGCAGGCTGCCGGGAAGAACCTTGCCGATTACAAGCGGGTGAAAAAATTCACCCTGCGCGGGGACGAGTTCCCCAAGACCACCACCCGCAAGATCAAGCGCTTCGCCGTGGAAGCGGATGTTTCAACGTGATACTAGGAGTTCAAGGTTCAAAAGACCGACGGCGACGGTTCAGTCTTCGTGGTACCCCAGCACCACCAGGATACAGCTCCCGTCGGCGATGACGTTGATAGTGTTCCGACGACACAACTCCACCGCCTTCGGACTCTGTGCCCCGGGTTGCATCCAGATGTTTTCGATCCCCTTCCGCGCGGCCATCTCCACCACCTGCTCGGTGACGGCGGGAGGGGTGATCACCGAGATGCTTTTCACATCGTCCGGAAGGTCCAGAACCGAGGCGACGCAGGGAATCCCCTCGATTTCCTTTTCCTTGGGATTGACCGGTATCACCCGGTAGCCGTTCTGAAGGTAACAGCGCAGCACCTTGTTTCCGTACTTGTCCCGGTTCGCCGAAGCACCCACCACGCCGTACGCCGTTGCGTCGAAAAAAACATCTATCAGTTCCGGCTCCTTCATGTTTTCCCCCTTGTGAACTGGTTTATGACACCCTGGTGGTATACTATAGCAGCCATTCATCCTTTTGTCGCCGCCCTGCGGAGCCGGACTACTCAACGGACCCCACATGCTGAAGATCCTTCTCGACAATCCCCTGCTCCTCCTGTTCCTTACGGTGGCCGTCGGCTATCCGCTGGGACGGATCAAGATTCGCGGCAGCAGCCTGGGAGTGGCATCGGTGCTTTTCACAGGACTTGCCATCGGCTCGCTCCACCCGGAACTGAAGCTCCCGGAGATCGTCTACGTGCTCGGCCTGTCGCTGTTCGTCTACACGATCGGCCTCGCCAACGGACCGGCATTCGTGGCGGCACTGCGGCGGGAGGGACTGCGTGACAACCTGCTGGTGGTGGGTGTCCTCCTGTTCGCCGCCGGCCTGACGATTCTCGCCCAGAAGCTTCTCCACCTGAAGCCGGCGCTCACTGCCGGGATGTTCGCCGGAAGCCTCACCAACACGCCCTCCCTGGCGGCAATCCTGGACACGATCAAGCATACCGTGCCCCGCGACATGCTCAACAGGCTCCTTGCCGAGCCGGTTATCGGCTACTCCATCACCTACCCCATGGGGGTCATCGGCGCCATCCTCGCGATACACCTATTCCAGCGTATCTGGAAAATCGACTACCAGGCCGAGGCGAAACAGCTCCGCGGCCTGGGGGTCGCCACCGAACCCCTCAGGAACATCACCATCCAGGTAACCCGTTCCGAGGCAACAGACGACACCATTGAGAACCTGCGGAGAGAACAGGGCTGGGACGTAATCTTCGGCCGTGTCAGGCACGGCGACGCCGTCTCCCTCGCCGCCCCCGGCACACGCTTCGCGGTGGGCGACCTGGTGACCGCCGTGGGAATCCACGATGAACTGGAAAAGGTCACCCGCTTCCTGGGAGAACAGAGCGGTACCGAGATCGACCTCGACCGGCGGGAATTCGACTACCGGCGCATCTTCCTCTCCAATCCGAAGCTTGCCGGTCGACGCCTGCGCGACCTGCGCCTGAAAGAGGCCTACGGCGCCATCATCACCCGCATCCGGCGAGGCGACGACGACCTCCTGCCCCGGGGCGATACGATGCTGGAACTGGGTGATCGGGTACGGGTCATCACCGACCGGGACAGGATAGACAGCGTGAGCGCCTTCTTCGGCGACTCCTACCGGGCGGTGAGCGAAGTGGACATCCTCACCTTCAGCCTGGGTCTCGCCTTCGGCCTCTTTCTCGGCACACTGCCGATTCCCCTGCCGGGCGGGGCGGAACTGCGGCTCGGCTTTGCCGGCGGTCCCCTGATTACGGCGTTGGTCCTCGGCACACTCGGACGCACCGGTCCCATGGTGTGGAGCCTCCCCTACAGCGCCAACATGACCCTCCGCCAGATAGGGCTGATCCTGTTCCTCGCCGGTATCGGCACCCGCGCCGGCTACGGATTCGTCACTACGTTCGCAAATGAAGGAGGTCTCCTGCTGTTCAGCGCCGGGGCCGTCATCACCTGCGCCACGGCCCTGACCATGCTCTGGGTCGGCTACCGTATCCTGAAAATTCCCCTGAGCCTCCTCAGCGGCATGCTCGCGGGGCTCCAGACACAGTCGGCGGTACTCGGATACGCCCTGGAACAGACCCGCAACGACCTGCCCACGGTCGGCTATGCCTCGGTCTACCCGGTGGCGATGATAACCAAGATCCTGCTGGCCCAGCTGCTGCTGACGTTGCTGATGCGGTAAAGAGTGAAGAGTGAGGGGTGAAATACACAAGGAGGAAATACCAAATGAAACAGAACATCCCTGAAAAAGGGGCAATCGTGCAGAGGGACGGTGAAACCTTCGCAATCAAGGTCCACATGCCGGGTGGATTCACCAACCCGGAGGAACTGCGCAGGGTTGCCGATGTGGCGGAACGCTACGGCGTCCCGGAGATCAAGATCACCATCGCCCAGCGCATCGCCCTCTTCGGCATCCGCGAAGAGAAGCTGGACGCGATCCGTACCGACCTGGGCGACCTGGATGAAGGCGCCGTCGGGCTGTGCATCCGCTACGTGAAGATGTGCCCGGGCGCCACTTGGTGCAAGCGGGCGCAGCGGGTCACCAAGGACATCGGCATGGAGATGGACAGGCGCTACCATCGCCTCAAGGTACCATGGAAATTCAAGATGAGCGTCTCGGGATGCCCCAATGACTGCAGCGAGTCCTTCATCAGGGACCTGGGACTCATCGGCGGCCCCAAGGGATGGAAGATCCTGGTGGGAGGGAACGGCGGCGCCCGTCCGCGCATGGCCCAACTGCTCGTGGACGAGGTAGCCACGGACGAGGAGGCCCTGGCCGTGGTGGAACGGCTCGTCTCCTGGTTCACCGCCGCGGAAAAGAAATGCCGACTCGGCAAGGTCATCGAAGAGATGGGGATTGAGGCTTTCCGGAAAGAAATCCTGTGACGGACGATTTCGCAACGCTGGAAAACGGGAAAGAAACTACCAGGAAAGGAGAAGGAACATGCCGGTAATCAAGATTGAAATCAGTAAAATGAGCAGGGAGAAAAAGGCGGAATTGGTGCGGGTGTTGACGGCCAAGGCGAGCGAAGTGACCCAGATTCCGGGGGACAAGTTCGTCGTGCTCATCAACGAGCTGGAGCGGGACAATATCGGGATCGGCGGGAAACTGCTGTCCGATATCATGAAGTAGTGCCAGGAGGCAAACCGGCCGGACATCACCGGTCCCATGGTACTCAAACGAAAAGGGACGGTCAAAGCGACCGTCCCTTTTCGTTTCGCGGTTCTCATTCAGAACGCGTAGACGAACTTGGCCCAGAGATTGTTCCCCTGGGGCCGGTTCTCCGTGTCCACCTCGAAAAGGTACTTGAAGACCAGGCTCATGTTCTTGTAATCGTACTTCGCCTGCGGCCCGACCGAGAGGGTCATCCCCTTGCCGTAGTTGAAACCGCTCGTCTTGTCTTCCGTTGTCTGCTGGTAGTAGTATCCCCCTGCGCCGAGGCTCAGGCCGCCGAACTTCTTGCCCACGGTATAGTCCACGTGGAATTCCTGGCCCGAACGGTAATCGGTATCGGTGTTGCGGGTGTTGAAATCGTACATGAATTTGGCCGACACTTCATACCCGCTGTCGGACACATAGGTTCCCGACACGATGGGCTCGAAGGTCCAATAGTTCCTCCCCACGTTCGCCACCCTCCCCTTGTCGAAGCTCCCCGTGGGACAGTAGATATCGACGCCGGTGGCCAGGTGCCAGTTCTTGCCGTGCCAGGACAGGATAAAGGGGTCGACGATGATATCGCCGATACCCGCGTTGTTGCCGCTTCCGCCGGGAGATTTGTGGACATCCATCTTCACCAGGGGAAGGAAGACGTGCATTCCCCAGTATCCTCCCAGAACCTTGTACGGGGTTACATGGATGAGGCGAAAGACATTGGCGTAGATATCCGCGTCGAAATCGAACGGCGCCTTGCGGCCGTCCTTGTCCCGGAAGCTCCCCGGTGAGTAGAAGTTGAAATAGTTGATGAAATAGGTCCCGGGCGGCGGCACCGCGCCGGACATGAAGTCCTCCGCGCCGTTGGGATACGCCCCGCCGCCCCCCTCGGTCGCCCACGCCTGCGTACCCGTTACCAGCATGACGCCCAGCGCCAGCATCGCCAG
>CAYSPF010000136.1:0-6449 GCA_964432775.1 uncultured Geobacter sp.
TCATGCGGTCTGCGCATTTCCTTCCCAATTCCCGGGGCGGGATGAATTCATTGCTAAGGGGTTGCCTCCGATTTTTTTCATCAGTACATAGTACCGCAAAAGTGTTTCGTGTGATAGAATCCCGACAAGCTGCGGATACGTGACCCTTTGCCGTGCAATTTTCTAACCGTTCACCAGGTGGAAGCTTGCCCATTGTGTCAGGCAATGACAGGAAATGCTGGTATACTCCATTCCCAGGAGGGAGAGAGATGGACACCCAATCTTCACATGCGCATGTAACGGTGATGCTGGTTGATGATGAGTTGTTTTTCAGGAAACTGCTTCGGGATATTCTTGAGAAAGAGGGGTTTCAGGTAATCGCCGAGGCATCGAACGGAATTGAAGCCGTCAAAATGTTCAACCTCCATCGGCCGGACATCTCCCTGATTGATATTTATATGCCGGAAAAAAACGGTGTGGATGCCACGAAAGAGATACTGGCCATCGACAGGGATGCCAAGGTGTTGATTTGCAGCGGGCTGGGATATGATGGGGATGTTGCGTTGTCGTTGCAGGTAGGGGCCAGTGCCGTCATCCAGAAACCGTTTATTCGAGATGAAGTGCTGGAGATTATTGCCGGGGTGCTGGCAGAGAAGTAATCCCGTGTTTTGCAGCAGGATTTCCCGGGCAATTCGGAGTGATGGGTAAACGTGCCGGGAAAACGTACGAAAAAGGGGGCAGGCCGTGTGGCCTGACCCCTTCATTATTTCGACTGCATCAAGCGTGATGGTTGAGGAGAGAGCAGGGTGTCCCGCTCCTTCCCCCCGAATCAGATAACCCTTCCGCTCGGACGGTTTGCGCCGGAGGCCCGATATTCCACGGTAACCGGTTTTGACGTCTTCGGCGCGCCCCATTTCCGGATGCGCGACTTGCCGTTCGAAGGACCCTGTCCGGCGCCGCTTTCAGTGCGGCGGGCGCCGGAATAGCCGGCGCTTTTCCGGTTGTCCGGTGACGTGCGGCGTCCGGCGCTCTTGGGCGAGGGGCGCATATCGCGGGTCGGTTCCAGCCCGGGTATTACATGCTGCGGTAACGATTGTCCGATAAAACGCTCGATTTTTTCCAGGTAGTTCCGGTCATTGAGCGAGGCAAAGGAAATGGCGATGCCCGAGGCGCCGGCGCGGCCGGTCCGGCCGATGCGGTGCACATAATCCTCGGCAAACCTGGGAAGATCGAAGTTGATGACATGGCTGATGCCGGTCACGTCCAGACCGCGGGCAGCCACATCGGTTGCGACCAGCAGCCGTACCTTGCCCCGGCGCATGTCGGCGATGGTGCGGTTGCGGGCGCCCTGGTTCATGTCGCCGTGCAGGGCGGCAACTTTGTGGCCCTGCTCATGGAGTCCCTGGGCGAGCGCATCGGCATCGCGCTTGGTGGCGGAGAAAATGATTGCCTTGGTCAGGGAAGCGTCGGAGATGAAATGCTGGAGAAGGCGGCTCTTGTGTCCCAGGTCATCGGCCACATGCAGGCGCTGCTCGATGTTGTCGAGGGTGGCCTTCCTTCCTGCAATCGCAATCCTCTCCGGGTTGTTCAGCAATCGCTGGGCAATCCGCGCCATGGCGTTGTCAAGGGTTGCGGTGAACATCAGGGTCTGGCGGTTTGCGGGCGCGGCTGCGGCGATCTTGTCCACATCTTCCGTGAAGCCCATATCCATCATCCGGTCCGCCTCGTCGAGAATCAGCATTTCCAGGCGGCCCAGGTTGATGCGACGGTTTTCCAGGTGGTCAATCAGCCGGCCCGGCGTGGCGATTACGATATCGACCGGTTGCGAAAGGAGGCGAAGTTGTTCCCGGTAGGGCATCCCGCCAAGGATAGCGCAGCTTCGAACCTTCATGAACTTGCCGTAGGTGCGGATGGAATCGGTAATCTGGTT
Source organism: uncultured Geobacter sp. (assembly GCA_964432775.1). Taxonomy (GTDB): domain Bacteria; phylum Desulfobacterota; class Desulfuromonadia; order Geobacterales; family Geobacteraceae; genus RPRC01. The sequence continues at coordinate 1,910 of CAYSPF010000136.1, forward strand.
GGCCAGTTCCCGGGTCGGGGTAAGGATGAGCATGCGCGGCCCGCGGCCGCTTCCGTCTGCGGGGGAGTGCAGGCGCTGCAGCGCGGGCAGGACAAAGGCAGCCGTTTTGCCGGTGCCGGTCTGGGCGGTTGCCATCAGGTCATGGCCCGCCATGACCACGGGGATTGCCTGTTCCTGGATCGGGGTCGGATTCGTGTACCCGCATGCTTCGATGGCCTTGAGGATGGAGGGGTGTAACTGGAGATCTGCAAAAGACATTATGATTCCTTATCTTGAGGCGAGCGCAAAATAACAGCACTATCGTACTTTTCGCCCTGGAGCGATGGACACGGCCCACAAGGGCCGGATCGCTGCAAGCAGCGCGAAAAGTGAGGGTGGAACGGATTTGCACAGGGCTCAACAGCAAGAGATTGTATGCGAATGCCGCGGGGGCAAACCGATGACCCGCAAGGAGGACGGCAGTAGCACGTGTTGACCGACATCGATACATCGTCGCCAACCGTTCGTACTACTGCAATTTCAGGGATACGCAGCTGAAAGCAGGGGGGTCAGTGATCGATGAAACTTAAGGAAGTCAGTGCCGACAGGCAGGATGAGACGTTCGGGAGTCTGTCGGGCCGATAGGCTGAATTTGGTACAGTATAGTACGTTATCCTGGATTGCAAGCATTATTTGCCAATGGGGCTTCTCAGGATAAAGATTCACCTGCCGTGGAGCTGAAAATGATGGAAATTGTTGCCAAGTCTGTCCGTCATCTGGCACAGTACGCATGTATACTGTATACCATACACGAGAAAATCATTTTTCAAGAGAAGAGATCTGGAAGGAGACGCTCATGCGAATACCTGTTCAATACTGCGACGGCGAATTCGACTTTGTAGATCCCGGACGACTCGACGATCTGATTCGCTCCCGGATGATTATCGGTTTTCGTCGTTCCGACGGATGGGTGCGGGTTCCCCATGGCCCCTTGAGGACGCCGAACGGCAAGAAGTACCGGGGAGCTGAGAGGAGAGGGCGGGAGAGATGATCAAGATAGAAGGACTGACGGGAGAGGATAGAACGTGAACGGTGGAGACAAGCGTGGTATCAGCACGGAGTTGGTCGAACAGGTTACGGCGTCACTTGAGGCAAAGCGGATCGAACTGCCGCCTTCAGGAAAGGCAAGGCTGGTGCGTCACCTGTGCTCTGAGCTCCTGTCGGGCGGTGAGGAGACCCCTCCGGACGAAGATGCTGTTTTCGTTGGCCTGGATATGGTGGAGAAAGTCGTTTTCGAGGTGGAGACCTGGCTTGACCTGAACCGAATGGAGATCCATTCCATGGATAAGGCTGAACTGGTCCGTTCGGTCTGCGAGGAGACGGTGAAATCGGATGCGGATGTGCAGGGGCTCGTGTGGAGGAAGCTTGCCCTGTATACCGCGGGTGAATAACGGGAGAACGGGACGGAGTCCGACACATTATGAGGTGCTGAATTGAAACGAACCATTATTTCCCCGTCCGCAAGACTGTTGCCTGGAGGGAGTAACCGATGATATCCGGACCGGTAGTCGCCAGTTATATCCTTTCGGGGCTCTCGGTTTTCCTGGTGCTCCGCTTCCATCTGCTCCCGGCCGTTTTCGCCGGACTGGCCGTCCATGTTCTGACCGTAAAGCTTGCCCGGCGGCTTCCCAAAAACTGGGGCGGTTGGGCTCATGAGATCGCCCTGGCAGCACTGGCAGTCCTGGTTATTTTCGGTCTTACCGGCGCAGTCCTCGGCCTCTGGTCGTTCCTGAACGGCAATGGCGGCATGGGCGCGCTGCTCGACGCCGCCGCCGGAACGTTGGAAAAACTGCGCAGTGCCGTTCCTCCCACGGTTGCCGCGTATCTGCCGGCCACGGTGGACGAACTTCATGCGCAGATCGCCGGTATGATGCGCCAGCACGGGCAGAAGATATCATCCGTGGGCATTGCAGGGGCGAAGACATTCGTCCATGTGCTTTTCGGAATGGTCATCGGCGGCCTGACGGCCCTCCACCAGTTCAGCGACAGCACCGGATGGCCACCGCTGGCCGCCGCCCTCTATGCGCGGGCCCGGTCGCTTGCGAATGCCTTCGACAAGGTGGTGTTCGCCCAGGTGAAGATCTCAGCCCTCAACACCCTCCTTACGGCGCTGTATCTCCTGGTTGTCCTGCCGCTGTGCGGCGTCACCATGCCGCTCCTGACCGTCATTCTTCCCCTTACCTTCGTTGCCGGACTCCTTCCCGTTGTCGGTAACCTCATTTCCAATACCGCCATCGTGCTGATCAGTCTCGGTATCTCGCCGGGCGTGGCACTGGCGTCACTTTTCTTTCTTATCGCCATTCACAAGCTGGAGTATTTTACCAACGCCAAAATAGTGGGCGGAGAGGTGCATGCGCGGGCATGGGAACTGCTCTGCGCCATGCTGGCGCTGGAGGCTTTCTTCGGCGTCGCCGGCCTGGTCGCGGCGCCGGTGGCATACGCCTGGCTTAAGTCGGAGATGAAGATGAAGAGCCTGATATAGGCTTGGCCGGGTATTGCATTTCCCGCAGCTGACGGGTAGAGTGGCGGGAAAAGTGGTTGTTTGAAGCGGTAACCGGCTCGCTTGAAAACGATGGGGAGTTGTATGGCGGATTCTACCGTGATGGATAGCGGCAGGCTCTACGCGTTGATGGAGCTTTCCGCGCTTATCAACTCCACCCTCGACGGGAGAGAAATCCGGAAGCGGGCCATGGAGGCGGCAAAGCAGCTGATGAATGCCGAAGCCGCAAGCCTGCTGCTGGTGGACCGGGAGAAGGAGGAACTTTTTTTCGAGGTTGCCCTCGGCGAAAAAGGGAACATGGTGAAAGAGATTCGGCTCAGGTTCGGCGAGGGAATCGCCGGGTGGGTCGCTCTCAACGGCGAGCCTCTCATCATCGATGATGTTTATGGCGATCCCCGCTTCTATCGCGAAGCGGATGAGAAGAGTCATTTTGTTACCAGGGATATGATCTGTGTGCCGGTGAGATTCAGGGATCGTATCCTGGGTGTGCTGGAAGTTATCAATAAACGGGAGGGAAGGTTCGGGGAAGACGACCTGCCGCTACTTCTCGCATTCTCGAACCAGGTTGCCATTGCCGTGGAAAATGCCAATTTGTACGAGCAGTTGCGGGAGACATTCTTCGGTACAGCCCTGTCGCTGGCCGATTCCCTTGAAAAACGGGATCCCTACACCGGCGGTCACACGAAAAGGGTCAGTACCTACAGCGTTGCTATCGGAAGGGTGCTGGGGCTTAGCGCCGGGGAGATGGAAAATTTGACACTGGCGGCGATTCTCCATGATATCGGAAAGATTGGCGTCAGGGACAGTGTGCTGCTCAAGGAGGGGAAACTGGACGAGAACGAGTATGCCTCCATGGTCCGCCATGCCGGCTACGGCGCCGAGATCCTCGGCCATGTGAAGGGTCTGCAACCGGTCATGGCCGGGGTGAAGTGCCATCATGAAATGTATGACGGCAGCGGCTATCCGGATCGGCTCCGGGGTGATGAAATACCGCTGGCTGCCCGTATTATCGCGGTTGCCGACACCTTTGACGCCATGACCACCGATCGTCCGTATCGCAAGGCGCTCACCTTTGATGAAGCCCTGGCCGAGCTTTCCCGCTGCAGTGGACGCCAGTTTGATCCCGCGGTGGTCGATGCGTTTCTTCGCGCCCACGGGGAGGGGATGCTGTGAAGGTCCGGGTCCTGGGCTGCGCCGGGGCTGAGATGCCCGGCTTCAATCCCCCCGCCTTTCTCGTCAACGGGAGGATTCTGCTGGATGCCGGAACCATCGGCGCGGTTCTCGATCAGAAGGAGCAGGAAGCCATCGAACTGGTGGTGATAACGCACGCCCACCTGGATCACGTGCGGGGGATACCATCGCTTGCCGATAACTTGGTAATTGCCGGCGCCCGGCGCAGAGTCATCATCGCCGGTCTCCACCAGATCCTCGGGGACATGCGCCGGCACCTGCTGAACGACGCCATCTGGCCCGATTTCAGCGTCATACCCTCCGAAGAAGATGCGGTTCTCGATTTCCTGGAAATGGAACCCGGGCAGGTGCTCTGCTGGGGAGACTGCCGGATTACCCTCTGTCCCGTACACCATTGCGTCCCTGCGGCGGGAATTCTCATTCGCCAGGGAGGATCCTCGCTTCTTTATACCGGCGACACCGGCCCAACGGAACGCATCTGGCGGATGGCGGACGACATCAGCGCGCTTATCGTCGAGGTATCGTTTCCCAATGCCATGGAGAAGCTGGCCCTTGCCGCCGGGCATCTCACTCCCCGGCTCCTGGCGCAGGAAATGGAGAAGCCGTCCCGTCTGCCGCCGCGGATTCTCGTGACCCATCCGAAACCCCGGCACCTTGCCGTTATCGAACGGGAACTGCAGGAACTCGGGATTCCAGGGCTGAGCCTGTTGACGGAAGGGATGATTTTCGATGTTTAAGCCCTTGTGCGCAGAGCCTGCGAGGAGAAACGGTATATGACCGCTATCGGAGACGGAGTGCGGAAGTGGCTGG
>CAYSPF010000137.1:0-4552 GCA_964432775.1 uncultured Geobacter sp.
CTCTGGTCGGGATGCTTTTCCCGGAATTCAGTGAATCCGTGACGTGGCGTGAAAAAGGGCTCGCGCGGCTGGAGAAGGAGACGTCACTGCAATTTTTTTCGGATGGAATGCATTTCGAGATTTCACCTCTGTATCATGGATTATGTGTCCAGGCGTGCCTGGAAGTCTTCGAAGCGGCAAAACATGCGGGATTCGACCTGCCGCCCACGATTGGAACCGGACTTCCGAAATGGTTCCGCACCCTGGCCGCGCTCTACCGGCCGAATTTCACCCGGCCTTCCATCAATGATTCCGGCGGATTTCTCGACCATGAGCGGGCGCTCCTGCGCTATGCCGGGGCCACGCTCGAACTGCCGGATGTCCTCTGGACCGGTTCTCGCGGCCGCCGCGGTCATCCACCCTCCGAAATAACCGCTTTCTTTCCCGACGCCGGGCTGGCAGTCGTGAGATCAGAGTATTCGGAGCAGGGACTCTGCGTCCTTTTCCGGGCCGGACCTCCCGGCGCCGCCCACATCCATGAAGACAGCCTGTCTCTGGAGTTATCGGTACGAGGCCGCCCCGTGCTGGTGGATCCGGGTATCAGTCGCTACGCTCCCTCTCCCCTGACCCTGTCCTACCGTCACGCCGGGTCCCATTCCACCATTCTGCTCGGAGACTCTCGACCCCCGGGTCGGACCTTGTCCTTTCAGGACCGTATCCGCTCCGCGAAAGACCGGTTCATGCACCTGCGACGACCGGGCCTTGAGGTAGTGACAGGAACTCGGGATACGGGAGTCCCGACCGTCACACGGGCTGTCGCACTGGTTGCGGAACGTTTTGTAGTGGTCCGCGATTCGATTGCCGGTACGGGTCGGGTGGAAGTGCGTGTCCATTGGCAGTTCGCGCCCGGGCTGAAAATCAGGGCCGGAGAGGCAGAGGACCGCCAGGATGCTTTCTATGAGACTGAGAGAATAGTGGAACTCGTGTTCCTGGCTGGTTCACTCTGCTATCGGGTGGAACACATTGAAGGCCGATGTGATCCGCCCGGCGGTTTTGTTGCCCATGAGGGGCGGGATCTCCCTGCCTCCCGACTCGACTACATCTTTACCGTCGACGCGCCCATTGCCCTTGCGTGGGTTTTCCTGCCTTCCGTTCCCGGTGAAGAGTGGAAAATCGTTAAATCCGGACCGGGCATCATTGAGTTCACCCCAGCCACGGGTCCCGGCTTCAGCCTGGATACAACCGCATGGCAAATCACCGCTGTTCCTCTCCATCGTACCAGCGGATGAACTCCTGTACGATGTCATCACCGGTGTCGGGGTCCACATGAAAATTTTCCCGTCCCTCGGCAAAGAACCGCAAGCCCTGCATCGGGCGATGGAGCATGGCCATTTCATAGGCGGGAAAATAGGAGACATCGGGATGGCGGCAGACGAATTCGTCGGCGGCGGCCCGCAACGTGGCTTTCGAGTTACAACTGGCGGACAGGACATCGGCATCATCCCGGAATGTCACCCACTGCTGGACCGGGGACAGGGCAAGGATAATGCGTACGTCAGGGTTGAACTGCTTCACCAGGTGATGGATATCTTCCAGCGCCTTCAGATTTTCAGCCAGGCGGCTGACGCGGCAACGATACCGCCCCAGATCGCCCCCTTCAAGGAAATACGGTCCCGAGGGGAGACAGATGACAGCGCCGGTTTCCCGGTCTTCCCATACCTCCACATAGTCGAGGCTGATGAGAAGTGCCCCGGCCGTGGTCAACACCCGGCAGGCAGTGAGGCAATGGTCCGCGAAATCCGCTTCAGCCTCCTCCAGGGTGTCGTACAGTATGATGCGCCGATAGGGGTCCTGGATTCTGCCGGACTTGCTGCATACCCACCAACGGGGGGCAGGGGTTTGTCCAAGCAAGGCGTATTCTAAGACCTGGCGAACGGAAAACAGGTTGTACAGCCGCTCCCATGCGGCACTGGCGTGCTTCCCTCCCGGCTTGTGCATCTCCTCCGCCGGAAATGAGTAGCCCGCCCTTTGCAGGCGGGTCATCATTTCCCTGATGAAACAGGAGCCGATGCCCGCGATGGGGGTCTGTCTGCCTATTCGCGGCCTGGCCAGGTCCGGCAGGGGATAGAGGCGCCCGACCGGCGGATTTTCATAGGAGCCCGGCCAGACCTGCCAGGGGTGAAACCGATGAACGGGATGAACGTCGGATTTGCCGGATTTCTGTTTCATCGCTCTGCCCTCACCATGAGAGACCATCCAAGACGGTCGAAAGGCGCCACCCTGCCCAGGACACGATCCAGTCCGGCCAGTATCCCCAGGCGGATGTAGGTGTGGCTCCTGCCGAACGGGCGGGGTATTTTGTGGGGGATGAGATAGCCGGAACGCCAGGCAGTCGGTCGCAGTCCCGACTCTCCCAGAAGCCGGGTCAACCGTCCGGGCGTATAGAAACGGAGGTGCGTGGGGTCCCAGCCGCACCAGGTGCGGTTTTTCAGGAAAAATCTCTGTACGGCGCCCTCCAGGAGATAATTGGCGGACCAGGCATTCTGCGTCGACAGGATGATCCGGCCCGTGGGGGAGAGCAGGGCGGCGGCCTGCGCCAGAAGCCCGGAATCGTTTTCCACATGTTCAATCACATCCCGCAGCAGAATGACCTCGAATGGATGTCGGTTTGACAGTGCCGACAAAGACTCTCCTTGTACGAATGAGGCTCGTTCGCCAACTCCCTCCCTGTCTGCCAGCAGCTGTGCCGCGGCAAGGCACGTCTCCAGGGCGTCGACCCCGAGCGCAGAAGACGCCCCCCGTGTAACGGCCTCTACCGTGAAAAAACCCGAACCACAACCGAAATCGAGGAATCGCTTTCCCTCCACAGGGCCGATAAGTTCCCAGAGGAAATGATTTTTCACCCGGCTATAGGCCAGAGACTGCTGTTTTTCCGACTCACTCAGGAGCGTCTCAGGATCGGCTGACCTGAGCCAGTGATCCGTTGGATACTGCCGTGGTCCCGTTGTCATGGAAAATCCACTACTTCACGGAGAACTGCCGTCCACTCCCGAGCTTCCCGTTCGCAGGAAAACAGTTTCATCCGTTCACGGGCTGCGCGGCCATAGGAAACCGCCAGGTCCGGATGTGCCCGTAGTCCGGACAACGCCTCGGCCAGGGCATCGGAATCAGCGTACGGGACGAGCAGCCCGGAAACGCCGTTTTCCACAAGGATATCCGTTGCGCCGATCCGGCTGGCCACGCAGGGCACACCGACTGCCATGGCCTCCATCAGCACATTGGGGCAGCCTTCGGAAACCGAAGGAAGGACAAAGGCGTCCAGCCCGGCCATCCACGCCGGCATCTCGTCATGGGGAACCACCCCGAGCAGGCGCACCGCATCCCTAACGGCTAGGCTGTCCAACCAGAATTCGCGCAGGCGGACTTCTTCAGCACGGGTCTCGCCGGCCAGTTCCAGGGTTGCCGGACCGGTGAGACGAAGCCCGGCCAATGCCTTGAGCAGGTAGGGCAGCCCCTTGGCGTGCTTGAATATTCCGGCGCAGCCGATGGTGAAGGGCCGGTCGGCCGACGGCCCGTTCCATTTCTCTACTGAAGGATTTACACTGTTCAGAATGATCCCGGCCTTTTCCCTGACAGGTGTCACGGCATCGGCCAGTTCCATGAGGTCATTGCTGAGAAAGACGACCCGGTCGGAGTTGTCCAGGCCGGATTTGCACAGGAAGGATTTCTCCGGGCTGAAGAGATATTTCTTGATGTCGTTCCCCACCACGCAGGACACGTGGGGACGATTGAATCCGCGGGTCGCCAGACCGACGACATATCCCACGGGATAGAGGAAAAAAGAGACAAAGGCGTCAAAATCTTCCCTGCGATGGAGGATTTGCAGGCTTTCGAAGAGCATGACCAGGGACAGGGTGTGAGGGCACTCCCATAAGTTTCTTTGAGCTCCGCTGCTGCTTTCCCGACCCAGGGTTATCTCATGGATAACCAGATCGCCCTGTCGCCGGATCCGGTCGTTCTCGTCAAGAAGGGGAGGCATGCCTTCCGCGACCGTGGCGTGGACCACGTGGACATCGAGTCCGGCAGTGGACAGGTGATCGGCGACCCGGCCTGCCGTTCGTGACAGGCCGCCATAGGTACCGGGCGGAAATTCCGGGGTCACCAGGCAGATTTTTTTTGCTTTGCGGGGCATGGTTCTTTCTGTATCCTCGTGCGCAATCATACAACAACATACCGGTCAGGACAAAGCGAATCAGGAATATGCACATCGGTTTTCTTTTCCATAAAACCCCCGTAGAGAATCCATCGAGCATCGATCAGGTGAGACTTCAGGCGCTTGCCCGCGGGCTGACCCGGTTGGGCGCCGGGGTGACCATCGTAGCGCCCGTATCCCGTCCGGGTTCCCTTGATGAATCCGTCTCCGTGCTTCCTCTTCAGGCACTGTCCGGGACTCCGGGGTTTGATGTGCTCAAGGTCTGCTACCATTTTTCCATGGAGCATGTCCGTGACTACCGGGGGCTGCTGGTGTGCCGCCTTGTGCGGGTGGTTGACGAACGTCTGCCGGAAAGGGACG
>CAYSPF010000137.1:4652-6360 GCA_964432775.1 uncultured Geobacter sp.
CTGTTATGCAATTCAGTCTGCATGAGAAACCCGTGAATGAGGCCGGGTGTACTTCGAAAGGAGGGACGGCCATGCGTTGCCAGTTTTCCGAGCTTGTCGAGATAGAAGAACTACAGTCTCTGTGTGAGCATTTTTCTCAATTGACGGGGTTTCCAACCGCCATCCTTGATCGTGAAGGTACGGTGCTGACCCGGACCGGGTGGCAGGTGATCTGTGAGAAATTTCACCGAATGAATCCGATGTCCTCCGAAAAGTGCCGTGAAAGCGATATTGTTCTGGCCAATCGGTTGGGCGAGGGGGAAGAATACTCCGTATATCGATGCAGAAACGGCCTGTTTGATGTCGCTGTCCCGATCATTATTGGGGAGACCCGGGTGGGGAAACTTTATTCCGGCCAGTTTCTGTTCGAGCCCCCCGACATGGATTTTTTTCGGCGTCAGGCCGCGCTCTACGGATTCGATGAACCGTCTTACCTGGAAGCCGTAGAAAAGGTTCCGGTCGTGACGGAGGAGCAGGTACGATGTGTCATGAATTATTTGTGCAGACTTGCCGGAATGGTTGGCCAGATGGGGCTGGCGAACAGAAACCTGAAGCAGACGAATGAAAGCCTGCTGGAACAGCGGCAAAACCTGGAGCGCCTGGTGGAGGAGCGGACCGCTGAACTGACGCACAGGAATGAAGAGCTTCGCTTGGACATCGTCGATCGTAAGCGGGCGGAAGAGGCTTTGCGGTTGTCCGAGTTCTGTATCGAGAAGGCATCAATGAGTATTACGCGGATCGGTCCCGATGGAAAGGTTCTGTATGCCAATGAGCAAGCCTGCCGTTCGCTCGGGTATACCCGTGAAGAACTCGGTGCTATGAGTGTCTTTGATTTTGACGCATCATTCACTCCGGAAGCGTGGGCCGATCACCGGCGGAAGCTGTATGCCTCCGGCTCCCGGACAATCGAGACGTCCCATCGCAGGAAGGATGGAACCGTCTTTCCGGTGGAGGTCACGGTCAATTACCTGGAGTACCAGGGCGCCGGGTTCAGTTTCTCCTTTACCAAGGATATCTCCGAACGGAAGCTGGCGGAGGAGAAGATCCGGACGTCTCTTCAGGAAAAGGAGCTCCTTCTCAAGGAGATTCATCATCGTGTTAAGAACAACATGCAGGTCGTTTCCAACCTCCTTGACCTCCAGTCGGATTATATTACTGATGAACGGACGCGGAGATTCTTTCAGGAGAGCCAGGACAGGATCTGCGCGATGGCCCTGATCCATGAAAAGCTCTATCAGACGCGGGATTATATGTGCATTGATTTTGCCGACTATCTCGGTAAATTGGCTCAGCATCTGCTCCGATGCTATGAAAAAGAGGCCGGCCTGGTTTCCTTGGTCGTTGAGGCCGACACGGTGGCTATCGGTATCGATGAGGCTATTCCGTGCGGTCTGATCGTTAATGAGTTGCTTTCGAACGCATTGAAACACGCCTTTCCCGGGGGCCGGAAAGGTGAGGTCACGGTCCGCTGCATTTCACTGGAGGGCGGCCGAATCTCGCTGACGGTATCCGATGACGGAGTAGGCCTGCCTCCCGGTCTGGATATCAGAAACACCGAATCACTGGGGCTGCACCTGGTGACAATGCTTGTACGGCAATTGCGGGGATTAATCGAGATAGAAAACAACGGCGGAGCTTCCTTCAGAATTACCTTCAGCGCCAGCGGCCA
>CAYSPF010000138.1:0-6252 GCA_964432775.1 uncultured Geobacter sp.
CGGCTTTCAGGATGCGCCGCAGATTGCTCTCCAGGATGCGCACGCCCCCTTTTCGCTCTCCGTCCGGACGGACCAGATCCTCCGTGCAGAACACCGGGCTGACCATCACCACCCCGCGTATCCGCGGCTCTTCGGCTTTCTCCGATTCACGGAGGAAACGGGCGAGAAGCCCGCTGCCGAAACTGATGCTGAACAGGATCGGCTGTTCTCCTCGTTTGTTGATGCCTTCAATCAGATCGCCCAACTGGGCGGAGAACATCTCCGGGGAGAAACTGTTGCGGGGGTAGTTCAGGTAGTAGATGCTGCCGTAGTTTCGCAGCAGACGGCGCTGGAACTCCGTCACCTCGGTCGCGTCGGGAACGAAACCGGCAATGATGATGGTGGGTGTCGGGCCGTTCCCTTTTTCCCTGAAAAGATGACAGCGGACGGCGTGCGGGCTGGAAATGGCGTCTCTGACGGCAGCTTCCCGTCGACGCACGGAAGGGTGGTACGGTTTGATGGACATACGGCGCAGCAGGCCGGTTGCCGCTGAGGCGGCGGAGATTACGGCGGGGTGGCGACGAAGGACGCTTTTGACAAAGGGCGGGATGATAGTAGGGGGCATGGGTTTCCTCCTCTCTTCTCGGGCATGATTGCCACTTTCCCATGGGAGCGTTACACCCGTGTTGCGGGGGAGAAAAGAGTCGGTTGCAACGCACGTATTCCCAGGAAGAGAGGAGGGGGATAGCTATGATACGGTGGTATGCCTGATATCCTTGCCCTTGACCATGAAGATCACCATCTCGGCCACGTTGGTGGCGTGGTCGGCGATCCTCTCCAGGTACTTGGAGATATAGTTGAGCTTCAGCGCCCGGCTGATGGTGGAGGGGTCCTCCATCATGAAGGTGAGCAGTTCGCGCTGAATCTGGATATTCAGGTCGTCGACGAACTGGTCGTTTTCGCAGACCTTCATGGCCAGCTGTTCGTCGCCGCGGACGAACGCGTCCAGGGATTCCTGCACCATACGTCGGGCGGATTCGCCCAGTCGGGGGAGGTCGATGTAGGGCTTCAGGGGAGGTTCTTCATTCAACTCCTTGACCCGGTTGCAGATGCTGCCGCACTGGTCGCCGATCCTTTCCAGGTCGGTCACGATCTTCAGTGCCAGGGTGATGAAGCGCAGGTCGCGGGCAGCCGGCTGGCGACGCGCCAGCACCTCCAGGCATTTCTCGTCGATGGTCACTTCCAGGTGGTTGATTTCATGGTCGGACAGGATGGCACGGTCAGCCAGGTCCGAGTCCCTCTCAACGAGGGCCTGGATGCAGTTGGAGATCATCACCTCCACCTTTCCACCCATCTGCAGGAGCAGGGTACGAATTTCATTCAGTTCGGCGTCATACTGCTTGATAATGTGTTCTCTTTCCATCGAATAACCTCGTAATCCATATTCTTTTAACTTTCACTCTTCACCCTTCACCCTTCAAACGTCAGCCGAACCTTCCGGTAATATAATCTTCCGTATGCTTATTGTCCGGGTTGGTGAATATCTTTTTCGTTTCGTTGAATTCTATCAGTTCCCCCAGATAGAGGAAGGCGGTAAAGTCGGAAACACGGGCCGCCTGCTGCATGTTGTGCGTGACGATGACCACCGTGTACTGTTCCTTCAGTTCGTTGATCAGTTCCTCGATCTTGGCGGTGGCGATGGGGTCCAGGGCCGAGCAGGGCTCGTCCATGAGTATGATCTCGGGATTCACGGCAATGGCGCGTGCAATGCAGATGCGTTGCGCCTGGCCGCCGGAGAGGCCCAGGGCCGAATCATGGAGGCGATCCTTGACCTCGTCCCAGATGGCCGCGCCGCGCAGGCTCTTTTCAACGGTTTCGTCCAGGGTTGCCTTATCCCGGACCCCGGCGATGCGCAGGCCATACACGATATTTTCGTAGATGGACTTGGGGAACGGGTTCGATTGCTGGAACACCATGCCGACCCTGCGTCGCAGGCTGATCACGTCCAGGGTCGGGGTGGTGATCTCCTCTCCGTCCAGGGTGATGCTCCCCTCGATGCGGACATTGTCCAACAGGTCGTTCATCCGGTTGAAACAGCGCAGCAGGGTGGACTTTCCGCAGCCGGACGGGCCGATAAAGGCCGTGACCTGCCTGCGCGGGATGGAAAGGGTGATGTCCTTGAGTGCCGGTGCGGCGCCGTAGTACAGGTTCAGACCGGCAATTTCCAGAACGGGGTCCGCTATCGGTCGTGTCGTGTTCAACTCCATATGTTCTATTCTCCGTGGTCGATGCTTCCTATGTTGTCATATTCGTAGTTGCGTTCCGGATGTAGGGGCAAGCCCGTGTGGTTGCCCTTTCGAGGGCGGCCACGGGGGGCCGCCCCTACGAGAATCGTGTATCATGACGCAGATTGGAATCAGAATGCCTTGGTGGCGTATCTCTTTTTCATCCTGTTCCTGATGACTATCGCCGCGCTCGATGCGGTAATGACGATGGCCAGCAGCAGCAGCGTGGTGACGAACACCATCGGTTTCGCAGCCTCCACGTTGGGGGACTGGAAGCCCACATCGTAGATGTGAAAACCCAGGTGCATGAATTTCCGATCCATGTGGAAGAAGGGAAAGTTTCCGTCAATGGGGAGGGTCGGCGCAAGCTTCACGACGCCCACCAGCATCAGGGGGGCCACTTCTCCGGCGGCCCGTGCCATCGCCAGGATCATGCCGGTCATGATGCCGGGGGTCGCCATGGGCATGACGACCTTCATCAGGGTCTGGAACTTGGTGGCGCCAAGGGAGAGGGAGCCTTCCCGCAGCCCCTTGGGCACGGCCGCCAGGCCTTCTTCCGTGGAGACGATGACAACCGGTACCGTCAGTAGCGCCAGGGTCAGGCTTGCCCAGAGGATGCCGCCGGTGCCGAAGGTCGGGGTCGGCAGCCGCTCTGGATAGAAGAAAGCGTCGATGCCGCTGCCGATGCCGTAGACGAAGAAGCCGAGGCCGAAGACGCCGTAGACGATGGAGGGAACACCGGCCAGGTTGTTGACGGCAATCCGCACCAGGCGGACGATGACGCCGTCCCGGGCGTATTCCCGCAGGTACACGGCTGCGACAACACCGAAGGGGAGGGAAAAGACGCTCATCAGGAGCACCATCATCACGGTGCCGAATATGGCGGGGAACAGACCTCCCTCGGTATTGGATTCCCGCGGTTCGTCGAAGAGCATCTCCCGGATCTTGCCCGCGTAGAACGCGCCCTTGGCGAAGACTCCCATGGAGTTCGGCTGACAGGCCCGGACGATATCTATCAGCGCAATTTCCTTTTCCTGGCCGGATGCGTCGGTGAAAAGAGCGGTGTGCCCGCGGAGCCCCCCAAGGCCTTCGTTGAAGGTCTCCATCTCTGTGTTGAACCGGGCGAGAACGGCATTCCGTTCCTGCGTAAGCGCAGCAACCCGGGTGCTGTTGTTGCCGTCGAAGGAGAGCTTCTGGATCTGTAGACGTAGCTTCTCGGCTTCGGAATTGAGGCGTGACATCCGAGCTTCCGTATCCCGGAGTTTCTCCCGGGAGTCCGCAATGAGGGAGAGGGCCTTCCGGAGACGCTTTCCGGGAGACGCAGAGGCAGGAACCTTCAGTCCCTCAAGGGAAAGGTTTTTCAGGAATCCATAGAAATTGCCGTGTTCCGTCCTCTCAAGGACAATGGCGTCGGCGGGATAGGACAGGGCCTGAACCTCGTTTTTGTCGATCCACCGGTAGTCCTGGCCGTAGATATCCCGGTTGCCCACCTTCAGCTGGAGCCGTTTACCGTGGGTTGCGGTCGCCTTTTCCCTGTCCGAGATTTCTCCCAGGAGTTTTCCGCCGTCCTTCAGGGAGACCAGGGCCGTGTCGGCCGGCCAGAAATAGCCGAGGCCGTTGACCATGACTACCCCGATGAGAAGGAGGATCATGAGAAGGGTGGCGGAGAGAGCCGCGGCTGCGCCCCAGACCTGCGGTTCCCCCTGTTTCCAGAATGTGCCCATACGTGTACCCGTCCTTGTCAGAAGCGGCCGTATTTCTTGCGGAATTTCTGGCGCAAGACTTCGGCCACGGTATTGATGAAAAAGGTGAAGAGGAACAGCAGCACCGCGGAGAAAAACAGCACCCGGTAGAGGGTGCCGAACACGGGCGCCTCGGGAATCTCCACCGCGATGTTCGCCGACAGGGAGCGGAAGCCGTTGAAGATGCTCCAGTCGATGATGGGTGTGTTGCCGGTGGCCATCAGCACGATCATGGTTTCACCGATGGCGCGGCCGAAGCCTATCATCACGGCGGAAAAGATGCCGGGAAGGGCCGACGGGAGCACCACGCGCCATGCGGTCTGCCAGCGGCTCGCGCCGATGGCGAGGGAGGCTGCGGCCAGGTTTTTCGGCACATTGGACAAGGCGTCTTCGGCTATCGTGAAGATGATCGGGATAACCGCCAGGCCGAGGGCAAAGGCGATGATGATGGAGTTGCGCTGGTCGAAGCGGGCGCCGAAGGCGTCGAACAGCCACAGTTTGAAATCGCCGCTGAACAGGGACGCCTCCAGTACCCCGCCGAGCAGGGAGGAGACGTACACCCCTATCAGCAGGGCCGGTATCAGGAAAAGGAACTCGTATCCCAGGGAAATCCGTTTCAGAACCGGCGCGGCGCCGACCCGTTTCCAGAGAAGAATCGAGAGCAGTACGGCCGCCGGAACCACCGCAACGGAAACCAGCAGCGGAACGATCGCCCGATCGAGAAGCGGCGCCAGCCAGAGCCCCGCCAGGAAGCCGATGACAACCGAGGGGATGGCCGCCATGATCTCGATGGCCGGTTTCACGTATTTCTTAATCCGAGCACCCATGAACTGGCTCGTATACAGGGCGCCCAGCAGGGCAAGCGGTATGGCGAAGATCATTGCGTACAGTGTCCCCTTCAGAGTGCCGAAGATCAGCGGAGTCAGGCTCAGCTTCGGCTCGAAGTCGTCACTGGCCGAAGAGGACTGCCACACGTGGGCTGGCTTGTCATAGTTCTCATACCAGACCTTGCCGAACAGGGTCTTCAGGCTGACCTCGGGATGGGGGATGGAAATGCGCCACACCGTGATTCTGTTCTCCCCGTCCAGCGCGATGATGCCGTTTTCCTTGCCGGAGACGGCGAAGCGGACCACGGGCCGGTCGCCGCGCAGGGAGAGAAGGTGCCGCTCGGAGGTCATATGGTCAACCGATATGGTCCCTTTTTCATCCAGCGAATAGAGGGTCTTGCTGCGGGGCGACGGCAGGATGGCCCGGACCGCGTCTTTGCGGAGGCTGAGCCGATGGATGAGCGTCAGCGCCTTGCTGCTTCCGAGTCCGCTCTCGGATGCCGGGAACCAGGTGGAATAGCTTCCGTCCGCATCCCCCACCGCAACGGATATGTCGCCGAACACCAGGGAGAGCGCGGTCACGGGGCGACCGGCGCGGTTCGCCGTGACGTTGTCTATCAATTTCGGGGCCTCCCGGTCGGAGAGATCCCAGCGGAGCAACTGTCCCTTGTCGGTTCCCGCATAGAGAAACTCGGCCTTGCTGTCCAGGGCGACACTGGTTACGGTCCCGGGCAGATCGCCGCCAAAGCTGGAGCGTACGGGTTTCACCGACTCGGTTCCGTCCAGAGTCTCGGTTTTGAGGGCTGTGGAAAGGGAAAATCTGCCGCCGGGAAGGAGGTCCACACGCAGCGGATCCTTCCCGTCGGGTGTTCTCGCCAGGGAGAGGAGAGGTGCGTCGCCCCGCCCCTTTTCCTCCAGCAGGGGTACGATCTCATGGGTCTCCACCTTGGCGCCGGCTTCACCGTCCTTGAGGGAATAGGCCACCTTCAGAGCGGTAAAGGAACCGTCCTTCCAAAGGATGTCATAACGGCGTCCAGGCGCCTCGGCAACGGAGGCGATAACGGTCTTTCCATTCCCGGGAGGCGTTATGGCCGATGTTTCAATGACCTTGCCGCTGCGTGTATCGAAAAAGGAAAAGGTTCCCGATTCGTCGAGCAGGTAGCCGGTCTTGAGATTGTCATCGGCCCCGATGGCCATTGTTTTGGCTGTCGCGGTTCCGTTGGAGAGGGGGACGGTGGAAACAACGGTCGCATCGGACGGCAGAAACAGCGGAATGGCGACTTTCAGTATCAGGACCAGGATGCCGATCACCGAGAAGATGACGAAGAAACCGCCGATGTTTATCAGCCACGCGGCGAGACGGTCGTTCTTTTTCGCTCGGGCGAGAAATCTGTTATTCATGAGTGCGGTATCTCCTGT